>SYIM01000079.1 GCA_005798775.1 Burkholderiales bacterium
CGCTACCGGAAAATTGAATGCGGTGATCACGCCCACTGGCCCAAGCGGCAGCCACTGCTCCATCATCCGGTGAGCAGGGCGCTCTGAGGCGATCGTGAGTCCGTGCAGCTGGCGCGACAACCCCACCGCAAAGTCGCAGATATCGATCATCTCCTCAACTTCGCCGGCCGCCTCACTTGGAATCTTGCCGGCTTCGATACTTACCAACGCCGCGAGCGCGGGCTTATGTTCGCGAAGTACCTCCCCAAAGAGCCGGACCAGCTCACCGCGTTGCGGGGCGGGCACTCCAGCCCAGCGCGCGAAAGCCGACCGCGCACGCTGGGCAGCTTCGTCCACCCAGCTGTCCTCGTGAAGAGGCAGTTCGGCCACCAGCGCCCCGTCAATCGGGCTTCGCACCGCGATCAGCGCGCCGCCCCGCGAAGGTGGCAAGTGCCGTATACCCATCTGATTCAACAGCGCCGTCGCTTGGCTCGCAATCTCGCTCATGTGTGTCTCCGTTCAGTCAGGCCAGGCAGTGCGTGAGGCGTGGACACGCGGCGCGCGGTGCGCGGGCTCACCGCCTAGCGCCTCTCGCGCAGCGTCGCCTCGTAGACCAGGCGGGCAGCCACCGCGTCCTCGATCGCAAGCCCCAGCGATTTGAAAATAACTGGTCGACCCGCCGGTGGACGCTCCTTGCGCCCAAGCAGGATTTCGCCCAGCTCTGCGTAAATGCGGGCCCCCGACAGGATCACATCACCCGACTCTTTCTCGGCAGCTTCGCGCTGATCGGCGATTACCGGATGCCGCATCGCATCGTCATCGAGTTCACGCCAGGTAGGACGGGGCGCACCCACCGCCGCGACAACGGCGTCGGGCTCGAGCCAACGGCCCGCCAGAATCGGCTCGGCGGCATTGCTCACGGTGCACACGATGGCCGCTCCCCGCACCGCCTGCTCGGCGGTGTCGCAGGCAATCCCGTCGATTTCCTGCGCACAGCGCGTGACATTCTCGGGGTTGCGGCTCCAGACGCGCAGCTCTCGCACCCGACGTACGCGCCGCAGCAGTCGGGCGTGGCTACGCGCCAGCACGCCACTGCCAAGCAGCGCCACTACGCTGGCGTCGGGCTGGGAAAGCGCATCGACAGCCACTGCCGTTGCCGCTGCGGTTCGAAGTGCGGTCAGCGTATTCGCCTCGATCACAGCGAGCACCTCGCCAGTGTCCGGCGCCATCAGCAATACCGTAGCAATGAGGGTGGGGCGGCCGCGTGTCGCATTGTCAGGCACCAGGGTGATCAGCTTGGTCGCCAGGGCATCGCCTATCTGCGCCGGCTTCATGAAGAGGAGGCCTGGCGGCTGCGAAGGATCAAATCGGGTCGACGGGCCGAAGGGCATCACGCCACGGAGCGGCTGGATCACCTGCCCTGCGCTCAGCGCCTTGAGCGCCTCGGCAATTCCGTGGATGAGGGCATCGGGATCGAGCAGACGCTCGACGTCTGCCTCGGAGATGAGGCCTGCCATCTCAGTCTGCCTGCGCCGGCTGCGCCCGGGGCGGCTGCGCCGAACGTCCCACGCCCACCACGATACCGAGTGTCACGCACACAAGCCCCGCACCCAGCATCCAGGTGAATGGTTCATCGAGCCAGAATACGGCCAACCCGGCGGTGATAGCGGGTACCACCGCGGTGAGCATCGAGGCCCTGACCGGACCGAATACCTGCACCATTTTCATGAAACCTATCCCGGAAATGATTGCAGCAAAAATTCCCTGAAGCAGTGCCTGCAGTCCGATCTCGGACCACGTTGCCTGGGCGAGCCCCGAGCGCACCAGCCCCGCCCCGGCGAGCGTGAGATACGGAAGACCGAACACCGCTGCGGCAAACACTGCGACAGCGATGGTGGCTTGAACAGGTCCGGCGCCCGACCGCCTGCTGAGCGCGGTGAACATCGCCCAGACGAAGGGTGCGGACAGATAGAGCATATCGCCAATCCAGACGGTACCGCCCTCCAGCGCCGATGTCAGCGCCAACCCTCCCACCATCAGGGCACCAATGATGATGAGCCCGAGGCTCAGCAGACGCTGCGAATCAGCGCGCTCGCCATTGATGAGCCGCGCAAACAGTGCGGCCCAGAGCGGTAGCAGCCCCGGCATGAGCACCGCGCTGTGCGAAGCAGGTGCGAGTGAAAACCCGTGATAGGCGAGGAGCCCGAAGATCACGCCGCCGCTCATGCCGAGGGCAAGCGTCTGGCCTGCCGGCACCGGGGATAGCCCCAGCCAGCCGCCGCCGCATCGGCTCACGAGCCACCAGCCCCAGGGCGCAAGCACGAGCGCCGAGACAGTGAATCGGATCGCGATGACATCCATCGGCAGAAGCGCACGCGCGGCGAGCGCACGCGAGCCCACGATAAACAGGGTTCAGGTGGCCACGGTCACGAACGCGGCGACAACGCCCAGAAAATAATCAGCGCGACGCACGCTGCGGCAGGCGGCGGTTGGCCGCGCGCCCGATCAGCCAAGGCTCTCCCAGTAGTCAAGCATGCGCTTGCGCATTACGGCGTCCGGAATTCGGCCGCGGGCGGCAGCAAGATTGTCGAGCGCATATTCCGGCCGATCTGTGCCTGGGATGATCACCGTCACCGCCGGATGCCCGAGCAGGAACTTGAGAAAGAACTGCGCCCAGCTGGCGCAGTCGATTTCCTTCGCGAAATCAGGCAGTTCGCGACCCTTCGCCTTGGCAAACAAACGATTACGCCCAAAAGGCAGGTTGATGATTACCGCGAGACCACGCTCCTGGGCTAGCGGCAGGATGCGCTGCTCGGCGAGGCGGTTGTCGAGTGCATAGTCGATCTGGATGAAGTCGATTTTCTCGGTTCGCATGATGCGTTCGAACTCGGGATGCGTGCGTTCAAACGAGGTTGTGATGCCGGTGTAGCGAACCTTGCCCTCGTCACGAAGCCTGCGAATGGTTTTCAGATGCGTATCGGTGTCACGTACGTTGTGAACCTGTAGCAGATCGAACCGAGCCACCCCCAGATCGGCAAAGGAGCGGGTGACCTGATCAATGCCCGCCTGCTCGCCCGTGATGCTGATCTTGGTTGCTATGAAGGCGCGCTCGCGGATTGGTGGCTCAAGCATCTTCAGTACCTCGCCCAGCCGCTTCTCGGCCTGCCCGTAAGTGGGCGCGGTATCGATCATCGCGCCACCGCCAGCGATCAACGTGCGCATGCTTTCGGCGAGTTGCGGAACCCTCGCATGTTGTGCCTCGACATCGAAAATCACAGCCGTACCCGAACCGATCACCGGGATCATTTCTCCCGATGACGGGATAGATCGCTTCAGGACCGGGCCGGTCGCCGCCAGCGCCGGTAATACGGGACCGAGCAGCGCAACACCGGCGAGCGTGCCCGTTTGGCGAAGAAAGTCAGACCGTGTAAGGCCAATGGGCGCTGCGGGGGGAGTAAGCGGGGACATGGGTTCTCCTGCAGGATCGGAAAAGTCTGGGGACTACGCCTGACGAGCCTGGCCATCATCGCTGCTGCGATTTGCCTGTTCGCGTTGCATCGCGCCAAGTCTGAGCAGCATCAATGCCCAGGCCAGCGCAACCGGTACCGTCAGCCAGGCAATCATTGCGGCTTCCAGGGCGGCGGCCTGACGAAGCGCGGTGTAGATCCAGCCGCTTGCCGCATCAGCGCCACGAAACACCGCAGTGTCGATGAAGCTTTTCGATTTGTACATCTGCTCGCGAGTGACCACCGTAAAGAGCGTTTCACGCGCTGGGTTGGCCAGCGAGAATTCGGTCGCACGCTTGACCGCCTGAAAGCCGATCACGACTGCAAGCACAGGGGCAAGCGCAATCGCGGTAAAGCCTGCCGCGGTCACGATTGCCAACAGGGCGAGCGCCGCGCCAGCGCCGAAGCGTAATAACAGGCGACCGGTAAAGAGCACCTGAACCGCGAGCGTGGTCACGCCCACCGACAGATCGATCAGCGCGAACACCCGCGTTCGCTCGGCCGGGCTGTCGAACGCGCCGGCTACGATGGCAGCCTGCTGAAAATACAGAAAGGTACTGGTGAGCGATAGCAGGGCTACATGCGCGCAGATCAGCATCAGATAGCGCGAGCGGAGAACCTCGGTGAGTCCGGCCATGATCCCACCACCGATCGCCTCATCGGGCCGTATTACAACTGGCCCGCTACCGGCTGCTGGCGGCAGCGGTGCGCGGTCGAGCGCACCCGCGCAATGCGTCGCCACTTCCAGAAGCAGCACCGACACCAGGAGCAGGTTGGCGGGACCCAGCGGCACCGCCAGGAGCGCAGTGATCGAGGGCCCGAAGAGTGCGCCGGCGGTGCCCCCGGCCGCGATGAACCCAAACAGGCGCCGACCGCGCTCAAAGCCGAACCGCTCCGACATGAAGCTCCAGAAGACGGTGACCACAAACAGGTTGAACACGCTCACCCAGACGAAGAATGTACGCGCCACCAGTATCCTCTCCACATCAAGCGTGAGGAGCGCCCAGAATCCGAGCAGCGTGAGCGCAAAAAACCGGTAGACCCACGGAATGAACCGGCGTCGGGGCAATCGCGCCACCAGCGCACCGAACGCAGGCATGGCGGCCAGCATCACGAAGAACGTTGCGGTAAAGAGCCACTGCAGGTTGGCAAGGCCTGCAGCTACGCCCATCTCATCGCGTAGCGGCCGCAGAATGTAGTAGGCGCACAGCAGAAAGAAAAAATAGGCGAACGCCCATCCTAGCGCACGCCCCTCACCCGGTTCGATACGTCCAAGGCGAGCCAGGCTCCGCTGGATCCGGGTTCGGTTCACGATTCAGGCAGGCTCAGGGGCGGCTGTGGTCAAGCGCAATGGATAGGGGAAGAAGCCGATCCGCGGCTATGGCTTTTGGCCTCGCGCTGTAGTGTGCCGCAATTCGATCCATCGTGCGATCTCCCTTGCGAGACCGGGAGGCTGCAGGTTGTCAGAGAGAGGATCGGCTACCATCGAGCTCACTCATCCACCGACCGCCGTTGAGGTTCTCATGACATCCATTCGCCGATCAACTCTCGCCTGCCTGGCGGCCACTGTCACGGCCAGCCTTCTGCCAGCCATCGTGCACGCGCAGTCGGGTTACCCCGCAAAGCCCATTCGTCTGATCGTCCCCTTCACCATAGGCGGTGTCACCGACGCAAGCGCACGGCTCGCCGCCGACCTGATGGGTAAGCGCCTGGGTCAGCCAATCAACGTCGAAAACCGGCCGGGAGCATCGGGCAATATCGGCACGGCTGGCGTCGCCGCCGCCGATTCCGACGGCTACACGCTGCTCCTGGGCTTTGACGGCACGATGGTGATCAACCCCAACGTCATTAAGTCAGTGCCGTTCGACCCCCTGAAAGACTTTGCGTCCATCGGCAAGATTGGTGACGCCAAACTCATTCTGGTGGCCGCCAACGCGGTCAAGGCCAACACGCTGAAAGAGGTGATCGAGCTGTCGAAGAAAGAAGCGAACGGCCTCAGTTACGGCACGTCCGGTGTGGGCAGCACGCCTCACCTGGCGGGCTCAATGCTCAACATTCGCAGCGGCTCGAATCTGGTTCATATCGCCTATAAGGGGGGCGGCCAGGCCATGATCGATCTGCAGGCAGGCTCCATCCCGCTGGTCTGGACGGCTGTGGCCGGCGCCCTGCCGCTCATTCAATCGGGCAGGATCAAGCCGATTGCCATTCCGGCGGCCGAGCGGGCTTCGTCGCTGCCCAACGTTCCCACCTTCATCGAAAACGGACTGAAAGATTTCGTGATCGACTCCTGGGTGGGTTTGCTCGCGCCCGCCCGAACCCCGCGTCCGATCATCGACCGCCTGAATGCAGTGCTCAACGAAGTCCTGAACGATGCAGACGCCAAGGCGAGGCTCGATAAAATGGGTATCACGCCCGTGGCCGGAACGCCCGAGCAGTTTCACGCCTCCATCAAGCGCGATCTCGAGCGCTACGCCGAGGTGGTGAAAGCCGCCAAAATCCAGGCCGACTGATCGGCAATGTGCGCCCGCTGGCTGCGGGCGTGCAGCCGTGGGAGACGATGCGGTGGATAAGCTGATCATCGAAGCGCGTATCAACGAGTACGCGCCGCGCCAGGGTAACCAGCACATCCCCTACACCGCCGACGAACTCGGGCGCGATGCCGTGGCTGTTCAAGGTGCCGGCGCCTCCATCGTACATTTTCACCCACGCCAGGCCGACGGTACGCCCGCCCACGGGCAGGATGACTATGAAGCCGCCGTTGCCGCGATCCGCCGCCGGTCGGCGCTGCTCCTCAATCCGACCCTGGGGCAGATCACGGTGGGCGGCAGCGCAAGTGACCGACTGGCCCCGATTGAACAGCTGGCGCGCAACCCGGCGCTGCGGCCCGAACTCTGTGGTATCGACCCGGGGTCCACCAATATCGATGTCTTTGATTCGGTCGCCCGGCGCTTCCGCTCGGGCGACCGCGTCTACGCGAATTCGCACGACACTCTGCAACACTTCTGCGCGCGGCTGCGCGAACTCGGCATCAAGCCGGCGCTTGCCTGCTGGAGCATTCCCTTTGTTCGAAGCGCCTGCGCGCTGATCGACATGGGGTTGATCGATGACCCACCCTACTTTTTTTTCGTCTGCGGCGAGGGCGGTACGCTGGGCGCACACCCCGCCACCGCCGAGGGCCTGCGCGCCTTCACCGACCACCTGCCGCGCTACCGCAAGTTAATCTGGAGCGTGGGCTGCAAGGCGGGCAATCTGTTTCCGCTCGCCATGGCAGCGCTCGCAGCAGGTGGTCACGTGGCCATCGGTATCGGCGACTACCCTTACCCCGAGCTCAATCAGCCATCGAACGCACGGTTGGTCGAGGAGGTCGTGCGGCTTGCGCGGCTGGTCGGCCGCGAAGTCGCCTCGCCAGACGAAACCCGCGAACTACTGGGAATACCAAAGCGGGGATTCCGGAGCGCGTAAAGCGTCTCGGTTAATATTGCGCCTTTCGCCTATCCACCGAAGGATTCCCCATGTCAGGTCATGGCGCCCATGTCGATCCCAGCAACAAGCGGGTCGCACTCCTCATCGCGCTCCTTGCACTGGTGCTGGCGTTCAGTGAAACGTTGGGCAAATCGGCACAAACCGCCGCACTCACCCACAACATAGAAGCGTCCAACCTGTGGTCATTTTTTCAGGCCAAAACGATACGGATGACTACGTTGCGCACGGCTGCAGAGTCGATGGAAGCCACGCCTGGCCTGAGCGACGCCGCCAAAGGTCAGGTTGCCAAGTGGAAGGCGACCGCCACCCGGTACGACTCCGAACCCGACACCGGAGAAGGCCGCAAAGAACTGATGGCGCGCGCCAAGGAGCAGGAGGCCAAACGCGATCGGGCCATGTCCGCATACCATCACTACGAACTCGCCTCCGCGCTGGTGCAGATCGCGATCGTACTGGCCTCGGCCATGATCATCACTGGCATCGCGGTGCTCGGCTGGATCGCGGTCGCCCTGGGCGGACTGGGCATCGTGTTCTCAGGAATCGGCTTCTTCGCGCCCACCGCGATTCATCTGTTCTGAGAAAATGACCTGAAGCCGGCTTCAAGACCCCGGCGAAACCGTTCCAGCCCCTGGTCAATGCGCTCGGCGCTGGTCGCGAAACACCAGCGCATATAGCCTTCAGCCTCAGGGCCGAAGGCTGCGCCGGGAGCGAGCCCCACGCCAGCATCCACCACCAGGCGCTTGCAGAGCGCCAGGCTGTCCGTCAGCCCTTGGATCCGGAAAAACGCATACATCGCACCTGAGGGCGCCGGGCACTCGACACCGTCGATCGCCTGGAGCCCTGCCACCAGCCGATCACGCGAGGCTTTCAGCCGGTTACGGGCCGCCACGGCATCCGCTTCTCCCTGCACGATTGCGGCCAACCCCGCCCGCTGAACAAAGCCCGGCGCGCAGCTGGTGTTGTATTCGACCAGGGTACCCAGCGCGCCGACGAGCGCGCGCGGCGCAGTAATCCAGCCGAGTCGCCAGCCGGTCATGCGCCAGGTCTTGGAGAAAGTGTTGGCGCAGACCAGCCGGTCGTCGGAATCGGCAATGTCAAGAAACGATGGTGCGACGGTCATCTCGCCAAATACCAGCCGTTCATAGGCGTCATCCGACAGGATCCAGATCCCGTGCCGGCGGCAGTGCTCGAGCACCGTTCGCTGGGCCTCGCCACTCATCACCCAGCCGGTCGGATTGGCCGGGGAATTCAGGATCAACATGCGAGTGCCCGGCGCCAGCGCCGTGATCAACGCATCAAGGTCAAGCTGCCAGCCGCTGGGGCTGGGCCTGAGGGGCACACTTTCGACACTGGCACCCAGGATCTTGGGGATCTCGAGCAAATTGGGCCAGACCGGCGTCACCACCACCACGCGATCGCCGGGGCCCACCAGCGCCTGGGTGGCGATCATGAGTGCGGACATGCCGGAGTTGGTAACCACCACCGACTCGGCGGGCAACGCGCGGTGCAGTTGCGACTGATAGCGCGCGATCGCCTCGCGCAGGGCCGGCAGGCCCAGGTTCTGCGTGTAGAAGGTATCCCCTGAGGCGAGCGCCTTGTTGGCAGCAGCCCGAATGAACTCTGGGGTGACCTCATCGGATTCACCGAACCAGAAGGCCAGAACGTCTTCACGCCCCATCCCCGCATTGGCTACTTCCCGAATTCTGGAGGGGGCGAGCCGGGCAACGGCAGGACGGGCTTCGAGAGGGTAGGACATGATGTGACGGCTGTGCGTTTCGAGGGCGTTCATGATAGCCGCCCCCCGGGTAGCCAGGCGGCCGGCGAACCGGCGCCCGAGGCGTAGCCAGCTTCAAGCTTGACCTCTCATCCGGACCCACCCCCTTGTGCGATGACCGCTCCGTCTGACAGACTCCGCCAGACAGTGAACCGCCGGAGTCCGTCGATGCAACCGTTTCCCAAAGCGCTGCCAGCGCTACTGGCCGCTCTCGCCCTGACCTTGCCTCTTGCCGGATGCGGTCCGAGCAAGAACGAACTCGCCAACGAGATCGCCACCCTCAAGGAGCAGCTGGCGCAACGCCAGACCGAGGGAAAGACCCTGCAGCAGCAAGTCGCAAGCACCCGTTCCGAGCTCGACACCGACCGCAAGGCACTCGCTGAAGTGAAGGCCGCAGCTGAAACCGCGAGCAAGGCGCTCGCAGAGGCGCGAATGGCAACCGACGGTGCCGCCCGGCTGCTTGTCGACGCACAAGCTGCAGCGGAAACCGAGCGCAAGGCGGCCGCAGAGGCGCGAACCCAGGCTGGAACCGAGCGCAAGGCGGCCGCCGAGGCACGAACCCAGGCTGAAACCGCGAGCAAGGCCCTCGCAGAGGCGCGAATGGCAACCGACGGTGCCGCCCGGCTGCTTGTCGACGCACAAGCC
>SYIM01000080.1 GCA_005798775.1 Burkholderiales bacterium
GATGCCCTCGGTACGCACCGACAGCCATCCAACCAGGGTGGCGCAGGCGCTGGCAATCAGCAGCGCGAACAGGATCGCGACCCACCACGGCCAGCCTAGGCTGATGGGTGTACTGCTTTCGCCGAGAATCGCGATCGCATAGCCCGCCACGCCAGCGACTGACATCTGGGCAAGCGACACAATGCCGCCGTAGCCACCCAAGAAAGTGAGCGATAACGCGATCAGGCCCAGGATCAGCGACTGTGCTGCGACCTGATAGGTGAAGAACGGCGTTGCGATGAAGGGATAGACCAGCAGCAACAGAAAGATCAGGACGTGACGCGCGCAGAGGTGGCGCCAAAAAAATTTTAGCCAGCGCGGTGCATCGCTTGCCGCATAGGGATCGATCTCGGCGGCGCTGCTTGGCGCTCCGGGTGACCCGAGCATCCAGGGCCTGGAAGGCAGGTGCAGGGAGGGTTGCTGAACGCCACCTTGCATCGCGCGCCGCCAGCGACTCGCGCTCATGACAATGCCCCCGAAATCATGCTGGTCGCCCCAGAATACCCCGTGGCCGGAAGGCAAGTACGAGGATGAGGATCACAAACGTGAATACGACGCTATAGGTCGGTGCATAGGCAAGACCATAGGTCTCGGCCAAACCTAGAATCACGGCGCCGAGGGCTGCGCCGACCACGCTACCCATGCCACCTACGATCACCACGATAAGCGAGGCGAGCAGGAGTCTTGTGTCCTCGCCGGGTACCATCGACAGCTCGACTGCACCGATGACACCGCCAAATCCAGCGAGACCTGCGCCCAGCATGAAAGTGACGGCAAAGACCAGATTGACGTTGACACCCGAGGCGGCGAGCATGTTGCGGTCATCGACGCCAGCCCGAATCATTGCGCCCACCCGGGTGCGGGTGAGAAGCCACCAGAGAAAGATGCCGATTGCGATCCCGAATCCGAGCAGACTCAGTCGATAGGCTGAATAGGCCTTGATCAGCGGCAGGCCGCGGATAGGGCCGTGGAGCCATTCAGGCGCATCCATCTGATGGACCTGAGCAGTGAAGGCCCATAGCAACAGGTCGGCGATTACGATGGAGAGCCCGATCGTGACCATAGTCTGGCGCATGTCCTGGCCCTGCATGTGGCGCAGGATCAGCACCTGCATCAGCAGGCCGAGGACTGCAGCTGCAAGAAAACCGGTTGCAACGGCCAGGATCCACCAGCCGGTTTTTTCGGCAACGATGAATCCAACATAGCCGCCGAGAAGGTAGAGCGAACCATGGGCAAGATTGACGTTGCGCATCAGACCAAAAACCAGTGTGAAGCCAGAGGCGACGATGAAATAGAGCGAAGCGAGTGTGAGACCGTTTAACAGCGTGACGAAATAGAGCCGGGTGTTATCGGCGATCGCCCAAAGTGAAAACACCAGCAGGGGGCCGCCGATCAGCAGCCATGCCAAGTGCCGCGCGGTTAGCTTCATGCCGCACTCACCCAGATACGGGATTGGTCCACGGGCGGCGTCTTCGCAAACACACCGTCTTTCATCACGGCGAGTATCCGTCTGGGATCGCGCAGTATGGATAGGTTCGCAAGCGGATCGCCATCGACGAGGAGCAGGTCAGCGAGAAAGCCCTCGCGAACCAGTCCAAGTTCTTGGGGTCGTTGCATGACCTGTCCGCCATAAAGGGTGCACGAACGGATGGCCTCCATTGGCGTAAAGCCGAGATGCCGGACAAACAACTCCAGATCCCGGGCGTTCTGCAGATGAGGATTGAAGGCGAAGCCATAGTCGCCACCGGGTAGCACGCGCACGCCTCGACGGTGCATTGCCTTGAGCGATTCGCAGGCTACGGCCCACTCTTCCTCGTAGCCCATCGACACGGCCTTTTCACGGCTTACGCCCCAGGGCTCGGCTTCGTTGAGAAGGGCATAGATGATGCCGATCCCGGGTACGACAAAGACACTGTCCTTCGCCGCCTCGAGCAGGTCGAGCGCTTCGTTATCGGTGTAGCTTGCGTGGTAGATCATGGTGATGCCGTGGCGCAGCGCCTGCTTCACGCTCGCGCAAGAGCGCGCATGGGCAATGATGCGTTTGCCGCGCATACGCACCTCTTCGGCGCAGGCTGCTACCTCGGCATCGGTCATCCAGGTGGTTTTGGCATCGGCGCCGGGAACGAAGTTGTCGCCTGAGAGATTGAGCTTGATTGTGTCAACTCCGTATTTAAGGAAGGTGCGCGTGACCCGGCGCAGATCCTCGGCGCCGTTGACGACCACGCCGAAACTGAAGTCAGGAAAGGGCAGATGGGGAAGCATCTCGTCACCGAGCCCGCCCGGCACGGTGATTTCCTGGCTCGCTGCGAGATAGCGGGGGCCAGGAATTTGCCCAGACTCGATTGCGTTGCGAATGACCACATCAAGTCGGGGTTTGGCACAGGCCGCGCCCACGCAAGAGGTGAAGCCAGCCTTGAGGTAGTTGTGCGCCACCTTGGCCGACCACAGCACGTGTTCCTCAAGCGGCATGGTTTGAATCGCAGCAAGCGATGCTGCGTCGTTCCACGAAAAATGCGTGTGGGCTTCGGTCATGCCCGGCATCAGCGTTGCACCGGCACCATCTATCACCATGGCATCCCCGGCGCTGACGCCCCCAGCGCTTCGGGTAATCTGGGTGATCCGTTGACCTCTCACGCGAACACTGCCGGAGTAGGCGCTTTGTCCAGAGCCGTCGAGGACTCGGATATTTGTGAACAGGACTTCGGCGGGGGCCCGGGTCATGAATATCTCCGCTAAAGAGGGGCTGCCGCGAGGGCTCAGGCCGCCCAACGCGTTGTGCGCGTCGAGCGAACAGGCGGGGCGCGGTGAAACTCGCCGTCCTTCATTACGGCGAGGATGCGCTCCGGGTCCTGCAGCACGGTGATATCGCTCAGCGGGTCGCCGTCGATAAGCAGGATGTCGGCGAGACAACCCTCGCGGATATAGCCAATTTCCTTACCCATTCGCATCATCGGGCCGCCCCAGGCAGTCGCCGAAAGCAGGGCCTCCATCGTGCTCATGCCAATGTAATTGACAAAATATTCAAGGTCTTTGGCATTGGTGCCGTGCGGTGTCCATGCGAAGCCATAGTCGCCACCGGGCAGGATGCGGATGCCGCGCCTGCGCATGGCCTTCATGCTCTCAATGGCCGCATCCAGCTCGCGGTGATAGCCCATCTTGCGGGTGACTTCGGGCGTGAGGCCCCAGGCACTCGCGTTGTGACAAGTGTTGATGAGCCAGGCCAACCCGGGCGCAACAAAGTGATCAAACTTGTGGGCCTCCAGGAGGTCAAGAGCCTCCTCGTCAGCAAAGCTCGCGTGATAAATCACTTCGATGCCGTGCTTGATGCACTGCTTGATTGACCAGGTGGAGCGCGCATGCGCAGCAACGCGCTTGCCCCAGGCTTTTGCCTCCTGCACGCAGACGGCGATTTCTTCCTCGGTGAATTGGCTCATCTCCGAGGGCATGCCGGTGATCGATTCACCTGAAAGATTGATCTTGAGGGTGTCGACGCCGTATTTGCAGAACATACGCACGCAGCGCCGCATTTCCTCGGCACCACTTACGACCGCTCCGAAGGCGAATTCTGGCTGCGGCAGATGGGGCGCGGTGGTGTCGCCCAATCCGCCCGGGACGGTGATTTCCTGGCTCGCGGCGAGGTAACGTGGGCCGATGATGGTGCCGTCGTTGATCGCATTACGGGTTACAACATCGAGCCGGGGCTTGGCGGCAGCCGCGCCGACACAGGAGGTCCAGCCCATGTCGAGATAGCGCCGAGCGACCTGGGCGCACCAAAGAATATGTTCTTCGGGTGGCATGCGCTGAATCGATTCGAGACTGGGCTGATCATTCCATGAAAAATGCGTGTGCGCCTCGATCATTCCCGGCATCAGAAATGCGCCGGCGCCGTCGATCACCTGGGCGCCCGCGGTGGGCGTAGAGCGTGCGCCGCGCTGAGCGGGTATCACGCGGCTGATGCGGTTTCCCTGCACCAACACTTCACCCACGAACGGCGCCTCGGCGCCCCCGTCAAAGATCCGGACATTGGTGAAGAGCACATCGGCCATTTTCAGGCGACTCCCATGGCATAGGCGGGGCGGGCGGGGCGAGCAGACAATCGATTTGTGGCGCCAATGAAATGGGTCCATTCGCTCAGGCACTCAGCCGGGCGCTCCAGCGGTGTCCAATGCCCGCACCGGCCAAAGACATGTTGCCTCACCAGTGGCGATGCGGTCAGCCGCTCAGCGAGCGAGCGCATTGCCTGGGGCGGGGCCACAGCGTCTTCGTCGCCAGTGACCAACAGCACAGGTACCAAGATGTGCTCAAGCCTCGCGCTCTGAGCCTCCGCAAGCGCCTCACAACTGCTCGCATACCCCTGTGGGCAGCTCCGCGCCACAGATTCGCGTACCAGCGCTGCGACGAGCGGTTGCCGGGCGCGAGTCTCGGCTGACAACGATGCTGAAACGGTCTGAATGGCGATTTTCAACATGCCGCAAACAGACTCGCTTCGCGCCATTGCAGCACGGGCACGCAGAGGCGCTCGCGCTGCCTCGGCGGGTTCGGCAAGCGGGCCGTAAAGGGCAAGGCTTTTTACCCGGTTTGGATGCGCGTGCGCGAGATGCTGGGCAACGATCGTACCCAGAGAGTGGCCCATCCAGTGAGCCTGACGAATCGACAGCCGATCGCAAATCCGCTCAAGGCAGTCGACGAAACCGGCGATGCTGCGTGAGCCTTGGGCGAGCGCGGATCGGGCACTGCCCGGCAGTTCGATGCGGAGCACCCGATATCCGGAAAGCGGGGCGAGCATCGGTGTCCAGACACCAGCGCTTCCCCCCAGACCGTGAAGGCAAACCAGGGGAACGCCTTCGCCCTCGTCTTCGATCGCGATGCGGTCGACGAAGATGAGGCTCACGCGCAACCCCGGGCTGCCGTAGCGCGCGTGCTGCAGGTCATCCTGCTCGCGCCCTTTCGCTTCAAATGAAACATCCCGCTGGTCTCCTTGGCGTTCTGCCTGCTCGGTGCAGACGCTTGGAGCCTGCAACGGCGGCGGAATCTTTTGTCGACCGAAAATGAGACTTGCGTCTCAATTCCTGGCCCCTGATCATAGACTTGTCGACAAGCAGTCAGCAAGGCTTTTTGGATGATTTTCGCGACCAGGGATTCCAACTTGCGGCAAATCGGCCACTTCTGTCATGGCCCGTCTGCGCCATAAGCTGAGTGAGGGCCCGCCTGTACCCGAGCGGGGGGCCCGAGCTCAGAAACATCGTCTATTGCTCGAGACGGCGATCGCGTTGATCCAGACGGCTGGTCATGTCCCGACCGTGGCTGAGGTCGCCCAGCGCTGCGGCGTGTCGCGGGCGACGGCTTACCGGTATTTCCCCTCGCGTGGCGCGCTGATCGTTGCTGTGATGGATGCTTCGTTGGGCCCAGTCAGAAAGTTCGCGTCCCGGCACCCGGACGGGCCAAGCCGGGTTCGCGATGTGTTTGAAAATACCTTTCCAAGGTTTCGAGAATACGAAGCACAAATGCGGGCTGCAGTGCAGCTCTCCCTTGAGCATTGGGCCAAGGAGCGGGCGGGCCTGCTCGAGGAGCAGCCGTTCAAGCGTGGCTTTCGAGTCCGGATCATGGAAGACGCAATTGCGCCGATGGCCGCTCGATTGTCGCCTGCCCACCATGTGCGGCTTCACCAAGCGCTTACCGTGATTTACGGTATCGAAACCTGGGTGATCCTCAAGGATATCTGGGGGCTATCGGATCGGGCAGTCGAGAAAACCGCGCTCTGGATGGCTGACGCACTGGTCAACGCTGCATTGGCTGAGAGTCTTGCCAGCGGAACAAGCACTCGCCCGAGCAAACCGCGGGCGAGACGTGGGACGAGACGACTGCCGGCTCGGAAACCCACCTGACCGCTCAACGGGCATCAGGATCGACGCCCGTTGCGCTATTGTTTCCAAATCATCCACTGTTACTTGGTCAACCCTCACTCAATCCCCGTTAGAACATCGATCTTGCCGACGATAATTCCTTTGTGGCGCAGGATGTTGTACGCGGTGGTGATGCGGAAAAACATGTTGGGTAGCGCACAGGTTTTCAAATCATCCTTGGCCGTCATAGTGCGAGCCACGATTTTGCCTACCGGGAAGGTGATTTCCCTGGCATCGAGACCATCAAGCGCCCCGGCTGGCACCGTCCTGAGCCAGGCAATTGTGTTGTCGACGCGGGCGATGGGCCTTCGGGGTTGTTGAGAGTCTGACTTGACCGCTGGAGGTAAAACGAAGCGTCAGGATCTCGTCACCGCGCGATGTGCGACGAGGGTTCTTTCGCGCCGCGGGTTATCCCTGTTCTGCCAGCAACCGTGCCCTCACTATTCGACCTTTGATCCGGCCTGTATTGAGGCGTTCAACGACTTCACTCGCGATGCTCCACTTGACGGCTACATAGGTGGCGAATTCATTGATATCGATCTTGCCTACGTGTTCGCGTGCGTAACCTAAGTCGGCAGTGAGGGCCCCCAGTACGTCGCCCGGACGGATCTTTTCCTTTCGCCCGGCCTGAATGTGGACGGTGGCCATCGCGGGTCGTAATCGACCGCCAGGAGTCGGTATGAGCTCGTTGAGTGAGTGCCAGACGGAGGATCGACCTTGCAGCCGCTCGATTTGCACGGCTGAGTCCATTTCTGCCAGCGCAGTGAGGCTGAGCACCAGACCGGTCTGGCCGGCACGACCGGTGCGACCGATCCGATGCAGATGGGCGTGCGGATCTGTTGAGAGATCGACGTTCACGACAGCAGCGAGACCGCCGATGTCAAGTCCACGTGCTGCAACGTCGGTGGCAACCAATACCGAGCAGCTTCCGTTTACGAAGCGCACCAGCACCTGATCACGGTCGCGCTGCTCCAGATCGCC
>SYIM01000081.1 GCA_005798775.1 Burkholderiales bacterium
AACCCTGATCCGCGGTATGTATCGCTATTGGCGCGACATCATCGAAGCCTGAGACCCAGCATGAACACGAGCGCTGTGTCCGCCCCCAATTTTGAGGACTGGTTCGCCATCACCCAGCTCTATGCCGACTATGCCAGCGCGGCCGACTCCGGCAACTGGGACCTGTGGCCCGAGTTCTTTACCGACGATTGCATCTACCGCGTTCAGCCGCGCGAAAACCATGAGCGCGGCTTTCCGCTCGCCACGCTCTCGCTCACCAGCAAAGGCATGCTGCGAGACCGCGTCTACGGCATCAAGGAAACACTGTTTCACGATCCGTACTACCAGCGGCATGTCGTGGGCACACCCATCATTCGAGAGGCACGCGTCAACCGCTGGCGGTGCGAAGCCAACTATGCGGTCTTTCGCACCAAGCTATCCGAGGCCACAACCGTGTTTAACGTGGGCCGCACGCTCGATGTGGTGGTACGAACGCCGGCCGGATTCAAGTTTGCCGTGCGCGAATGCATCTACGACTCGGAAATGATCCCGAACTCGATCATTTATCCGATCTGAGGCTAACCGGTCACCAGCACGCCGATGCCAAGGAGTGCGAACACCGCTGCTGCAACTCGATGCACGATCGAAACAGGCAGGCGTCTGGCGATGGCATCGCCAAAGAAGGCAACCGGTGCGTTGGCAAGCATCATGCCCAACGTGGTGCCGAGCACAACCGCCGCCAGAGAATCAAAGCGCGCCGCCAGCGCGACCGTGGCAATTTGGGTCTTGTCGCCTATTTCGACGAAAAAAAACAGGACCGCAGTGCTGAGAAAAACGCCTCCGATCCGCTTTGACTCGCCGGTGTCGTCATCGAGCTTGTCAGGAATGAGCATCCACACTGCCATGGCCAGAAACGACAGACCAAGCACCCAACGCATCGCCGACGGGCCGATGGCTGAGGTGAGCCACGCGCCCGCCGCGCCCGCGATACCATGATTGATCAGGGTGGCCACGAAAATGCCAGCCACGATGGGCCAGGGCTTGCGGTATCGTGCGGCAAGCACCAGGGTGAGCAACTGGGTCTTGTCCCCGATTTCAGCCAGGGCAACGATGCCCGTCGAGATAAGAAAGGCGTCCATGACGAGGACTGAGCCTACCAGAGTAGCGTTCTTCCAAATGGAGAGTGATGATGAGGAAAACACTGATCGCGCTGGCGGGAGCAGTCCTCAGCCTGTCCGCAGTGGCGCCAGCGACGGCCCAGACCAAACCCACCCGAATCATCGTGGCGTTCACCCCGGGCGGACCGGTCGATATCGTCGCCCGAACCATTTCCGAGCAACTCGGCCGCGAACTGAACCGCCAGGTGGTGGTCGACAACAAGCCGGGCGCCAATGGTGCAATCGGCGCGCTTGCCATGAAGCGCAGCGAGCCCACCCCAATGGCCTCATCCGGCATCGGCAGCATTCCCCACCTTGCCATCGAACAGTTCGGCGATGCGGCGGGCCTGCGCCTGCTTCATGTTCCCTACAAGGGCGCAGCCCAGGCAATCGCCGACGTGATGGGTGGCCAGGTGGCCGCCTGGTTTGGTGATGTGCCGGGCATGATCACCCTGGTGCGCGCGGGCAAGCTCAAGCCGCTGGGCATGGCTGCGAAGCGCCGGCATCCCGCGCTACCCGATGTGCCCACCCTCGAGGAGCAGGGCATCCGAGGCGTGGACACCAACAACTGGTACGCCCTTTTCGTGTCCTCCAAAACACCCCCCGCGGTGATCGACTCGCTCAACCAGGCCGTTCGCCGCACACTCGCTGCCGCGGCGGTACGTGAGCGGCTGATCGGGCTGGGGGCCGACCCTGCCCCGTCTTCGCCTGCAGAACTCGCGAGCCTCGTGGCCGCTGACACAGAGAAGTGGGGAAAGCTGATCCGAGCGAAAAATATTCGGCCCGACTGAGCCCGACGCTTCAAATCCGTACCAGAAGGACGCTTCACAATGCACCAGCCCGAACTTACGCCACAACGGTCGAGCTATTTCGACTACCAGATCCATCCGTTTGTTCAACCCCCTGAAATGCAGGGTGCGGCACCACGGCAACCCGTAGTCGTCGTGGGCGCGGGGCCCAACGGACTGCTGGTGGCGCTTGATCTTGCGCGAAACGGCGCCCGCCCCATCGTGATCGAAGCCGAGGCACAAATATGTGGCGGCAGCCGTGCGGTGGCGTTCACGCGGCGCACCCTTGAAATTTTCGAGCAGGTGGGTGCCTCCGACGCATTGCTCGATGGCGCGTTGCTTTGGGACAAAGGTAGAAGCTTCTACCGCGGCCACATGGTACATGCCCTGCACGTGCCGGGTTCGATCGACGACCGGTTTGCGCCCATGACCAACCAGCCGCAGAACGTGATGGAGAAAGTGTTGCTTGAGCGCGCTGCCGCCCTGGGGATCGAGGTGCGCTGGCAAACCAGGGCGGTGGGACTGGAGAGCGATGCCTCAGGCGTGCGCCTGCAGCTCGATACGCCTGAAGGCGAATACACCCTGGACTGCGACTGGCTAGTGGCCTGCGACGGTGCCCGCTCGGCCGTCCGGAGGCTACAGAACCTGCGCTTTGAAGGCCGCGCCTACACCGGTCGATTTGCGATCATCGATTTCCGCGTGCCATTGGGTGCGCCCACTGGACGCCGGTGCTATTTCGATCCGCCCTGGCTGCCCGGCTATGCGGTGCTGCTCCACAAGGCGCCCTACGGTATCTGGCGACTCGATTATCAGGTGCCTGATGACGTGAGTGATGAAGAGGCGCTCGATCCGGCGCGGTTGCGCGCGCATGTTCAGGCGCATCTCGATTACATCGGCGCAGACCTGCCCTGGGAGATCGAGTGGGTCACGCTCTATAAACCCAACACGCTGAGCCTCGCCCGCTATAACCACGGTCGTGTGCTTTATTGCGGCGACGCGGCACATCTGCTGCCGGTCTTCGGCGTGCGGGGTGTCAATACGGGTGTGCAGGACGGTAACAACCTGTCCTGGAAGCTTGCCAGCGTCATTCGCGGCGTCGCCTCGCCGGCTATTCTCGATACCTACACCGACGAGCGTCTGGCCGATGCTCAGCAGATCTGCTTCGAGGCTGCGCGCAGCACCCGCATGATGGCGCCGCCCTCGCGTGGGTTTCGCATTCTTCGTGACGCGGTGCTGCAGTTATCGGTTCGCAACGAGTTCACGTGGCCACTTCTGCACTGGCGCACCTCGCGCCCCATCGACTATGCAGACAGTGCACTCACCACGGTCGACGCCACTGAGAGCCGCTTCGCTGCAGGCCCGCGTCCGGGGGCGCCCGCGCGCAACGTCTGCGTCGATCCCGACGCGAGCCCGCGCACCTGGTTGTTTGATGCATTCGGGCCAGGCTTTCAGGTGCTGGTGTTTGGTGGCGGCGAGGCGACGCTCAAGAAGGTCAGCGCCGACGTCGCTATCCTCCGCGCGAACGGTGTGCCCATCCGCATTGTGCTCATCCGCCGCTCTCATGGCACCGAGGCCTCCGTGTCGGCCGACGCAGTCGTGACTGATCCGCTGGGCCGTGTTTTTTCCGCATGGGGCGTAAGCGGTGGCGCGGTGTATGTGCTTCGCCCCGACCAGCATGTGGCCGCGCGCTGGACCGACGAGGCCGACACCCGCGTGGCGCCGGTGGTGAGAAAAGCGCTCTGCCAACAGGCTTCGATCGAGCGCCCATCCCACCAGCTCTCAGAAGCCCTCGCGTAAACGGAGTCTGCTTTGACCGCCCTGCCCCAGTCAGACCTTGAAGACATCTACGACGAACTCGCCGAGGCTATTGACCGCGTTGGTCAAGACCAGGAGACCGTTTTTCTTGCGAAGCTTGCGTTGTCGCTCGCGCACCACCTGGGTGACCGTGCGCTCGTCTCACGTCTGATTCAAGACTGCGAGACGCCAGTGACTGAGGCGCAATCCCCCGACACCCTCACGCTGTAGCCAGCCGACCGCGCACCGAACAGGCGCCCGCTGCGCTGCCAGGCTTGGCCGGGCTCGACCAACGCCTTGGCGTACGCTTAACAGCGCCAGCCCGGATCCAGTCTGTCCATGCGACGTACCATGGCCTCGAATACATCTTCGCCGGCACCGAGCGTGGGATTGAATTGCAGCGCATCATGGGTGCAACGCGCTGCAATGGTCTCGGGCACCGGAATCGGCGCGCCCATGCTCTGCGTAGCGAGCTGAATCTCGCAGGCCCGCTGCAGGGTCCAGAGAATGACGAACGCCTGCGGCAGCGTGTGCCCCCAGGTGAGGAGTCCGTGATTGCGCAGGATGACCGCAGGCTTTCGACCCATGCTCGCGAGCATGCGGGGCCCCTCCTCAGAATGAATGGTGATGCCCTCAAAGTCGTGATAGGCCACCATCTCATGGAGCTGCGCCGAATAAAAATTGCTCTGCGACAGCCCCTCCCGCAGCGAAGCGACCGCGACGCCGGCGGTGGTATGGGTGTGCATCACGCAATGGGCATCGGGGAGTCCGGTGTGAACCGTGGCGTGCACCACAAACCCGGCCGGGTTCACTTTGTAGGGCGAACCATCCAGCACCTTTCCCTCCAGGTCGATCTTGACCAGATTGCTGGCAGTCACTTCTGAATAGTGCAGACCGAACGGGTTGATCAGAAAGTGTCGCGCGGCACCTGAGGCTGTTTCCGGCACGCGCACCGTGATGTGGTTGTAAATCATCTCGGTCCAGCCCAGCATGGCAAAGACCCGATAGCAGGCTGCGAGCTGAAGTCTCGCCTGCCATTCATCGGGATGGACGCGCGATTCGAGTGACGCTACCGCCGGCTGGGGACGGGGAAACATGAGCGACTCCTCAGGCAGAACGAAACAGCGGGTGAAGGTTGCTGTGCTTGGCATCAAACACCTCGGCGCCCTCGTCAATCTGCAGCGTGATACCAATGTGTCGTTGCGCCATCGCTGGCGCAAAGAACGCCTGCGCCACTTGAAGCAGCATCTGCCCGGCGCTCTGCTGGGTCGCCTCCGAGCGACCTCGCGCCATCCGGAGATTCAGGTAGACAAACGCATAGTCGCCAGTGCCGCCGGCCGCGCGCCCGGCAGCGCCACCGTCCGCGACCGCATAGTGGGGGGCGGGATAAGCGAGCACCCGCGTGCCCCCAGGCGGAAACACTGGCTGATTCGCTTCATCCCGCACCGTAATCATGGCGTCGGCCAATTGCCGACAGAGCACGCCCATCTCAACCTCCTGGTCGAGCTGGCCGGTGTAGAGCATGACGAGGTGGGGCATATCAGAGCCTTTCGCTCACAGCGGTGTAGCCCTCGGCGCGACTCGCCCGAGGGTTTGGAATATGTTCGCCCGTCTGCGGGGTGACCTCAAACAGCGCATTGATCTGGCCGGTGCCGCTCGCGGCAAAATAAGGGGTGATCACCTCGACCGCGCCATCGTAGCCCCGCCATCCCAGCGAGCCGAGCAGCATAGCGGTGTCATGCATGAATCCCTCACCGTGCCCCTTGGCCGCATACTCGGGCAGCATGTCGCAAAAATCCGGCCACTCGCGAGCCGACCACATCCGTAGCACCTGCCGGTCGAGCTGCTCGAGAAACGGGCTCCAGATCCGAAATGCATATTCGGGCGCGAGACCGTTTTGCGCGAACCGATGCGACAGCGATCCGCTCGCTAGAAACGCGACGGTGCCGTCGTAGTGCTCCTCGATCGCGCGGCGCATTGCCCAGCCGAGGCGCGCGCTGTCGTCCAGATAATGAGCCATGCAGAGCGCCGACACCGACACCACCCGGAAATGCTGGTCAGCATTCATGTACCGAAGCGGGACCAGCGTGCCGTACTCCGGGTTGAGCGAGGTGCGATCGTGAGCAAGCGTCTCCACCCCCCACTCGTTACAGACCCGCGCGAGCAGGTGTCCCAGAGCCGGGTTGCCAGGCGCATCAAACGGCATCCAGTTGATGAAGTGCGGGAGCTCGTTGCTGGTGTAGTCGCCCTTGAAGTGGGCCGCACAGTTGATATGGTAGTTGGCGTTGACCAGCCAGTGGGTATCGAACACAACCAGCGTGTCAACGCCCGCCTCCCGGCAGCGTCGGCCGATTTCCCGGTGGCCTTCGATCGCGTCCTGACGTGACCCCCGACGCGGGCCGGGCTGTTCGCTGAGAACCATACTCGGTACGTGCGTGATCTTGGCAGCAATCGCCAGTTTTCCCATGGTGTACGCGCTCTCCTCACCGCGAAGGATAGCGTCAAACCCGCCCGCGCCGCAGCGCGCGCGCAATTGCCTTGAAGACGGTGGGCCGAGAGCGTAAACGCTGGGCTAGTCAACGCGCAGCAGCGCGCCATAGGTCCGGACCGCATCGTTCCGGAGGGTGTCGAGGTGGCCGCGCATTTCACTCATGGCACGCGATTCATCCATCGCAAAGATGGCGTCTGCAATCCGCTGGTGCTCCTGCACCGATAGCGCCATCAGACCCTCGTGAAAGGTAGTGGCGCGGCGATAGGGCTCCAGGCGATTGCGCAGCAGAAGCGTTTCCTGCTCAAGGTAGCGGTTCTGGCTCGCCGCATAAAGCGCCTCATGCCATCGCGTATTAGCGCGATAAAAAGCTTCCGGATCGAGCGACTGCTGCGCACTCGCGCAGGCCTCGTGTGCCGCCTGGATGGCGTCGCGGTCGGCCTGGGTGTGCCGGCGTGCCGCGAGGCTCGCGCACGCGGCCTCCAGCCAGGCCATGGTTTCGAACATCTCGATGAGCGAGGCGAGGCTCAACTGCATGACCTGGGCGCCCTGACGGGGACGGTTTTCGACCATGCCACGCGATTCGAGCTGGCGGAGCGCCTCGCGAACGGGGGTCCGCGAGGCCTTGAAGCGCCGCGCGAGCGCCTGCTCATCCAATCGGGTGCCCGGCCGCAGCTTGCCCGACACGATATCGGCCTCGAGCGCAACCGCCAGCCGGCTGGCGAGGCTGACCGGTCGTTTGGCGGCCGCCGCTGTTCGTTTCGAAAGACCCGGCGACCGCTTGGCGGTGCCTGCGGCGCGTTTAACCACGCCACCGGGTCGCTTGGCCACCTTGCGCGCCGGCGTTTCGGAGGTTTTGGCTGCGATCGTTGACATCGTCGTTGTGCGCCTGTAAAAAGCTAGCGTGTATGCAGAAAGTATAGCGTTGTATACCAAACGTCGCTGGCGCGGTTCAAACCATTCCGAACCAGCGTCTCATCCGGTCACACTCCCCGCCCCTCTGACGGCGCATTCACTGAAGGGATTCATCATGAAAGCGACTCCGCGTATCAGCCGCCGCACGGTCATCCAGTCCGCACTTGCCGGCGCATCGACCCTTGCGTTTCCGGCCATCGGGCAGGGACCGACCAAGGTCACTTTCACAACGTCCTGGACACCGGAAGGCCCGAATCTGTTTGCCTACATCGCACGCGATCGCGGATTCTGGAAAAAGTACGGGCTCGATGTATCGGTTGCGCGCGGATCCGGGTCAGGCGCAGCCGCCCAGGCCGTCGGCACCGGCACCTTCATGTTCGGCATGACCGCCACCCCGGTCGTGGTTCAGCAGGCCGCGCGCGGGCTGCCGCTGGTGTCCATCGGTCAAATCAACTATGACGCGGTGATGGGCGTGGGCGTACTCGCCGACTCCCCCATCAAAACTCCCAAAGACCTCGAAGGACGGAAAATCGGCGCGAGCGTCACCTCGGGCGAATACCCGTTCCTCAGCCTCTACGCACAGAAGGCCGGCTTCGACCTGTCGAAAGTCAATCTGGTTCAGCTCGACGGCAAGGTGCGCGACCGGTCACTGATTGAAAAGCTGGTGGATGGCGTCTCGGCATTCGGCTCCAGCACCATTCCAGCGCTGTCCTCCAACGGCGCCAACCTGCGCTTTCTCACCTTCAAGCAGGCCGGCATCGAGTTCTACGGCCAGTCGCTCATCACCCAGGCGTCCCG
>SYIM01000082.1 GCA_005798775.1 Burkholderiales bacterium
GCAGTACGCGCACGCCCGCATCTGCTCGGTATTTGAACAGGCAAGCCGTCAGTCGGGCGAAGCGCAGGCGGCGCTTGAGGCGCGAATCCGCGCGCGGGCGCTGTCCTCGGTGGCCTTCACCGAGCGGCTTGATGCGCCCCGCGAGGGGCTGCTCATGGCCCGGCTTGCCGAGTTTCCCGAATTGGTTGCGCAGTCGGCCGAAGAACTCGCGCCGCATGCGCTCGCGTTTTTCCTGAAGGAACTCGCAGCCGATCTGCACGCTTACTATAATTTCGAGCGGTTTCTGGTTGACGATATCGGCCTGCGCGAAGCGCGGCTCGCACTGCTTCTTGCCGTGCGGCAGGTGCTTCGTAACGGTCTCGCGCTCCTGGGTGTTTCAGCGCCGGAAAAAATGTAATGCGGGCTTGTGGCGGTCACGCGGGAATGGGTGCCCTCCAGCGCGGCAGCATTGCGCTGGGCATGATGTTGGGTATCGTCGTCGGCCTCGCGGTTGCAGTGGCGGTTGCCGTGTTCGTCACCCGTGCGCCGCTGCCGTTCGTGAACAAGGTGGTGCGTAGCGGAGACCGTATCGTTGAGCCGCGCACGCCAGCCGATGCCCCCGATCCCAACCGTCCGTCAGCTGCGCGACAGCGTCCCGCCGATGTACCGGCAAGCGCTGCCCGAAGCGCCGGTGAAACGCCGGCTGCCAGCACAACCTCCCCCGTGGCTGCGCCCGATCGCGCGCCATCAGCAAGCGCGGGCGCGGCGCCTGCAGGCGACGGCGCTGAGCCCGTCGCCGAGCGCACGCTTTATGTGCTGCAGGCGGGCGCCTTCAGACTCGCCGATGACGCCGACAACATGAAGGCGAAGCTCGCCCTGATCGGACTCGAAGCGCGCGTGCAGCCCGCGGAGGTCAATGGCCAGCGCGTATTTCGTGTTCGCATCGGTCCGTACGTCAATCTTGACGATCTGAACCGGGCGCGGGCCCGGCTCGAAGAAAATGGCATTGAATCGTCGGTGGTGCGACAGCGCTGATTCGACAGGAGAACCCATGAACCCCTCCCGCAGACTTTGTGTTCAGGCACTGGCCGCAAGCAGCGCCGGTGTGTCGGCGAGTCCGTCCCTTGCGCAAGGCGAGCCGGCCGCCGGCCGCGATTTCCGTGCTGTCAATCCGGCGCAGCCGGTCGAAGCGCCTGCCGGCCGCGTTGAGGTGCTCGAGTTCTTTGCCTACTGGTGCCCGCACTGCGCCTCGCTCGAGGCCGAGCTCAATGATTGGCGTAAGCGCCAGCCGCCCGAAATCGTGTTCCGCCGTGAGCATGTGAGCTTTCGCGAAACACGGATCCAGCAACTGCACTATGCGCTGGTGGCCCTCGGCAAGGCCGATGAACTCTCGCCGCGCATCTTTCACGCCATCCATATCGACAAGGTGCGGCTGGAAACCCCGCAGAAAATGGCCGAGGTACTGGGTCTCGACTCCAAGTCCTTTGCCGAGGTCTATGACTCGTTTTCGGTGCGTACCCGTGCCCGTCGCGGCACGCAGGTTTCCGAAGCCTATGCCATTGATGGCGTACCTGCGTTTGCGGTGGCGGGCAAGTACCTCACCGCGCCTTCTATGGCGGGCTCGAATACCGCAGCGCTGCGGGTGGTCGACTGGCTGGCCGCGCGTGAGCGCATGTCCGCCGGGTCGCGTGGGTAGGCGCGCGCGCCCCAGGACCGGTGCCATGACCGAACCGGACGCTGGCTGCCCGTCACCCGCTCAGGCCGCAGGTCCGCGGGTGGTGATCACGGGTGCATCAAGCGGTCTGGGTGAGGCACTCGCGCTCGAATACGCCCGGCGCCATCCTCGGGCGGTGTTCGCACTGGTGGCGCGGCGGCATGATCTTCTCGCTCTTGTTGCTGAGCGGCTCGCACCGGCTACTGTCCGGACTTTTGCCCTCGACATCACTGATCGGGACGCGCTCAATGATGCGGCCGAGCGGTTTGTTGCCGAGTTTGGCGCCCCGGACATCGTGATTGCCAATGCAGGCATCAGCGCCGGCACGCTCACCGCGGAGCGAGCCGATGCCCCGGTATTTCGGCGGATCATCGATGTGAACGTGGTTGCGCTCTTCGATACCTTCGCAGCGTTTCTGCCCGCGATGCGCGCCGAGGGTCGCGGCACGCTGGCAGGCATTGCGAGCGTGGCTGGTATCCGCGGTTTGCCCGGGGCCGGTGCCTACAGTGCGAGCAAGTCCGCGGCAATCACCTACCTTGAGTCACTGCGGCTTGAGGAGCGCGAACATGGCATTCGTGTGGTGACCATTGCGCCGGGCTACATCCGAACGCCGATGACTGCGGCCAACCACTATCGCATGCCCTTTCTGATGCCGGCTGATGCGTTTGCGCGCCGTGCGGTTGGTGCGATCGATGCCGGCCGGTCTTTTGTTGTGATCCCGCGGCCCATGCGCGTGGTTGCGCTCGTGCTGCGGGCGCTGCCCAACTGGCTTTACGATGCGCTGTTTGCGCGTGCGCCGCGAAAGGCGCGGATCACAGGCGGTTCCACATGAGTGCGCCACGGATCGTGTCACTGGTCCCGAGTCTCACCGAGCTGGTGTGTGCGCTGGGCCGCGGCGACTGGCTGGTGGGTCGTACCGGGTTCTGTGTGCATCCGAGCGGGGCATTGGCCCAGGTACCGAAGGTTGGCGGTACCAAGACGGTCAACATCGAGAAGATCCGCAGTCTCAGGCCCACCCATCTGATCGTCAATATCGACGAAAACGAAAAGTCCACCGTCGAGGTCTTGTCCGAGTTCATCCCCAACGTAGTGGTCACGCACCCGATCGCCGTTCATGACAACATCGAGCTCTATCAGCGATTTGGCCGTCTGTTCGATGCGGAGGCCCGCGCCGCTCAATTGTGCACCGAGCTCGAGCGCGCACTCGAGTTGACGCAGTTGGCCCCCCGCGCCACGCTTCGTATTCTCTATCTCATCTGGAATGATCCCTGGATGACAGTATCCGCCGAGACCTTTGTTGCGAAGATGCTGGCACGTGTCGGGATCGAGGTGTGCGTGCCGCCGGGGGGTGCGCGCTACCCGTCGCTGTCGCTGGATGTAATGGCCTCGTTGGGTGCCGATGCTGTGTTGCTGTCGTCCGAGCCGTGTCGGTTTCGTCCCCCTGACCGCCGCGAGCTTCGCGCGGCGCTGGCCGCCGGCTCGGCTGCGAAGGCGCCGGTGCTGGGGATTGATGGCGAAATGACGTCCTGGTACGGGCCGCGCGCGATCGAGGGCCTCCGGTATCTGCTTGCGTATCGACGCCGACTTGATAGGCGGCTTGAGATACGGAAACTCGAGGCGCAGACGGGGCGGCACCCGAGGCAAGCCTCACGCCGGCAGGTGCCGTTGAGCGAGCTGGGCGAGGCGCGGTTCGTACGGGCCAGCTGCACGCTTGCCGCGGTGGTCATGTTGGGGCTTCTCACCGCATGTTCGAGCGCGCCACCCGCCGTGCCTGGCGTGCCAGCCGGCTCTGCGCCTGCAGCCGAGGCGGGCCCATCGCCACCTTCGGCTGGCACCGCGCCGCCAGGGCGCGGCCGGTTTTATCTTGATGACGGCCCGGGCGACCGGCCGCTTGCCGAGCTTCAGAAGGTGCCGGACGCTGTGCCACGGGCCGAGCCGCTGCACTCGCGCGCCAACCGACCCTATGTGATTTTCGGCCGGCAGTACGAGCCCATGATGCGGCTCGAGCCGTTTCGCGAACGCGGTATCGCCACCTGGTACGGGCGCCGTTATCACGGCCGCCCCACCTCGATCGGCGAGATCTATGACATGTATGGCATGACGGCGGCCCACCCCACCTTGCCGCTGCCCAGCTACGCCCGGGTTACCAATGTCCGAACCGGACGCAGCGTGATCGTCCGGGTAAATGACCGTGGACCTTTCCTTTACGGCAGGGTGATCGACCTGTCGTATGCAGCGGCGGCCAAGCTCGCTGCGGCGCTGCCGGGAAGCGCCGAGGTCGAGGTGGAGCTGATCATCCCGTCCGACACCACGCCGGCTATTACGGCGTCATCGGCTTCGCGGGCCGATCCCGGCTCCGTTGGCGCACCGGGTTCGCAACCGGTTCAGGTGGCGCCGGTGTCCCCGGTCACTTTGCCGCCGCTGCGCGCCGAGGAAGCGCCGCGGGCGCCCGCGGTCGCATCGAGCGCAGCAACCGCAGCAACCGCAGCAACCGTGCCTGCGGGCCCTGTCATGGCGGCCACACCCGAAGCGTCGGCTGCAGTACCGTCATCAGTGTCCGATGCGCTGCCCCCTGGCCGCTATGTGCAGCTCGGCGCTTATCAGAGCCGCGAAGGCGCAGACGCTGCGCTCGCCCGACTCCGTGCGAGTGGGTTACCCGAGCCGGTCGCTGTTCGCCGCGATGGCGCGCTTCACAAGTTGGTTGCCGGGCCCTACGCCCAGCCCACCGAGGCGCAGGCGGCGCAGCGGCGGCTACGTGCTGCGACCGGCATCGAGGCTTTCGTCCTGTTGCGCTAGCCGCAACGCCCGCGCATAGACCTCGCGATGGGGCCGGTTCGCCAGGCGTTCAACGACCCGGGTTGCGCGACTTGCGCCCATTTCACGCACCAGCGCGCCCAGCAGCTGATCCAGGTCCAGAGAGAGCGTCACCGCCTCGGTGGTGGGGTCGACTGACGGGTGGGCCGCTGAGTCACCGCTGTCTTCGCGCCGCGTGCCGGGCAGCCGGAACCCGGCCGGGGCGACGATCAGACCATATTCGCCTTTTAGCCGCATCGGGTTGGCAAGCACCCAGGCAGGCGCTTCGCCGCTCGGGCAGCGATGAATCTCCTCGAACTTTTTGGTGAGCTCGCGCCCCAGCACGATCCAGCGATCAGCGCCGAGCTCTTCGATGATTGCGGCAACGGTTGCCTGGATACGGTGGGGCGACTCGAACAGTACCAGCGGGCAATCGAGATCACCGAGCGCTCGCAGCCGCTCGGCACGGGCGCGCGGGCGGGATGGCAGGAACCCCTCAAACCGGAAAGCGCCTTCGATAAGGCCGCCTGCGCTCGCCAGTGCGGTGAGCGCAGAGGGCCCCGGCACCGGAATCACGCGCCTGCCCGATGCGAGCACCGCCGAGACGATGCGCACGCCCGGGTCGCTCACGCCGGGCGTACCCGCGTCGGTCACCAACGCGATCGACTTCGCCTCACCCAGCATCGCAACGATGCGCTCTGCGATGGCCGCCTCGTTGTGCTGATGCGCGGCGAGGAGCCGCGCTCGGCTCGCCACACGCGCCAAAAGCGGCGCTGTGACTCGGGTGTCTTCGGCAGCGACGATATCCACCTCGGCAAGCACCCGTGCGGCGCGCGCGCTCAGGTCGCCCAGGTGGCCGATTGGTGTGGCGACTACATATAATGCGCCGGGCTCAACCGCTGGGATGGTGTCGTGTCCGCTCATTGGCCGATAGGTGAGGTTTCTTGGAAAAGTGGCTTCCGCGTCATGCGGCAGCGCCCGCATTGCCCCGATTCTGCGCTGTTTCGATCGCGACCGTCTCAGCTTCGGTTGCGCAGGGCCCCGTGTCGGTCGCGAGCGCTCGCCCGTCGCTTCACACCAGCTGCTGTTTGCAGCCACGGGCCCTCGCCATGACGCGCTCGCCCACGCAACGGCTCGGGGATGCAGGCGAAGACCTTGCACTGGCCTACCTCGAGCGTGCCGGTTTGTTGCTGGTGGCGCGGCAGGTGGCGGGGCGCTTTGGCGAAATCGACCTGATCATGCGCGAACGCGACGAGCTGGTGTTTGTCGAGGTTCGGCGCCGCAGTCGCAGCGATTACGGATCGGCTGCCGATAGCATCGGAGTGGTCAAGCAGGGTAAGCTGCGCCGCAGCGCCGAACTGTGGTTGAAGAAGCAGTACGGCGACCGATGGCCGGCGTGCCGGTTCGATGTCTGTGCTATCGACGGCGCGCGCATCGATTGGATACGCAATGCCTTCTGACGATAGAATTCGCCTTGCTGCCAAGGGGTGTAAACATGAAGCGATTGATGATTCTGATCGGGGCCGCGTCCATCGCGGGCTCGGCACTGATGCTCTCCGGCTGCCTGCCGCTTGCCGCGACCGGACTCGTTGCCGGCGCGCTCGCCGCCAGCGACCGCCGCACGCTCGGTGCCCAAACCGAGGACACCAGTATCGAATTCAAGGCAGGTGCTCGCCTGCGGGATGCCATGCGCTTTCCCGGCGGTATTTCGGTCACGAGTTACAACCGCAGGGTGCTGCTCACTGGCCAGGTGGGTAGCGCTGAAGATCGCCGCATGGCAGAGCAGGTCGTCTCAAAGATCGATAATGTCCGCGCGGTGGAAAATGCGCTGCAAGTTGCCGGGCAGCCGGCGCTGACCGCCTCGGCCTCCGATGCCACGGTGAGTGCAGGCGTCAAGGCGGCACTTCTCGAAAATTCTGAAACCCATGCCGCCGCAGTCAAGGTGGTGACCGAGTCGGGCGTGGTGTACCTGATGGGTATTGCGTCGCGCAAGGAAGCCGATCGTGTGGCGCAGGTGGCCAGCCGCGTACGCGGGGTGCAGAAGGTGGTCGCCGTCTTCGAGATCGTGAGCGACGAGGAACTTGCTCGAATCCTCAAAGGCCAGAGCGAATCGCGCTAGCGTCGTGGCACTCCCGCCCATTCTGAGCGACCGGCTCCGCCTGCCGGTGGTGGCCTCGCCGATGTTCATCATCTCCACGCCCGAGCTGGTGATCGCGCA
>SYIM01000083.1 GCA_005798775.1 Burkholderiales bacterium
CACTGCGCGGCCTGTTCATCGATGAAGGCCTGCTGTAGTCGGCTTGGCCGACCGTTTTGGGTCAGCCCCTCCAGCGTCGTGACGTTTCGCCCTCCCACCGATGAAAGCGGCGCCGCACAGGACTTCACCGGGTTGCCATCAACAAGCACCGTGCACGAACCACATTGCGCCCGGCCACAGCCGTATTTGGCGCCGTTTACCTCATGATCGTTCGCGAGCGCGCTCAGTAAGGTTTCATCATCGGGAGCCGTGCTTCGCACCGGCCGGCCATTGAGCCTGAATTCAATCACCTGGGTCTCCTCGGGAATCATGATTGTCTGACCGGCGGCCCGCTTTGGATACCCGCCCGCCGGCGGCTGATCGCACGCACACCAACCGCCAAGATCCTGCCCAAAGCCAGCCCGAAGGGCAAGGGCGGGAAGCGCGCGTCCTGCTCATTACATGACCGAATCGAAACGATCCCGGGCCCATCGCTGCGATACTGGGAGGCTCTTCGGTACCCACTCCCCCCTATCCCGCCATGAACTTCACCCCCGCACCCTCCACCGACCTCCACAACTTTACCTTCGACGAACTTCGGGTGGGGCAGCAGGCCAGCGCCTCGCGCACCCTCACCCTCGACGACATCAAGGCTCTCGCGCTGGTGTCGGGCGACGTCAACCCGGCCCACGTCGATCCGGAATACGCCGAGTCCACCGATTTTCACGGCGTGATTGCCCACGGCATGTGGGCTGACATCCTGCTGGTGCCCGACCTGGAAGCCGGCAACACGCTCGCCAAGCAGCTGGAGTATCCGGCGGGCGCTGCGAGCTGCGACGTGGTGCTGGGCGCGCAGGGTCCGATCGTGCTCACCAGCCGCGCGGACCCCCCGATTTCGCGGGTCGCCTCGGCCGCGCCGGCTGGCGTGATGGAACGGGCGCTGCGGTCAGGCGAGCCTTCGCGCTGACAGGCGTTCCGCCCCCCAATCAGGGCCTCGCCAAGGTTCAATCCGCCTTGATTTTGGCGGCACGAATCATGTCGCCCCACTCGCGAAGCTCATCGGCCACCTGCCGCCCGAATGATTCCGGCGTGCCATTCACCGGCTCCATGCCGTCCGCCACGATACGCGCCTGAAAATCGGGACGCGTGGCGATGCTCATTACATCCGAATGAATCCTGTTGACGAGTTCGCGCGGAAGACCCGCCGGACCCATGAAGCCATACCAGGCTTCGATTCGAAATCCCGGCAGCGTCTCCGCCACCGCCGGCACATCAGGCAGCGCCCGCGCGCGCTTCGGTCCGGTCGTGGCGATCGCCTTCAACGTGCCGCTCTTGCTGAGCTGAATGGATGCAGTGATACCACCAAAAATGAGCGGCACATGACCCGCCATCACATCCTGAATGCCCTGCCCGAATCCCTTGTAGGGAATGTGCACGATATCGAGCCCAGCCCGCTGTTTGATCACTTCCATCGAGAGATGTTGCTGACCACCGCTACCCGATGACGCATAGGTGATCTTGCCCGGCTGACGGCGAGCCGCCTCGATCAACCCCGAAATGTCGCTCACCGGAAACGACGGGTGCGCAAGCATGATGAACGGGCCAGCCGCCACATTGACGATGGGTGTGAGATCGCGGACTGGGTTGTAGGGCGTGTTGGCGATCAGATTGGGCGCGATGGTGATCGACGCGTCGGCCGCGAAGAGTAGCGTGTAGCCGTCGGGGGTGGCCTTGGCAACAGAATCGGTGCCGATCGTGCCACTTGCACCGGTCTTGTTCTCCACCACCACCGACTGCTTCCAGAGGGTAGAGAGCTCCTGCGACAGAAGACGACCATAAATGTCGGGCGTGCCACCCGGCGGGAAGGTGACAATCACCTTGACCGGCTTGTTTGGATACGACTGGGCTACAACCGATCCCGTCAAAGCACCCACCGCAATCAGTGCGGCAACCGAATGAACCAGAACGCGACGGGGCGCGGGACATGACATGTTCAGACTCCTGAGACTCGAGATGGTAGGGAACCCGGCAACGCCGCAGCCCCGGCCGCGGGACGGTAAACGCTGCCGAATGCCTCAAAGACGGCTGACCAGCCATCTTCGGGGCGCGCGCCAAGATAAGCAAATACATGCCGGTCGGGACGGAGCAGCACCGCCTGCGCGCCGGCGCTATCGAGAACCCGCGCAAGCTCGCCGGAAGCGTCGCGCGCCACGGGCTCGCGCCGATCGTCTGGCAGGAAATCCTCATCGGCGCGAAGGAGCGATATCCGCGTCGGCGCCTCAGACGGCCACCACGCGGGCGTGTCGGGCACCGCCCCCGCCCAACCGATCAGCGCATACCCCGGGCCACACAACGAATCGAGCAGTTGCGTGCGCCCCGCTCGGGTCTGCACCGCAGGCTGGATCATGAGCTGGCCGGGCGGAATCACCGGTTCGGCAACCGACCAGGCGACCTTGAAGCCTTGCTTGAAGCGGGGCTTGGGCTTGAATTTCAGATGCAGGATGTAGTCGCGAGCGGCGGGCACCAGGCAGACCAGCCGCAGAAGCCCCTGCGCGATCGCTGCACCCGCCACCGACTTTGGCTGCATGAACGATCCGATTCGCAGCGCCATGTTGATCAACGCCCAGGCGTGGGGCTTGCGTTCGGCCTCATAGGTGTCGATCAGTGCGGAGGCGGCGCGCCCGCGCACCACCTCGGCAAGTTTCCAGGCGAGGTTCAGCGCGTCGCGTACACCGCTGTTCATGCCCTGCCCGGCAAAGGGTGGCGTGAGGTGTGCCGCATCACCCGCCAGCAGCACCCGACCCGATCGCCACCGGGTCGCGACCCGAGCATGAAAGGTGTAGACCACTTTTCTAAGCAGCGTGATGTCGGCATCCGCAGGCTCTCGCGCACGAATCCAGCTGCGAAGCTGCGCCTCATCGAGCACCGATTCCGCCTCTTCGCCCGGATGCAGCATGAACTCATAACGGACGGTGGCCTGCGGGCCTGGCAGACGGATCGTGGGGCGCCCCGGATCGCAGAACGTTCGCGTATGCCGAAACGGATCGCGGCGACCGATGAGATCCGCGATCAGCCAGCGTTCGGCATAACTGCTGCCCTCAAGCGCGATGCCCAGTGCCTCCCGCACCGTGCTTCGGCCGCCGTCGCACCCCACCAGCCAGTCGGTCTCCACCGTTTGCGGTCCGTCGGGCGTGGCGATCGACAGCGACACCCGATCATCGACCTGAGAAAACCGCAGCAGTTCATGGCGAAAGCGTAATTCAACCGGCGCTCCAAGCGTCTCAGCTAACGCGTGCACCAGCAGCTGCTGGCGAAACGCATTTCGCTTCGGATAGCCATATTCAAGCGACTGAGGTTCGATCCGTGCAAAGAGCGTTTGCCGCCAGGAATAGTAGTGAACGCCGTAGCCCTGCACGATATCGGGCAGTAATTGCTCAAGCACTCCCGCCGCCTGCAGCGTGCGCAGGCTCTCGTCGTCAATGGTGACTGCACGGGCTTCGTCCACGGGGCCTTCAGCCCGGTCGATCAGCAGCGCTTTCACGCCCTGCCGCGCGAGCAGGTGGGCAAGCACCAACCCGGTCGGGCCGGTGCCGACGATCACCACGGGGTAATGGGTAGCAAGCGGCAAGACAGACATCAGCTACGCATGATCGCCTTGCCCCAGAGATTGAGCGTGCGCTCTTCATGTGGCCACACCCCCGCGGGACGCGCCTCGTCGCACACCTCGATTTCTGAGGAAATTTCGGCCAGATTGCCGTCGGGGTCCCGTACCATGAAAAACACGTCGTTACCCGGACCATGACGCCCTACGCCCCAGACGATTTCAATCCGCTCGCGCGACATATGATCGGCCCAGTCTTTGAGGTCAGACCAGGCGGGCGATTCGAACGACTGATGATCGAAACAGGTAACCGGCGCGCCAAACAGCGCGAGCGAATGATGAAGCAAGTCAGTCCGCAGGAAACACGCGCGCAGCCGGCCTTCATTGTCAAGCACACGGTCAGACAGGTGAAACCCCAACTGCTCGCAGTAAAACGCGAGCATGTCGTCAATCCGGGTGGTGCGCAGTGCAAAGTGCTGATTGACAGCAGGCGGGAGCGCCGCCACGGCCGGCGGTGTCCCGGCCACCGCAGACGCCCCTGGTGGCGCAAACACCATGCGGTGACCGTCCGGATCGACACACGACCGTGCCCCCGAAGGAATGCCGGCGAGATCAGGCAACTCAGGCGACAGCGCCAACGCGCCGCGCGCAAGAAACGCCTGCCAGCAAGTCTCCTCTGTGAACCCGTACAACGCGTAATGAAGCCGGTTGGCGTCGCCCGCAGAAACGTGAAGCGCGCGTCCCGCGCCATGGCAGGCGAGCACCGTACCTCGCTGCTCAACCTTCAAACCATAGGCGCGCGCGTAAAAAGCGGCCATGGCTTCGGGTTGCGGCGATTGAAGATGGAGCCAGCAAAGCTTCGCCTGAATCGGCATCAGCGTTCTCCCCGAAAACCCGGTGATAGAAACGCCTGGATAACGGCCTTAAAGTACCACGTGGACATTCTTGTGCTGGGTGTAGGACAGCAATTCATCGAAGCCTTCCTCACGACCGATCCCCGACTGCTTATAGCCCCCAAAGGACGCTCCGATGAAATGGCTGCTCACATGATTGACCCAGACATACCCGGACTGCACGCGTGCCGCAGCCCGATGCGCCTGGTCAAGGCGGCTGGTCCAGATGGATGCAGTGAGTCCATATTCCACCCGGTTCACCTGCTCGAAGAGCGTATCTTCGTCATCCCAGCGGATGACCGACAGAATGGGACCGAACACTTCTTCGTTGGCAATCCGCATATCCTGTGAGACACCGGTGAACACGGTCGGCTCGACAAACCAGCCATTGGCAAGTCTGGGATCGCTGGGAATCCCGCCACCGTAGATGAGATCGGCGCCCTCGGCCTTCGCTGTCTCCACGTACCCCAAAATCTTTTCCCATTGCGCCTTCGAGACGATCGCCCCCATGGTCGTGGACATCTCGGTGGGAATGCCAGGCTGGTAGTGACGCACCGCTTTCAGCATGCCCTGGATCACGTGATCATGGATGGAGCGATGGACGAAGAGTCGGGACGTTGAGCCGCAGCTCTGACCGCACCAGGTGAAATTCATACCGTTGACCGCTCCCGGCACGGCTCGGTCGAGATCAGCATCTGGATAGATGATGCAGGCGTTCTTACCCCCCAGCTCGAGCGTGACATGCTTCAGCCGGTCGGCGGCTGCACGCGCGATGGCTCGACCGGTGGGGACGCTGCCGATCAGGGCCAAGCGGGGAACCATCGGGTGCGTGACCAGCGCCTGACTGCCCGGAGTACCCGCGCTGATCACATTCAGGACGCCAGGCGGCAGAATACCGTCCAGCAGTTCCATCCTGCGGTAGGCCGAGAGTGGGGCCTGATAGGGCGGCTTCATGATGACCACGTTGCCGGCGGCCAGCGGAGGCGCCATTTTGCCCGCAGTGAACATGATCGGATGGTTGTAGGCGACGATCCGTGCACACACACCGTAAGGCTCGCGCAGCGAGTAGTTGAGGATGCCCTCGCCCATCGGCAGTGTTTCGCCCTTTATCTCGGTGGCAAGCCCGGCGTAGTACTCGATCTGCACCGCTGCGATCAACGCATCGCGCTGCATCTCGCTGATCGGGTTACCGCAGTTGGCAGCGTCAATCATGGCGAGTTCGAACGCGTTTTCACGCAGCACCGCCGCCACCTTACGCAACAGCCCCGCGCGCTCGAGCGGTTTTAATCGTCGCCAGGTCTCAAAGCCCGCCTGCGCAGCACGCACTGCAGCATCGACGTCCTCAGCATTCGCCTCAGCCACGTGGCCTAGCGACTCACCCGTGGCCGGGTTCACCGTATCGAGATAGCCGCCGCGCGGCTCATGCCAGGCACCGCCGTAGTAAAGGTCACGGCGGCGTGGCAGTCGTTCAGAAATCGGTCGTACAGGATGCGGAGCATTCATGATGGACATCCTTCAACGTTTATGGATCGCCGCTTGCGTGCTGTTCTGTCCGCTCATGTTTGAGTCATAGCCGGGCACCACCGATGCGTCGATCACGCAAACCCGTCCGGCACGCACCGCAGCCAGGCCATCCCGGAGTGCCGGCAGAAGGTCTTGCGCGCGCCGCACCGGTCCGATGCCAAGCGCCCCCATTGACTCAGCCATTTTGGCAAGATCGATTTCAGGCTCGGTCATGCGCTGGCCGATCCAGCGGTTTTCCACTGGCCGAGAGCGCTCGCGCGCAACGCGTTCCTGATGCAGTTCGTCATTGAAGAACGAGTGGTTGTTGCAGACCACGATCAGCACCGGAATGCCATAACGCACCGCGGTCCAGACTGCGGTGCTGCCCATCAGGAAATCACCGTCACCCAGGAGCGCGACCGGCACCCGAGAGGACTGGTCATCGCGCAGGGCAAGCGCTACGCCCACAGCGTTACCGGGACCGGCGCCCAGACCGCCGCCGCCGTCCGCACCCAGGTAGTCCATGGGTGAGATGAAGTCGCGATAGCCGCCATTCCAGCCAAGGGGCAGCCGTACGATGCAAAGCTCCTCGGGGCGCGCGACCTGGTGAAGCACGGCGGCGAGTTGGCGCAGGCTCACCTGATCGTCGTCCGCCGGGGGCGCCAGCGGCACACGGACTGGCCATTGGCGCGGCGGGCGACGTCGACAGACAGGCAAAAGTGCCGCTACAGCCGCATCGGGTTCGCAGAGCATGAATACATCCGCAGGTGGGAGGCTTCCGCCATCCATGCTCCAGCCGCGGTGCAGATGCATGTCAAGCGATACGTTGATGACCTTCGCGCTGCACAGCGCACCCTGCAATGCCTGCTTGAACGCCCCGCCCGGGTCCACCCAGTCGAGCATCAGCACGACATCAGCCCCTCGAAGCGCGGCGCTGGCCTCTGGGCTCAGAAAAGCACCAGGCGGCCCGACGTGCTGCGGATGCGCGGTCGGAAAGCCTGCGGCGTTCTTCAAATCAGTGATCACCTCTGCCTGAAGCGCCTCGGCCAGCGCAACACGGCTCGCCCAGTCATGGTCGCTTCGCGATACGCGGCCAAGCAGGATGACCGGCCGCTCGGCTGCGGCAAGCAACACCACCGCGCGTTCAACGTCGGCGGGAGCCGGTGGCGGCGCACCGGGCGCGGCATAGCGTATCGGATCTGGAATCGACACCGGTACATCGAGCTGCGCTTCCTGAAGCGCGGCGTCGAGATTGATGTAGACCGGCCCGCGCGGCGCGGTCTGTGCAATCTGCGACCCGCGGAGCAACGCCTCGATCGCAGCGGGGATCGAGCCCGGCTGGTTGTCCCACTTGGTGTAGTCGCGCACCAGCGCGCCCTGGTCGCTTGCAGTGTGGATCCAGTCGATCCAGGGACGGCGGCGCGCTGCATCCCAGGGGCCGGTTGCACCCAGCATCAACACCGGCACCCGGTCACACCAGGCGTTGAACACCGCCATGGTGGCGTGCATGAGCCCCACGTTGGAGTGCAACACAGCACCCATCATCCTGCCACACGCCTTCGCATAACCGTGAGCGATGGCAACGTCCACTTCCTCGTGCAGGCAGAGAAGCATCTGTGGGGCTTCGTTACCCAGATGATTGACCAGGCTGTCGTGCAGCCCGCGATAGCTCGCGCCGGGATTCAGCGCAAGCCACGGCACGCGCATGGCCCGGAGGCAGTTGGCGATCGAATCGCTACCCCAGTGCTGCCCGTTCGACGCCGCAGGAACGGGCTCTTCTCGCCTCAGTGTCATGGTGAATCAGTCTGCCTTGATATGGGCATCGCGAATTACCTTGCCCCAGCGGGCGTAGTCATCGCGAATGGTGACGGCGAGCGCTTCGGGAGTGCTGGTGGAGACCTCAATACCCTGGCCTGCGAGATTAGCCTTGACCTCGGGTTGGTTCAGAACTCTGGCGATATCGGTATTCGCTTTACTCACGATATCGGCCGGAACCCCGGCGGGCATGAAAACGCCCAGCCACACGTCGAGCGCCACCCCCGGCACAGTTTCGGCGATGGCAGGAAGATCCGGGAATGCTGCAAAGCGCTTACCACCCGCCCCGGCGAGCAGCCGGAGCCGCCCCTCCCGGATATGTGGCAACAGCGAATTGACCGCGCCGATAAACACCTGGATGCGGCCGCCTATCAGGTCGGTGATCGCCCCCATCGCACCTTTGTAAGGCACGTGCTGGATCTGGATGCCAGCGGCGAATTTGAGCTGCTCGGTGGCCAGTTGCTGCGGCGAGCCGTTACCCGAAGAGCCGTAATTGAGTGCGGCGGGATTGCGCTTCGCATAGCCGATCAGTTCAGCCACGTTTCGTACCGGCAGCGACGGATTGACCACCAGCACGAAGGGCACCAGGGCCACGTTGGTAATGGGTGTGAAATCCTTGAACGGATCAAAAGACGTCTTACCGATATGCGGGTTAAACACAAAGATGTTGTTGGCACCAAGCAGCCAGGTGTAGCCATCTGGGGCGCTTCGCGCCACAAACTCTGTGCCGAGGTTCATGCCAGCGCCAGGACGATTTTCCACCGTCACGGGCTGCCCCCACACCTCGGACAGACGCTGCGCAATGGCGCGTGCCACCACGTCATTACTACCGCCAGTGGTAATCGGCACGATGAATCGTACCGGTCTGCTGGGATAGGACGCGCTTTGGGCCGACAACGCGGGCGACAGCAGAGCCAGCGATGAAGCGGCAAGTATCTTGCGGCGAAACGGTTGAATCGGGCGCTCTGACATGAACAAGTCTCCTCTTTATTCCAGTTGCCGACGCGGGTGCCGGGACCGTTCTCGTGAAGGGGCATCGCGCCCACTCACCAGGGCATTTTCTCTCCGCTGAAATTCATCGCTGATCCGCTGTCGGCCGCGGTGAGCCTCGCGATGACGCCGCGAAGCAACCCGACACGGGGCGCCGGATCGTTTAAGTGGTCCCAGGCAGATTCATAGCGTGTCATGTCGGTGCGAAGCAGACCGGGGCTGAGCGTGACCGCGATCAGTTCAGGATGATCCACGGCAAAGGAGCGCCACACCGCATTGAGTGCAGTCTTCGACGCTCGATACGAATAATGCCCACCCATGCCGTTTGAGCCGATTGACCCCAGGAGGCTGCTGATCGCGATCAGCTTTCGCTCGCGTCCGGCCCCCAAATGGGGTGCGAAAGCGGCTGCCACCCGCAGCGCGCCCATCGCATTGACCTGGAAGTCGGCGAGCCAGGCCTCATCGGCGATATCCAGCGGGTCGCTTTTGGGGTGCGCTGACATCACGCCGGCGTTAGCGATCAGGACATCGATCGGCTGCCCAGCGAGTGCGGCGGCGAGCCCACGAATCGACGCGGTGTCGGTTACATCGAGCGGTACCACATCAGCGGCGGGCAGGCGATCAAGGAGCGACTGCGCGCGCGCCGGCTCGCGGCATGCCGCAATGACGCGCCATCCGTCGGCGACATACTGGCGGGCAAACTCAAGGCCGATGCCGCGATTGGCACCGGTGATCAGCACGGTTGGCATGCCGGAGCTCACTGATTAAAAAATCGGATCGTGCTCATCCCCACACAAACGCTGAAGCCGGATCAAACGGATGGGTCACTTTCCAGTGCCGCGCAATATCGATCCGGC
>SYIM01000084.1 GCA_005798775.1 Burkholderiales bacterium
CAGCGCTTGGCGCCCACCTGATCCTCGATGTGCAGGGCGGCCGCGCCGAACTTGATCAGCGAGCGGACGGTGCGTGCCACGTTGAATGCCGATGAACCGAAGCCGGTGTCGACATCAACAAGCAGTGGCAGACCGCATACGTCAGTGATGCGGCGAACGTCTGTGAGGACATCGTCCAGGCCCGAGATGCCCAGGTCGGGCAACCCGAGGGAGCCGGCCGCGACGCCGCCACCCGACAGATAAATGGCGCGGAACCCCGCGTGCTGCGCGAGCAGTGCGTGGTTAGCGTTGATGGCACCCGGAATCTGGAGCGGTGTTTCCGCCGCCATGGCTTCCCGAAATTTACGACCGGCCGATTGGCTCATGTTCGTGTCCTCCCTGATTTCGCCCTCAGGCGCTGAGGTCAGCCGAGCAGGTGCTTGATACCCTCGCGCTCTTCATTCAATTCGGCCAGCGTGCGGTCCATCATCTGGCGGCTGTAGTCGTCGATCTCCAGGCCACGAACCATGCTGTATTCGCCGTTGGCGCAGGTGACCGGGAACCCGTACATCGTGTCCTGGGGGATGCCGTAGCTGCCGTCGGACGCAATACCCATGGTGACCCAGCGGTCCCCCGTGCCCATAACCCAGTCGCGCATGTGGTCGATTGCCGCGTTGGCGGCCGAGGCGGCCGATGAGAGGCCGCGAGCCTCGATGATGGCTGCGCCGCGCTTACCAACGGTGGGGATGAACGTGTTGCGGTTCCAAGCCTCGTCGTTGATCATGCCTCTGACCGACTGACCGCCGATGGTGGCAAACCGGTAGTCGGGGTACATGGTGGGGCTGTGGTTGCCCCAAACAGCGAGGTTTTCGAGCGACTCCACCGGCTTGCCGGAGCGAGCGGCGAGTTGAGAAAGCGCCCGGTTGTGGTCCAGTCGCAGCATGGCGGTGAAGTTTTTCTTGGGCAGAGTCGGGGCGGATTTCATCGCGATGTAGGCGTTGGTGTTGGCAGGATTGCCGACCACCAGCACGCGCACATTACGGTTCGCGCACTCGTCGAGCGCGCGGCCCTGAACGGTAAAAATCGCGCCATTGGCCTCGAGCAGATCTTTTCGCTCCATGCCTTTGCTGCGCGGGCGAGCGCCCACCAAAAGTGCGTAGTCAGCGTCGCGGAAGGCCACCTTGGGATCGTCGGTCACCACCACCCCCGCCAGCAGCGGAAACGCGCAATCCTCGAGCTCCATCACCACGCCGCGTACGGCCGGTAATGCGGCGCTGATATCGAGCAGTTGCAGGATGACCGGCTGGTTTTTGCCGAGCATGTCGCCGTTGGCGAGTCTGAACAGCAGGCTGTAACCGATCTGGCCGGCAGCGCCGGTGACCGCGATTCGCTTCGGGGGATTGGCCATGGAAAAAACCTCTCGATTCCGGTTCGGTTGGAAGACAGAGCCGGGCGGCGCCGAGGGGCCCGCCGACGGCTGGCTGGAATGCTGGCGCGAGTTTAGGCCGGCTCCTTTGTGGTGTCAATCTAGTGTTATGTCTTATATAAGACATGATTGACTGGACTGCGGGCCGCGGCTGTGCTGAAATCCTGAAATGGCACCGACCGCGTCTGTCGAGCACGAAGAGCTTCCCGCGCCATCCCCTGACGAGGTGGCGCCGCGCTTTGCGCCCCTTTATCGTCAGATCAAGACACTACTCACCAAGCGCCTGCGAGCGGGTGAGTGGAAGCCTGGCGAGCCGATCCCAAGCGAAACCGAGCTCGCAGCGCGTTTTCGGGTAAGTCAGGGTACGGTCCGCAAGGCGATCGATGAACTCGCTGCCGATAACCTGCTGGTTCGTCGGCAGGGGCGAGGTACCTTCGTGGCGTCGCACCTCGAGGCGCGGACTCAGTTCCGGTTTTTGCGCCTGCGCCCCGACAATCTGCCCGAGGCCAAACCGACTGGTGAGCCCCACCCAGCCATGCCGGGCGAGCGTTCCGTGCAAGGGCAGGTGCTGCGCAGCCAGGTGCTTGAATGCCGCCGTGCGCGCGGGTCAGCCGAGATCTTCCGGGCCTTGCAGTTGCGCGCGGGAGAATCCCTGGTACAGGTTCGCCGGGTGCTCGATCTCGAGGGCGAGCCCACGGTGCTCGACGAAATCTGGTTGCCAGGGGCGCGATTTCGCGGGCTCACCGCTGAGCGGCTCGCGAATTACAGTGGTCCGCTCTATGCGCTCCTGGAGGCGGAGTTTGGTGTGCGCATGATCCGCGCCGAGGAGCGCATCAAGGCGGTCACGGCGCCCGCCGAGGTGGCGCGCGTCCTGCATGTGAAGGCGGGCACTCCGCTCCTGCGGGTCGACCGGGTCTCAAGCACGTATGAGTCAGAGCCGGTGGAGTTCCGTCGAGGCTGGTGTCTCACCGAGCGCCACCATTACTACAACGAGCTCGGATGACGCACAGGCAACATTGTTGGTTGAAAGGCTGATGACATCGAGATTGGTGGCTCGGTTGAGTTTGGGTGACAATATGTAGGGTTTGTACCGGGGGGTTAACAATAATGAGTGAAGCTGCCAGAGGTTCGGGCCCCAAAGGCTCGCGTCCGCGCTTTCGTAACATCGATGTCGGACAGATTCTTCAGTATCGGCTCCCGCCAGCGGGAATCGTGTCCATCCTGCATCGCATAAGCGGCTCGCTACTGTTCCTGCTCGGCCTGCCTTTTCTGCTTTATTGCCTGCAGCTGAGCCTTGGGACTGACGCCGCATTTGCAAATTTCAAGGCGCTGGCGGCTCATCCTTTCGTGAAGCTGGCGTTTCTCGGCCTGATCTGGGCGTACCTGCATCACTTCTGCGCCGGGATCCGCTATCTGCTTCTTGACCTGCACATCGGCACCGAAAAAGATCAGGCGCGCACCTCGTCGTTTGCAGTGTTGGCGGTCAGCCTTGCGCTCACGCTGGTCTTTGCACTCAAATTGATGGGAGCCTTCTGACATGACCACCAAGCGAATTGTGGTTGGCGCCCACTACGGTCTGAAAGACTGGCTCGCCCAGCGCATCACTGCCGTGGTGCTTGCGGCGTACACGCTCGTGCTGGGTTTCGCCGTGCTCTCTGGACCGCCGCTCGCGCAGGCCAGCTGGAAAGCGCTGTTTTCGGGGCCGTTCATCAGGGTGCTCACGGTACTCGCCTTTGTGGCGCTCGCCTGGCATGCCTGGATAGGCGTGCGCGACATCTACATGGACTACATCAAACCCACCGCCGTACGGCTCACGCTGCAGGTGGCGACCATTGTTCTGCTTTTTGCCTACGTGATCTGGGCTGCCAACATCCTCTGGAGTATCTGAGATGGCCGACGTTCTTAACCATCTGTCAAACAATCTCCCCCGCCGCAAGTTTGATGCGGTAATCATCGGGGCGGGCGGCGCCGGCATGCGCTGTTCACTTCAGCTCGCGCAGGCTGGCTGGAGCGTGGCCGTTCTGAGCAAAGTGTTTCCCACCCGCTCGCACACGGTGGCCGCGCAGGGTGGCATCGGCGCTTCGCTCGGCAATATGAGCGAAGATAACTGGTACTGGCACATGTTCGACACCGTGAAGGGCTCGGACTACCTGGGCGACCAGGATGCGATCGAGTTCATGTGCCGCGAGGCGCCCAAGGTGGTCTACGAGCTCGAGCACTTCGGCATGCCGTTTGACCGTAATCCAGACGGTACGATCTATCAACGCCCCTTTGGCGGCCACACCGCCAATTTCGGTGAAAAGCCGGTCCAGCGGGCCTGCGCGGCGGCCGATCGCACCGGTCATGCGCTGTTACACACGCTTTACCAGAAGAATGTGCAGGCGCGCACCCAGTTTTTTGTCGAGTGGATGGCGCTTGACATCATCCGCGACGCCCAAGGCGAATGCGTGGGCGTGGTGGCGCTTGAGATGGAAACCGGCGAGGTGATGATTCTGGAATCCAAGGTCACTGTCTTCGCAACCGGCGGTGCAGGCCGCATCTGGGCCGCCTCGACCAACGCGTTCATCAATACCGGCGACGGCATGGGGATCGCCGCGCGTGCCGGCATTCCGCTCGAAGACATGGAGTTCTGGCAGTTTCACCCCACTGGCGTGGCTGGAGCGGGCGTGCTGATCACCGAAGGCGTGCGTGGCGAAGGCGGCATTCTGCTCAACAAGCACGGTGAGCGTTTTATGGAGCGTTATGCGCCTACGCTCAAAGACCTCGCGCCGCGTGACTTCGTTTCACGCTCCATGGACCAGGAGATCAAGGAAGGGCGGGGATGCGGCCCTGACGGTGATTATGTGCTCCTGAAACTCGATCACCTGGGCGCAGAAACCATCATGAAGCGCCTGCCGTCAATCCGAGAAATCGCGATCAAGTTTGCCAACGTCGACCCCATCCGTGATCCGATCCCAGTGGTACCCACCATCCATTACCAGATGGGCGGCATCCCCACCAATATTCACGGGCAGGTGGTGGTGCCCGACCAGGGCAATCCCAACTCGGTGGTCAACGGGCTCTACGCGATCGGCGAGTGCGCCTGCGTGTCCGTGCATGGCGCGAACCGCCTGGGCACCAATTCGCTCCTGGATCTGGTGGTGTTCGGTCGCGCCGCGGGAAACTACATCGTGAGCGAGAACCGGCGGGCTTCCGAGCACAAGCCGCTTCCTGCTGATGGCGGCGATGCCACGCTGGCGCGTCTGGCGCGCCTTCAGGGGTCAAGTTCAGGGGAAAACGCACAGGAAGTCGCCAACGACATCCGGAAAACCATGCAGGCGCACTGCGGGGTATTTCGAACCTCCGAGTTGCTCTCAGAGGGCGTGCGCCGGATAAACGAGATCGGCGAGCGTGTGGGCCGTATCCACACGCAGGACAAATCCAAAGTGTTCAATACCGCACGGGTTGAGGCGCTGGAGGTGGATAACCTCATCGAGACAGCGAAGGCCACGATCGTGTCGGCTGAGGCGCGTAAGGAAAGCCGCGGCGCCCATGCGCACCGTGACTTCCCAACCCGTGACGACGCGCAGTGGATCAAGCACAGCCTGTGGTATTCGGCTGGAAACCGGCTTGACTACAAGCCCGTCAACATGAAGCCGCTCACGGTTGAAACCTTCCAGCCGAAGGCTCGCACCTTCTGATGCCCAGCGTGCCTCCCATCAAGGACTTTCGGAGCTGTCATGAACGCAATCGTTGAATCCCCCCAAAGCCTCGCTGCGGCCGCCCAGGGCATGCGGGTCGTGCGCTTTTCCATTTATCGATATGACCCGGATCGCGATGAGAAACCCCGCATGCAGAACATCGAGTTGGAACTTCAACCCACCGACAAGATGCTGCTCGATGCGCTGATGCGCATCAAGATCGCCAACGACGATTCATTGTCATTTCGTCGTTCGTGCCGCGAGGGGGTGTGCGGGTCGGACGCCATGAACATCAACGGCAAGAACGGTCTGGCCTGCATCACCAACCTGCGCGATCTTAAAGAGCCTATCGTGCTGAAGCCTCTGCCGGGGCTACCTGTCATCCGCGACCTGATCGTCGACATGACGCAGTTCTTCAAGCAGTACCACTCGGTGAGCCCTTTCCTGATCAATGACACGCCGCCGCCTGAAAAAGAGCGCCTGCAGTCGCCCCAGGAGCGTGAGGAACTCGATGGCCTCTACGAGTGCATTCTGTGCTCGTGCTTCTCCACCTCCTGCCCGTCATTTTGGTGGAATCCCGACAAGTTCGTCGGGCCAGCGGGGCTTCTGCAGGCGTATCGGTTCATTGCCGATAGCCGGGATCAGGCCACCAGCGAGCGTCTAGACAACCTGGAAGATCCGTACCGTCTGTTCCGTTGCCACACCATCATGAACTGTGTCGATGTTTGCCCCAAGGGCCTCAACCCCACCCGGGCCATCGGGAAGATCAAGGAACTGATGGTGAGGCGTGCGGTCTGAATCGACCGGTCCGGAAACGCTGCCTGTGCCGCCCGACGCTGGCCTCCTGAACGACGCCAGACTCAGGCGGCTGCGCTGGCGTGCGCGACGCGGGCTTCTTGAAAATGATCTGGTTCTCGATCGGTTCTTCGCCGCTCATGGCAACGCCCTGGACGAGGCTACGGTGACGGGGCTCGATCATCTGCTTGATCTGCCTGATAACGAGTTGCTCGACCTGCTTCTCGAGCGGGTCGACGACAGCTCGCTTGCTGGCGGCATCGAGACAAGGCGGGTGCTTGAAATGCTCAGGCGCTGTTAGGATACCGCTCGGGTGCGGCCCGCCGCGCCGGACTGCTGATGAACGCAAAGGATTCCGACCATGACCACAACCAAGAAAGCAACGCTGTCCTTCAGCGACGGCACCGCGCCGATCGAGTTTCCGGTTCATTCGGGTTCAACCGGACCCGATGTCATCGATATCCGGAAGCTTTACAGCGCAACGGGCAAGTTCACCTTCGACCCAGGTTTCCTGTCCACGGCAGCCTGCGAGTCAAAAATCACCTACATTGATGGCGACGTGGGCGAGTTGCTTTATCGCGGCTATCCGATTGAGCAGATCGCTGAGAGGTGCGATTACCTCGACACCTGCTATTTGCTGCTGAATGGCGAAATGCCCGACGGCAAACAGAGTAAAGACTTCAACTACACCGTCATGCACCACACCATGGTGCAGGAGCAGATGACCCGGTTTTTCCAGGGTTTCCGCCGCGATGCGCACCCGATGGCTGTGCTGGTGGGGTGCGTGGGTGCGCTCTCGGCTTTCTATCACGACTCGCTCGATATTTCGAACCCTGAGCACCGGATGATTTCCTCGATCCGGCTGGTCGCGAAGATGCCCACGCTGGTGGCCATGGCCTATAAGTATTCCATCGGCCAGCCCTTAATGTATCCCAAGAACGACCTCAGCTACACCGCGAACTTCATGCGGATGATGTTCGGCACGCCCTGCGAGGAATATATCCCCAACCCGGTGCTGGTGAAGGCACTGGACCGCATTCTCATTCTTCACGCTGATCACGAGCAAAACGCCTCCACCTCTACCGTTAGGCTGTGCGGTTCTTCTGGAACTAACCC
>SYIM01000085.1 GCA_005798775.1 Burkholderiales bacterium
CACCGACGACATGACCATCAGCGCGGGTTACAACCTCGCCGGCCCCGAGGTGGAAGACGTTCTCCTCACTCACCCCGATGTCGCGGAATGTGGCGTGGTGGGGGCGCCCGACCCGGGTCGGGGCCAGGTGGTTATGGCCTTTGTGGTGTGCCGGGCCCCGCGGCAGGGCGACGACGCCTTCGCAAGCGAGCTACAGGACTTCGTTCGCGAGTGGCTCGCCCCCTACAAATACCCCCGGCGGGTGTGCTTTGTTCCCTTACTGCCGCGCACCGAAAACGCGAAGCTTCAGCGGTTTGTGCTGCGCGATTGGGCGCGAACCGAAGCCGCCCCTTAGTGTTCGCGGCCGGCAGGCAACGCGCGCCAGACCTCAGATCAGCCCAGGATAAGACCCTCCGTCCAGCTGCAGGTTCTGGCCCGAGATGAATCCTGCCTGCGCGCTACACAGATAGGCGCAGGCATCGGCAAACTCTTCCGGACGGCCAAAGCGCCTGGCGGCAATTGACTGGGCGATCCTCTCACGCGCCTCGTCGCGGGTGATGTCGTGCATCTTCATGAGCCGCTCAGCAAGGAAGGCCTGGCGGGGCGTGTCGATCCGCTCTGGCAGTAAATTGTTGATCGTGACATTGTCGGCCGCCGCCTCAAACGACATCGACTTGCTGAAAGCCGTGAGCCCGGTACGGGCCGAGGTGGAGAGCGCCATGTGCGCACGCGGGCTCTTCACCATGGCCGAAGTAATATTGACGATCCGGCCGAACTTTCGTGTCCGCATGCCAGGAAGGAAGCCGCGAATCAACAGAATGGGCGCAAGCATGTTGCCCTCAAGCGCCTGAATCCAGGCGTCATGGTCCCAGTCTGACAATTGCCCGGGTGGCGGTCCGGCGTTGTTGTTCACCAGAATATCCAGATCGGTACACGTGTCAAAAAGCGTCTGGCGGCCAGTCTCGGTCGTGATGTCAGCCAGCACGATTCGTGCGGTGACACCTGTTACCGCCAGTATCGATCGGGCGGCCTCCTCGAGCCGCGTTGCATTGCGCCCGTTGATATACACATCCGCACCCTCCCGCGCGAGGGCAGTCGCGCAGGCAAGCCCCAGCCCCTGCGAGGACGCGCAAACCAGCGCCCGCCGGGATCGGATACCAAGATCCATGTCAGCTCCTGTTCGTGTCTCGATCATCCGAGGGCGAGCCAAGCGGCAACGCCTTGGCCAACCCTACGCGCGAGCGCGCGCCTGGGCAAGTACGCCTCACCTTCCCTGGACCGCGACGGGTGTTGCGACGGGTTGCCGAGGCGTGACAATCCCAATATTGTCCGGGTTTACGCCACCGCCCCGCTCGGAGCCCGCGATGAACGCCAACGACCTGCCGGTGCATGACATCCCTGCGCTGAACGGCAACAATGCCCCAATCCATAGCGAAGACGTGTTCGATGATCTGGCAGTGATCGGCACGGTACCGGTCGATCTTAACGGTCTTTACGTACGAAACGGCCCCAACGCTTTTCACGCTCCCGACTGGCGCTATCACGCCTTCGACGGTGACGGCATGCTGCATGCAGTCAGGTTTGAGCATGGGCGGGTCAGCTACCGTAACCGTTGGATTCAGACGCGGGCGCTCGCCGAAGAACAAGCCGCCGGACGCCCGCTCTGGAAGGGCCTCAAGGAGCGCATGCGACGCGACCGGCCCGATGAGCCGCTCAAGAACACATCAAATACCGATGTGAAGTATCACGCCGGCCGGCTGATTACCATGTGGTACCGGGCAGGCATACCCTATGCAGTTGACCCGAATACACTTGAAACCTGTGGTCCGGCCGACTTCGATGGCGCAGTAAGCCGTATCTCTGCCCACTCCAGGCCCGACGAACATACTGGCGAACTGCTGTGGTTCGACTACGGCACCACAGAGCCCTATCTGCGCTATGGCGTGATCGGCCCCGATCGAAAGTCGCGGCACCGCGTCGAGATCAGCCTTCCCAAGTTGGGACTGCCGCACGATATGGCCATCACGCCCCATTGGACCATCCTGCACGACTTCCCACTGCGACCCGACCCCGAAGCACTCAAAGTTGGCCGCTTCAAGGTCCGGTTCAACGCGGCCGAGCCCACCCGCTTTGCACTGATCCCGCGTTACGGCCGCGCCGAGGATGTGCGATGGTTCACGGCGCGTCCCACGTATCTCCTCCACGTGGTGAACGCCTGGGAAGATGGTGATGACGTTGTGATGGTGGGAACCCCGTACCGGACGCACGAGGGCACTGACGGACTCCCCGATGCACGTCGCCTTGAGCAAACCATTCACAACCGGCAACGCGACTTTCTTCTTTACGAATGGCGGTTCAATCTTCGAACGGGCAACACCACGGAGCGCGTCATTGACGACGTGATGAATACCGAATTTCCAGTGATCAACAGCCTTTACCAGGGGCGCAGTAACCGCTGGTCGTACCATATCGTGTTTCCACCGGGTGGTCGCGAAGAGCCTCGCTTTCCCGGCCTCGTCAAATACGACCTCAGCACGGGGGGCTACATTGCCTTCAGTGCCGGCCCGCAGTGGTTCTATAACGAGCCTGGCTTTGCTATACGCGATGCCGCGCAGACCGAAGACGATGGCTATCTGGTCGTGCCAGCCTGGAACCCGGCCTCCCTTACCTCAGAGATCCAGATATTCGACTGTCGCGGCGCACGACTGGCGGAAGGTCCGGTCGCGCGCGTGCTGCTGCCGCGCCGCATGCCGCATGGCTTTCACGCCACCTTTGTCAGCCAGCAGACAATGAACCGCTGGCAGTGAGCAACTGCTGATGATCCTCGTTCCAACCTCGCGAATCGAGCAGTTTGTCAGCCGCGGCTGGTGGGAATCGACGCTCCTTGGGGAGCGCTTTTTACGCATGGCGGCCGAGCGCGGCGCGACCGATGCCGTCATTGATCCGCCCAACCTGGAGCGCATCAGTGGCGAGGTGCCCCGAACGCTCAGCTGGACTGCGCTTCTGGCCGAGGTGGGTCGCTATGTCGCGTGGTTCGACACCGCTGGCTTGCGCAAAGACGACATTCTGGTGGTGCAGTTACCGAACAGCGTTGACCTGCACGCGCTCTATCTCGCCTGTGCCATCACCGGCGTGGTGATCTCGCCGGTACCGGTGCAATACCGAGCGCACGAACTCTCCCATGTCTTCCACGTGACGGGTGCGCGCATGGCAGTCGTGAGCGATCGGACCGGTTCGCACGCGCTGGCTCGCCACTGGCTAGCCCATCGCCGCGAACTGGGTACACTCGATTCGGTTTGGGTGCTCGGCCCAACGGTACCGGCGGGTGCTCTCAACCTGCGGGCGGCCCTGGGCAAGGCGACTGGCTGGGGTGCGGAGACCCTGCGTACGCATATGCAGGCCATCGGCCTGACCGCCCATGATGTGCTGACCATCTGCTGGACTTCAGGCACCGAGGCCCAGGCCAAAGGCGTCCCACGCAACCACAACGAGTGGCTAGTGGTTGGCCAGAGCGTGATAGACGCCGGACGACTTCAGCCCGGCGCCCGTATGCTGATCCCGTTTCCGTTTGTGAATATGGCCGGACTCTCCACCAGTCTCATGACCTGGCTGCTGCTTGGCGCTACGCTTCACCACCACCACCCCTTTGATCTTGAGGTGTTCGTCGGACAGCTGCGCGATCATCCGACCGACTACACGGTGGCGGCCCCCGCAGTGCTCACCATGCTGCTTAAACAGCCCGACCTTATGGAGGGCGTGGATCTGTCACGCCTCAAGGTGGTTGGCTCGGGCGGGGCACCAATCTCCGAATGGCTGGTCGAGCAGTTGTTCGAGCGCTTTGGTATCGAATTGGTGAATTATTTCGGCTCGAACGAAGGTGCATCGCTTTCGAGTTCGCCCTTTGAGATACCCGATCGTCAGCAGCGCGCCCGATACTTTCCGCGCATCGACGCGCCCGGGTACACCTGGCGCAGTGTGCACACGGGTAAGGTCCGCACCCGCCTGGTCGATATCGATAACGGTCAGGATATCGCCGAGCCCGGTCGTATCGGCGAGCTGCGCTTTACCGGCCCCAGCATTTTCACCGGCTACTACCGGGCGCCGGAACTCACCGCCCGCGCGTTTGATGAGCAGGGGTATTACCGCAGCGGCGATCTGTTCGAAATCGCTGGCGCGCAGGGGCAGTTTTATCGCTTCGTCGGGAGACATAAAGATATCGTCATCCGAGGGGGCATGAACGTCTCAGCCGAAGAAGTCGAAGCGCTCCTGCTAGGGCATCCCAAGGTGCGCGAGGCGGCGGTGATTGGTGTGCCCGACGCGGTGCTGGGTGAGCGGGTTTGTGCGGTCGTAGCACTGCAACCCGGTGTGGTGCTGAGCCTTGAGGAAGTGGTGGAGCACCTGCGGTCGGTTTCCTCGGTGGCCGCCTACAAGTGGCCCGAGCGGCTCGAGACCGTGGATACGCTACCGAGAAATTCCGTCGGCAAAATCCTCAAGCGCGAGCTTCGGGCACGATACGAACAGAATCACAAGAGGAGATACGGATGAGCAACAGAAGGCGTTTCTTGCTTCAGTCAGGCGCTGGCCTGATCACTGGTTCAAGCAGCATGGCTTTGCTCGCGCAAACCCTGCCTGGCACACCTCAGGTCGATCCGTTTCCCGCGCGGCCAGTCCGCGTCGTGGTGCCGTTTGCGGCCGGCAATACGCTTGATATTTCGCTTCGCCAGGTCGGTGAGGTGTTCCGCGCCAACACGGGTCAGCCTATCGTTGTCGACGCCAAGCCAGGTGGCTCGGGGGTCATCGCCGCGCAGGCCGTGATGCAGGCGCCAGCCGATGGTTACACGCTGCTGTTGTCCAACATTAGCATGCTCACCATCAACCCGCACACCTTTTCCAAGCTGCCCTACGACCCTGAACGAAGCTTTCGCCATATCACGGGCTTTCTCGGAACGTCACTGGTGATGGCGGTGCCGGCGGCCCTTCCAGTGAATACCGTTCAGGAATTTCTCGCCTGGGCGCGTGCTAATCCTGCCGGCGCCAACTTCGCGTCATTCACGGCGGGCAATGCATCGCATTTCACCGGCGTTATCCTCGCCAGGCGAAGCGGCATTGATTTAGTGCACGTACCATTCAACGGCACGCCACCCGCAGTCACCGCACTCCTGGGCAATCAGGTGAATTCGGCCTTCCTGCCGCTTTTGGCTGTGAGGCCGCACGTGGAGGCCGGGCGCATCAAAGTACTGGCAATAACAAGCCCGCAGCGTTCATCATTGTTACCCAGCGTGCCAACCTTCCGCGAGTCGGGCTTTCCGGAGCTCGAGATCTACACCTGGGCCGGGCTCTCTGCGCCGGCAGGTACACCCGATGCAGTCGTTGAGCGTATCGCAAGCGAATTCACTCGCGCCATTCGAACCAAGGAGATCACTGACAAGTGGCGCGCCCAGGATTTCGAACCCCTGCCCTGGAGCCCAGCTGAGTTCCTCGAATTCATTCGCCGCGACTCTCGGCGTTGGGCCGAGGCCGTCAAACTGTCGGGCTTCCGAGCCGCCGACTGACCACACCAAGACGCTCCGATCCACTCTCCATCCGATTTTCAAATTGATCAGACACGATGAAACGCTATCGCATTGCAACCATCCCGGGCGACGGTATCGGTAAGGAAGTGATCCCCGCTGGCCGAGAAGTGCTGGAGACCCTCGCCCGTACGCTCGGAACACTCGAGTTCAGCTTCACCGACTTTGGCTGGGGCGGCGACTGGTATCGCGCCCACGGTGAAATGATGCCTGCCGATGGGCTGGATGCGCTGCGCGGCATGGACGCCATTTTGTTTGGGTCGGCGGGTGACCCGGCCATTGCTGATCACATCACGCTATGGGGTCTGCGGCTCAGGATTTGTCAGGGCTTTGACCAGTAC
>SYIM01000086.1 GCA_005798775.1 Burkholderiales bacterium
AGGATTACATTCGTACCGCCCGAGCTAAAGGACTGTCGGAAAAGGTCGTGGTTTTGAGGCATGGGCTTCGGAACGGTCTGCTGCCGGTTGTCACGCTGATCGGCTTTGAAGTCTCGGCGCTGTTTGGCGGTTTGATCGTCACCGAGGCTGTTTTCAATGTGCCGGGCCTCGGTCAATACGTGGTGACCGCCATCCTGAACCGCGACTATCCGGCGGCGCAAGGCATCGTGCTGACTCTTGCGATGATCGTCGTGCTGGGTAATCTTGCAGTCGATCTACTTTATGGGTGGCTTGACCCGCGCACCCGCATCCAGGTGAGCCGATGACATTGCCAATATCGCCGGACACCCCCAGCCTCGGTAGGCAGCTCATTCAGGCTGCGCGCGATCAGCCGCTTGGCGCGATCGGCGCAGTTGTCCTCATCGTGATGGCGGTGCTCGCGATCGGGGCCCCATGGATCGCCCCTTACGACCCGACCGACGGCAATTCCGCGCTTCTCAACACGCCGCCCAGCGCCGCGCATTGGCTGGGCACCGATCCGTTTGGCCGCGACATGCTGTCACGCTTGATCCACGGTGCGCGCGTATCGCTGCTGGTCGGACTTGGCGCAAGCCTGCTTGGGGTATGCACTGGGGCCGCGCTCGGTCTCGTCACCAGTTATCGTGGCGGTTGGGCCGATACGCTCACCCAGCGGCTGATGGATGCGCTGCTCGCCTTCCCCATGCTGCTGCTCGCGCTCGCGCTCGCGGCAGTGCTTGGTCCCTCACTGCCTAACGTGATCGTCGCACTTTCCATTCCGATCGTGCCCCGCGCAGCGCGCATCGCACGGTCAAGCGTACTGGTGCTGAAGGTGAGCCCGCTGGTCGAGGCTGCGATCGTGGCCGGGTGCTCTGACTTCCGGATCATTATCCGTCATATCCTGCCCAACGCGATCGCCCCATTACTGGTCATTGCCACGGCCTATCTCGGGCTTGCCATCGTTCAGGAAGCAGCGCTCGATTATCTGGGCGCGGGCATCCAGGAACCTCACCCTTCCTGGGGACTGATGATGGCAGGACCTGCCACGTCGCTTGCACTCACTGCGCCGTGGGTCGTGGTTTTTCCTGGTCTTGCCATCTGCCTCACCGTACTCGCCTCTAACCTGCTGGGCGACGCTATTCGCGACCTCACCGACCCGCGGCTTCGCAGCCGCTAAAACATTTCTTTTCTGAAGGGAGACCTAAAATGACCCGCAGCGCGCTCCACACGTCGCTTTGTGATGATCTGGGAATCGAATATCCGATTTTTTTAGCTGGTATGGGCGTCAAGGGTAGGGCGACGCCGCCGAGGCTGGTCGCCGCGGTATCCGAGGCCGGCGGCATGGGGATTCTCGGCTGCTCTTGGCTGGGTGCCGACGAAGTACGGCGACGGATTCGCGAGGTCCGTCACCTCACCGACAAGCCATTTGGCGTCGATCTGTTGCTACCGGCAAGCATGGCCGATGCGTCTCCGGATCGCGACGAGATGCGTGCCCGAATCGAGCGCGACCATCCGAAACATGTTGAGTTTGTGCGCACCCTTATGGATCGTTTTGGTCTGACACCCATCACGGCCAAAGGCGGTGTGATGTCAGCTGAATTCATTCGCGCACAGGTCAACGTATGTCTCGAGGAACGGATCGCGGTGTTCGCAGCCGGACTCGGTGATCCGTCATGGGTTGTGCCGCTTGCCCATCAGATGGGAATGAAGGTGATGGGTCTGGTCGGAAGCGTGCGCGGTGCTCAACGCCAGGCGCAGGGTGGCGTCGACTACGTCATTGCACAGGGCTATGAGGCGGGCGGTCACACCGGAAAGATTGCGAATTTTCCACTGATCCCGATGGTTGTGGATGCAGTCGCCCCCACGCCAGTGATCGCTGCGGGCGCAATCGCCGATGGCCGAACGCTGATGGCAGGCTTGTCGCTGGGTGCAGTCGGCGCGTGGGTGGGCACAGCCTTCCTTCTTGCCGAAGAGTCTGATCTCTACCCGGTGCACCAGGAGGAGATCATCCGCGGCTCGGCTGAAGATTTCGTGATCACGCGCGCGTACACCGGCAAGACCGCTCGTGACTACGATAACGATGTGATCCGCGCCTGGGAACAGTCTGGCCTCAAGTCACTTCCCATGCCGCTGCAGGGCGTATTGATGGATGACTTCATCGCAGCCGCCGATGCGGCAGGTCGCGCAGACCTGATCAACAACCCGGTCGGACAGATCGGGGGAATGTTGAAAAAGAAGCGCCCGGCGCGTGAAATTCTCCATGGAATGGTTCGGGAAGCCGAGGACGTACTAAGTCGTCTGAAGTCGATGCGGGCAGCGTGAAAATGGGCTCGTCCACCTCTTTGACCGATATTGACGCTCTGGGACCGCTCGCCGGGCTGCGGGTGTTGGAGATCGGCACAGGCACCAACGCCCCCTACGCCGCCAAACTGCTGGGCGACTTCGGCGCATGCGTGATAAAGGTCGAGACGACCGCGGGAGATCCGTCCCGTTTGCGCGGCCCGTTCGCTGGCGATCGGGTCAATCCAGAGGCAAGCGGTTCGTTCGCTTACCTCAACCTGAATAAATTCGGCATGGTTGCTGATCTCGGGTCAACGGCCGACCAGACCGCTATCCTGACCCTGCTCGCGAGTTGTGATGTGCTGGTTACGAACCTCTCCTCAGCATTCCTTGCAAGGATCGCACTGGCGCCTAAAAAGCTTCGACAGCAATTCCCAACGCTGGTCATTACTACGTTGTCGCCGTTCGGCCCTGACCAGATCTGGGGCGAGCGCGCCGGCGACGAACTGATCACCTTTGCGATGGGCGGGCTCGCCTACAGCTCTCCCGGCATTCCCGATGCCGCCGATGACCGCGAGACTGAACCTCCCCTGCATCCCAGTTGCTTCGCCGCTGAAACTTTGGCTGGACTGATCGGCGCCAATGCAACACTCGCGGCGCTCCATTATCGGACCGCTTCCGGCCAAGGCTGCCATATCGAGCTCAGCCAGCACGCGGCCGTCGCATCGCTTCAGCATCGCGATATCACCACCCACTCCTATCTGGGCGGTGAGTACGAGCGGCTGCTCAATCCAGTCGTCATCGGCAGGATGCCCAATTTCTATCTGCCGTGTCGCGACGGCTGGGTCACTGTGGCTGCACCGATGGTCGAGCACTGGGAAAAACTCGTCGAGGGGATGGGTCGCCCCGACTGGGTCATCTCCGAGCGCTTCGCCACACCGAAAGCCCGAACCGAGAACTGGGTCGAGCTCAGGAATCGTCTGATCGATTGGACGCGGACGCTTACGGGAGATCAGTTGTTCGAGTTCGCCAATCGGCAGCAGCTCCCCATTTTTCCGTTTTACTCGGTGAAGGCTGTGACCAGCACTGACCATCTTCGCGAGCGGAATTCTCTGGTATCGATCGAACTGGACGGACACACTGCACGGATGCCGGCGGCCCCCCTCACCATGCGGCGGTCGCCGTGGTCGCTGCGCCGACAGGCACCGCGACTAGGCGAGCATGATGTCGCACTACGGTTGGGCGGGTGGCCAGCCGTTCGTCGTGATCAGCGCTGGTCGATACCGGCGATGACCCCGCGAAGCGACAGCGCACCCTATCGCCCGCTAGCCGGCGTGCGCATCCTCGATGTTGGACAATTCATTGCGATCCCGTTCTGCACCCTTTGGCTTGCCTGGATGGGAGCGGAAGTGATTGTGGTCGAATCGGGAAAGCGCATGACGTCCCGAAGTGCCCCGCCCTTTCTCCCGGGGCTGGAGGGCAACCCCAACGCAAGTGGCTATTTCAATCTGCTAAACGCCGGCAAGAAAAGCGTTCGGGTCGACATGACAACCGCTGAGGGTCGTCAATTGGTTCGCGCGCTTGCGTGTAAGGTGGATGTGCTGGTCGACAATTTTTCGACTGGCGTCATCGAGAAGCTTGGTCTCGACTACAACACACTGCGCCATGACAACCCCGGGCTCATCGCCGTGTCATGTGGCGCGTTCGGACGTAGCGGCCCGATGCGGATGGCTCGCGGCCTGCACAGTGCAGTCAACCTGTATTCGGGCGTGGCTGACGTCACCGGCTATGTCGGCGGTGCTCCCCGCATATTGGGGGGCGTACTCCCCGATCCCCTTGCGGGCACCTATGCAGGTTTCGCCGTGATGGCTGCGCTGGCCGAGCGCCGTGCAAGTGGCGTTGGTCAGTACGTTGATCTGGCGATGTACGAATCCATGATGACTTTGATCCCCGAGGCAGTAATTGATTTCACAATGAATGGTCGGGAGCCTGTTCGCGCAGGTAGCCGTGACGCTCAGTGCGCGCCCCACGGCATTTTTCGCTGTAAATTTGAGGGAGACTGGGTCGCGATCAGCGTTCGCGACGAGGCCAGTTGGCAACGACTCTGCAAGGCCCTGGGTCGCGAGACCTGGCTGAGCGATCCGCGATTTTCAAGTGCCGCGGCGCGCTGCGCGTACGTCGGCCCGCTCGAAGCCGAGTTAACCGCCTGGACCCGCGATCGCAGTTCAAGCGAAGTCACCGAAATCCTTCAGAGCGGGGGCGTGGCTGCTGGCCCAGTGGTGCGCGTTGACCAACTTCTCAATGACCCCATGCTCGCGCGTCGCGGCACCATCATCGCTACCCACCATCCATTGGTCGGCCAGCGCAGCCAACTGGGGCTGCCCTGGCGCTCAGACACCGGTTCGTTCCAGTATCAACGCGCGCCGCTGCTGGGCGAACACACGCGCGAGGTACTCGATACCCTGCTCGGCATCAGCGAGGCCGAACTCGCCCGGCTCGAGCAATCAGGCGTTCTCGCCTAAAGGAACCCAGCCATGGACTTTGAATTCACAGACGACCAGCGCCGCTTCAGAGCCGAGGTCCAGGAGTTTTTACGCCACGAACTCACCCCCGAAGTCTGGGCGGCGCACCGCGATACCGGCGAACAGGGGATGTGGAGTGTGCCGTTCACCAAGGCGTTCCGCCGCAAGCTCGGCGCAGCCGGCTACATCGGCATGGGCTGGCCCAGCGAGTATGGCGGTGGCGGAAGAAGTCGTATCTACCAGGCTATTTTCTGGGATGAAATGGAGTACGCCCGTGCACCGGGGCTCGATCGCTCAATCACCTATGTGCCCAATATCCTGCTGGCCTTCGGCTCTTCCGTCCAAAAACAGACGCTGCTACCACAGGTTGTGCGGGGCGAACTTGCCTGGTTCGTCGGCTACAGTGAACCGGAGGCGGGCTCCGACCTTGCCAATGTGAGTACCCGAGCGGTTGACGACGGCGACGCATTCATTGTTACCGGACAGAAGGCATTTTCCAGCGACGCACACACGGCCGACTACAGCCTGGTTCTGGCGCGTACCGCTCCTGATTCGTCCAGACACCGGGGCCTCACGCTGATGATCGTCGACATGACCGCACCCGGTGTGAAGATCAGCCGTCATCCGACGCTTGCCGGTTGGACCCATCACGCCGTCTATTTCGATGCGGTTCGGGTCCCCAAAAGTATGGTGCTGGGCGACATCAATGAGGGCTGGAAGGTCGTAATGGGCGCTATCGATTTCGAGCGGGCAGCGCTCGCGAGCCACGGCCTCGTCGCCTTTCAACTGGATCGCCTGCTCGATTGGACGCGGCATGGTACCGGCGAGGGTCCAGCGCCCATCGACGAACCCACCGTACAGGAAGAACTCGTCAGGCTCGCGATCGAATCTGAGGGCGCACGACTGACCACCTACTGGCTCGCATCGCTTCACGCCAAGGGACTGATGCCCCAGCACGAGACCTCGCTTGCCGTGCTGGTCAAACGCGAGACGGCCCGCCGTCTGGATGCTTCGGGGCTCGAGATGCTGGGGGCCTTTGGCCCGCTTCGCCACGGTTCACCGGCTGTGCAACTCGATGGCGATATCGAACTGGAGTACCGCGACCGGCTCTATTTTCAGTTTGCCGCGGGAGGTTTTGATATCACGCGCAATGTGATCGCGCTGCGCGGTCTTGGGCTTCCCCGATAAGAGGCGACTCGATGAATATCACGCTAAACGATGAGCTAGCCCTGATCTCGGATTCCGCGCTGGCGTTTGCGCGGGAACACGCGTTGGCCACCCGTGTCCGCGAACTCGAAGAGAACCAAAACGGCTTTGATCGCCACACCTGGAAGCAGATGGCTGAAATGGGCTGGGCTGGAGCTGCCCTTCCCGAGCAATACGGTGGCGCCGGACTTGGACTGCTCGAACTTTCACTCATCGTCGAGGCACTCGGGCAGACATCGCTACCAAGCCCACTGTTCGCAACGTTGGTCGAGGCCGGGATGCTGATCGCCGATACGGCAAGCGATAAGGTGAAGTCGCAGTGGCTACCGCGAGTCGCCTCAGGCGAGGCGTTACTCACTGTCGCACTGCTTGAAGCATCCGGCCGTCTCGCCCCAGAAGACATCGGTCTTCGTCTCGCCTTCGACAATGACGGACTGCAATTGCACGGTACCAAGTTCTTCGTGCGCGATGCCGGAGCGGCGACGGCCATCCTATGCGTGGCGCGAAGCGGGCCTGCACCCACCGATCTCTCGCTGATTCTGATTCCGGCTGATGCGATTGGAATCGAGAAGACCCGAATGATCGCAGCCGGGGGCGAGGCGCTCTGGCAGCTTGATTTCCACCAGGCGCGAACCGAGCGATCCGCCCTGATCGGCGGGCTGAATACCGCCTGGCCGTCGCTCCAGGCCATGATCGCTCGCGGGGCTGCACTCAAGGCCGCCGAGTTGACTGGAATAGGCCAGGCGGCACTTGATCTCACCGTGGACTACGCTAAGCACCGAATTCAGTTCGGCCGACCGATCGGCAGCTTCCAGAGCGTTCAGCATCACTGCGCCGAAATGGCCCGCGATCTTGCCGTCACCCGACTGCTAGCGCGTCAGGCAGCAGCGAGGTTGTCGAGCGGGCGCGATGCACGCCGGGAGGTGTCGATGGCCAAGGCTAAGGCGAGCGATGTCATCCCTGCCCTCACCCGTACGGCGCATCAGATTCATGGCGCGGTCGGTTACTACCGTGACTATCCGCTCGAACTCAGCTACCACCGTGCGATCGCGGCTGCCGCGAGCTACGGTACGGCCGCTGACCACCGGCGTGCCCTCGCCCAGTTGCTGCGCGAGGACCCAAAGGCCTTTCGTGGAGACAACCCGTGAGCTATCAATACATCCGAGTCGAACAAGACGTCCATGGCGTGGTTCTGCTCACCATTGATGACCCCGCTGCAAAAAATGCGGTTAACTGGGCGATGAATGCCGAGTTAGTCCAGGAATTCGCGCGCGTCGAGCATGACTCGACAGCGCGGGCCCTGATCATCACTGGGTCAGGCACCATCTTCTGCTCGGGCGGTAACATCCGTCGGATGACCGCTGAAGGAAAGTCGCTCGAACCACCCACCCCTACGCTGCGTGAGGAACTGTTTCCCTTCGAGGCTGACATTCGCAAGGTGGTCGTAGATCTGCGCCGCCTGTCAAAGCCAGCGATTGCTGCCGTTAACGGCCCTGCGATTGGGTCGGGCATCGGTATCGCGGCGGGCTGCGATATTCGGATCGCTTCTGCCCGCTCACGCTTTGGCTGGGTCTTCACCCGCCGAGGTATCGTGCCTGACGACGCAAGCCTGGCGCTCATGCCGCAGTTGATCGGCTACTCGAAGGCGTACGAATGGGGCGTGACCGGCCGAACACTCACCGCTGAGCAGGCCCGTGACATCGGGTTCGTCAGCGAGGTGGTTGAGCCAGAGCGGTTGCTCGACCGCGCCCGCGCGCTCGCCATGGAAATCATCGTCAATGTGCCGCCAATCACCGCGCAGGCCTTCAAGCTTGCCCTTACTGAGGCGCTCGAGCGGCCGCTCGAGGACGGCGTGCGAATCGCCGAACGTGCTCAGCGGGTGGTGCGCGAAACTCGCGATCACCACGAGGCGCTCAAGGCCTACGCTGAAAAACGTCTGCCGGTCTGGCAGGGGCGCTGACCACCGCCAGGTTTGCAACGCCTGTTTTATGTTGTATAAGCGCGGCGCGGCTTCCGCCCGTGCGTCGCGCGCGTCTGTCTGCTTAAACCGGACCCCCCATGGATACTACCTACCTGATTGAAGTCGCCAATCTGCTGCTCCGCTGGGCCCACGTCATTACCGCCATGGCCTGGATTGGCTCATCGTTTTACTTCGTGATGCTGGACAACAGCCTCTCGCCACCCGAGCACGACGATCTGAAGCAAAAAGGCGTTGACGGTGAAATGTGGGCGGTTCACGGAGGCGGCTTTTATCACTCCAACAAATACATGGTGGCCCCGCGCTGGCTCCCCCTTCCACAAAACCTTCACTGGTCGTTCTGGGAGAGTTATTCCACCTGGCTCACCGGCTTCGCGCTTTTTACGACCCTCTACCTTTTCAACGCCGGCACTTATCTGATCGACAAGAGCGTGTATGACTGGTCGCCGATGGCAGCGGGTGCCTCGGCGCTCGGCTTTCTGCTGGCGTTCTGGCTGATCTACGACGGCATCTGCCGGACCCTGGGCCAGCGCAAAAATGGCGATCTGATCGTGGGCGCGGCCGTGACGCTCTTCATCATCGTGGCATCGTGGCTCGCCTGCCAGCTGTTTTCGGGGCGCGCCGCGTTTCTTCTGGTGGGCGCGATGATCGCCACCGCCATGAGCGCCAATGTGTTTGTCTGGATCATTCCCGGTCAGAAAAAGGTGATCGCATCGCTTCGGGCAGGCGAAAAGCCCGACCCTGTTCATGGCTGGCGCGGCAAGCAGCGCAGCGTTCACAACACCTATTTCACGCTGCCGGTCATCATCGCCATGCTGTCCAACCACTATGGCTGGCTTTACCAGGGCGCACATAACTGGATCGTGCTGGTTCTCATGATGCTGGGAGGCGCCCTCATCCGCCACAGTTTTGCCGCGCGCCACAAGGCGCATGTTCAGGGTCGCCGCACGCCCTGGGAGCATGCAATCATCGGCACCTTGGTGATTATCGGCGTGATGGTGGGGCTCGCGCCACGCAAGGCCAACGAAGCCGATGCAGCAAGCGCCACGCCGGCCACCTTCGCAGCGGTGCAGGCGATTGTTGCCGAGCGCTGCGTGGCTTGCCACAACGCGCAGCTGCAAAGCAAAAACGTGGCGCTCCATACCCCGGCTCTGATTCGCCAACACGCGCAAAGCGTGTATCAGCAGACCGTTGTGCTCAAACTCATGCCCATGAACAACGCCTCGCAGATCACTGACGCCGAACGCTCGGTCATTCGCCGCTGGTTTGAAGCTGGCGCCAAGGCCGAGTAAGCACACTCACCCCATTTCCGTTTTTTCTCAAGCGAGCCGTAACCCATGGGACGACTGAGCACCCACGTTCTTGATACCGCGCACGGCTGCCCGGCTGCCGGCATGCGAGTAAGCCTGCAGCGTATTCATGCTGACGGTCGCGCCAATCCGGTGGCCAGCATCACCCTGAATGCCGACGGCCGAAACGATGGCGGGCCGCTGCTCGATGCCAACAGCATGGCAGTGGGTCGCTGGCGGCTCGTGTTCGAGGCAGGCGCCTACTTCAGATCCCGCGGCGTCGCGCTACCCGACCCTCCATTTGTTGATCAGGTACAGATCGACTTCGGCATTGCGGATGCGGCGGGTCACTACCACG
>SYIM01000087.1 GCA_005798775.1 Burkholderiales bacterium
GCCGCGACTGGTATAGCGCGAAACGTTGACCGGATCCTTGACGATTTCTTCACAGGCCGCCGCCACGCCAGGAGAGTAGGCAAGCGCGAGGTCACGCTGATTGGTGAGCTGTTTGGTAGCGGTGACCGAGATTTTTCCAGGGCGGCCGAGTTCGTGATACTCGAGCGCCGCCTTGCGCAGTTGCGGATCCATTTATGACTCCCCGGAGCACAAGCTCCAGTCAGGCTGACACGGCTTCCTGATCATACAGGCAACGTTCCAGAACGCGGGCCACATGCAACGCTTCGCGCCCAGCGCCGTCGAGTATCTGATGCCGGCAGCTTGTACCGTCAGCGACGATGAGCGCGCCGTCGTCGGCGGCACGCACTGCGGGTAGAAGCGATAGTTCGGCCATTTTCATGGAGGTATCGAAATGCTCGACCTCGAACCCGAACGCGCCGGCCATACCGCAGCAGGATGACTCAATCGGCTCAACGTTTGCCCCCGGGATACGCCTCAGCACGGCATGTACCGGCGACAGCGCATCAAAGGCTTTCTGGTGACAGTGACCATGCACCAGCAGCCTGAGGCCAGGCTGCGGCGACAGGGGCAATTCAAGCGTGCCCGCCGCCATCTGCCCAGCGAGGAACTCCTCAAACAGCTGCGCGGATGCCGCCACCTTCTGTGCGACCTCACCCAGCCCAAGCACCAGCGCTTCATCGCGTAACGTGAGGAGGCAGGAAGGCTCGAGGCCAATCACAGGTATGCCCCGTTCAACAAAGGGCAAGAGCGCTGCGAATGTCCGGCGCAGCTCAGCGCGCGCCTCATCCAGCAATCCCGCGGACAACCAGGTGCGGCCGCAGCACAGGGCACGCTGCGGTGTTGCATCGCCCGCTGCCGGCATCGCCACATGCACCCGCCACCCCGCGGCATTCAGCACACGTCGCGCGGCCGACAGCGTCTCGGCCTCAAAGTGGTTGTTGAAGGTGTCTGCAAACAGCACCACCTCGCGCGCGGCAATCACAGATAAGTGCGATTCGGGCTGGTGGGTGAAGGGAACCGACGCCCAGCGGGGAAGGCTGCGCCGTGCGGATAGCCCCAACAATTTTTCGCGCAACCAGGCGCTGCCAGGCGCCCGGGCCAGCGCGTTCAGTACCGGCGCCATTTGCGAGCCAACCGACGCATAGCGCGGAAGACTGGCGATCAGTTTCTCGCGCAGCGTCAGGGGCTTCACCTGGCGCAGCTGATGCTGGTATTCGAGCTTCATCTTCGCCATGTCGACGCCCGTCGGACACTCCCGACGACAGCCCTTGCAGCTCACGCACAAGGCCATGGTCTGAGCAAGTTCATCAGAGCTCAGCGCGTTTTCACCGAGCTGCCCCGACAGCGCGAGGCGTAGCGTGTTGGCACGCCCTCGGGTCAGGTGCCGCTCGTCCGCAGTGACGCGCCAGCTTGGGCACATGGTGCCAGCGTCAAATTTGCGGCAGTGGCCATTGTTGTTGCACATCTCGATAGCCTTGCCGAATCCACCCGCCGGATCGCCCCCGGTACCCGGCGCGGACAGGGTCTCGGTGAGCGGGTCGTTCTGAACATCCCAGGCCGACCAGTCGAGACCGGTGCGAAGCGGTTGCATCGCGTAGCCGGGCTGGTAGCGGAACAAGGTTCGATCATCCATCCGGGTCGCGCGAACAATTTTCCCGGGGTTCAGAAGACCTGTCGGGTCGAACAGGTCCTTGACCTGTTCGAAGGCCCGTGTCAGACGCGGGCCGTATTGCCAGACCACCCATTCACTGCGCACCAGACCGTCGCCGTGCTCCCCCGAAAACGCGCCCTTGTAGCGGCGGACCAACTCCGCGGCCTCCTCGGCAATCGTACGCATCCTGGCAGCGCCCCCCGCCGGACCATCGGCACGCATGTCGAGAATGGGACGCACATGAAGCGTGCCCACCGATGCGTGCGCATACCAGGTGCCACGCGTGCCGTGGCGGCGAAACACCTCGGTCAGACGGTCGGTGTATTCCGCGAGATGCTCAAGCGGGACCGCACAGTCCTCGATGAAACTGACTGGCTTTCCGTCCCCGCGCAGCGACATCATGATGTTGAGACCAGCCTTCCGAACTTCCCAGAAAGCCTTCTGGGTGCGCTCATCGGTCATCTGCACCACGGCACCGGGAAGCCCCAGCCGGTCGGACACCAGTTCGACCAGATCGGCGAGCCTGCGACGAATTGCTGCGGCATCGTCACCCGCGAATTCCACCAGCAACACTGCCTGGGGCAACTCGCCCTCGCGGCGGACCAACGCACCATCGATCACCGGGCGGAACGCCGGGTTCTGACGCGCGAGGTCGATCATCGTACGGTCGACCAGTTCAACCGCCACCGGCCCCAGTTTGACGATGTGCTGGGCGCTTGCCATCGCCGCATGAAAATCCGGGAAATTCACCACACCCAGCACCCGTGCTCCAGGGAGCGGCGCAAGCTTCAGATGCAACCGCCGGAACACCGCGAGCGTGCCTTCCGAGCCCACCAGCAGGTGCGACAGGTTCACCGATCCATCGGCCGTATAGGGGCGCTCCGACTGCGGATGAAACACATCGAGGTTGTAGCCGCCCACCCGCCGCATCACGCGCGGCCACACGCGCTCGATTTCATCGCGCTCACTGGCGCCGATTTCATGCAGGCGCGACACCAGTGCGCTCGAGCGTGTGCTTGAAAGCGGTCGCGACGCCTGCGGGCCAAACGGCCCGAAGTGCTCGCGTGTGCCGTCGGCGAGGATGGCATCCAGCCCCAGCACGTTATGCACCATGTTGCCATAGGCGATCGAGCGTGAACCACAGGAATTGTTACCGGCCATACCGCCCAGGGTGGCCTGCGCCGAGGTGGACACGTCGACCGGAAACCAGAGCCCGAGCGGCTTGAGCTGCGCGTTCAGATGGTCAAGCACGACACCGGGCTGGACCTCAGCCACGCGCGCTTGCGGATTAATCGAGATCACACGATTCAGATGCCGGCTGAAATCAACCACCAGCGCCTCACCCACGGTCTGCCCGCACTGACTGGTCCCGGCGCCCCGGGGCAGCATCGGCACCTTCATGTCGGCCGCAAGATCAATCGTGGCAGCGAGGTCTTCCTCGTCGGCTGGTACCACCACCCCGACCGGAAACTGCTGGTAGATCGATGCATCGGTCGAATAGCGTCCCCGTGTGGCAGGGTCGAACTTCACCTCGCCCTTCAGCACACTGCGAAGACGCCGCGCGAGACGGCTGCGATCAAGCGATGCAGACGGGGCAAAGCCGATCGGGACTACGGGAACGGAGTCGGACATGGCAAGCGGCTCTCTCCGGGCTGGGTCGGCGCAAACGCCGGGACCCTCTACAATTCCACGATTAAACACCAGCGGCGCCCGCGCGCCGCGTGCATCCCCACTCAGCCCACTCCGCCTTACCCGGGCCTGAACCTGACGGACAAGCGATGAAATTACCCAGCGGACTGCGGCTTGATCACCACCCGACCGGCCGGCATTTCCTGCAGATTCCGGGACCCACCAACGTTCCAGACCGGATTCTGCGGGCCATTGACCATCCCACGATCGATCACCGGGGACCTGAATTCGGCGAACTTGGCCATTATGTCCTCGACGGCGTCCGGAAAATTTTTCAGACCACGCAGCCGGTGGTCATCTATTCGGCGTCCGGTACGGGTGCCTGGGAAGCCGCACTGGTCAATACCTTGTCCTCCGGCGACCGCGTGCTGATGGTTGAAACCGGGCACTTCGCAGCGCTCTGGAAGCGCCTCGCCGAGCGTCTCGGTCTGATTGCAGACTACGTCCCGGGCGATTGGCGAAGCGGTATCGACGCAGGCGAAATCGGACGCCGCCTCGCATCCGATCGCGCGCACAGCATTCGCGCCGTCTGCGTGGTGCATAACGAAACCTCATCGGGCATCACCTCCGATATCGCTGCCGTGCGCCGCGCGATCGATACGGCCGGACATCCGGCCCTGCTGATGGTCGATACGGTCTCCTCGATCGGGTCGATTGACTATCGCCACGATGAGTGGGGGGTGGACGTCACCATCGCCGGATCACAGAAAGGTCTCATGCTGCCACCCGGGCTGGGCTTCAACGCAATCAGTCCAAAGGCGTTGGCCGCGAGCCGGACCGCAGGCCTGCCCCGCGCGTTCTGGGCCTGGGATGACATGCTGGCCGCTAACGAAAAGGGCTACTGGCCCACCACGCCTTCCACCAACTTGCTCTACGGTCTTGCAGAGGCCATCGACATGCTCGCGAGCGAAGGGCTGGCAGCAGTCTTCGCCCGGCACGTACGACACGGCGAAGCCACCCGTCGGGCCGTCCAGGCATGGGGGCTGGAGTTGTTGTGCCGCAATCCCGCCGAAGCGAGCCCGGTGGTCACCGCTGTTGTCATGCCAGAGGCGGCTCCGGGCAAGCGCCATGATGCCGATGCGCTGCGGCGCCTGGTGCTCGAACGCTTCAACATGTCACTGGGCACCGGCCTCGGGCGGCTCGCGGGCTGGGTGTTCCGCATCGGGCATCTGGGCGACTTTAACGACCTGTCCCTGGTCGGAACACTGGGCGGGGTCGAAATGGGCCTGGCGGCAGCGGGCCTCCCCCATCGACCCGGAGGCGTACAGGCGGCAGTCGAGTATCTCGCTGCCTGCGCGCGGGAGGCGCGCGCGTGACCAGCCGATTGCCGGAACCCGCCGAGCGGCGCAGCGCCGGGGGCCCGCGCCTTGCCAGGCGCGTGGATGAGATCGCGCCGTTCCGCGTGATGGAGCTCGTCAAACGCGCAAGCGCTCTTGCGGCGGCTGGCCATCCCGTCATCCAGATGAACATCGGTGAGCCTGACTTCACCGCCCCGCCGCCTGTGGTCGCCGCCCTCCATCGGGCCGCCTCCCAGGGGCTGTCGCAATATACGCCCGCCCTGGGTATCGAGCCGCTTCGCCGGGCGATCGCGCGCGACTACGGCGAGCGTCACGGGCTCGATATTTCGCCCTCGCGTATCGTGGTGACGGCGGGGGCGTCGGCTGCGCTGCTGCTTGCCTGCTGCGCGCTGGTGGATGTTGGCGACCATGTGCTCATGACCGATCCCAGCTATCCGTGTAACCGACACTTCGTAGCGGCCTTTGATGGCGTGCCAGCGTTGGTTCCGGTAGGCCCGGAGAGCCGCTTTCAGATGACGCGCGCCCTGCTCGAGTCGCACTGGAACGGGGCTACCGCAGGGGCCCTTCTCGCCACACCCGCCAACCCCACCGGGACCTCCATCCCGTTCAGCGAACTGGCGGGCATCGTGGATGCGATTCGTGCCCGCGGAGGCTTCAGCCTGATCGATGAAATCTACCTCGGCCTCAGCTATGAGGGCAGACCCCGAAGCGCACTTGAACTGGGCGACGATGTGATTGTCTGCAACAGTTTCTCGAAAACATTCAGCATGACAGGCTGGCGTCTGGGCTGGCTGGTGGTTCCCGAATCACTGGTGCCCGCCTTCGAAAAACTGGCCCAGAATCTTTTCATCTGTGCCTCGGCGCTCGCGCAACACGCGGCGCTTGCCTGCTTCGAGCCTGAGTCCCTGGCGATTTTCGAAGCGCAGCGCGAATCCTTTCGCAGGCGGCGTGACTTCATCGTACCGGCACTGCGCGAGGCGGGGCTTGACGTGCCGGTCACGCCCGATGGCGCGTTCTATGTCTGGATCGACTGCGCCCGCGTGGCACCAAGCAGCATGAGCTTCGCCGAACGACTGCTGGAGGAGGCCTGGGTATCGATCGTGCCGGGACACGACTTCGGGACACACCTGGCAGATCGTTATCTCAGACTGTCCTATGCCACTGCCCAGCCACAGCTCGAGGAGGCAGTGCGCAGGATGTCGCGATTGATCGGGGCGCGGTGAGCGCGCAGCGCCAATCTCGCAACGCGCCTCTGATACCAAGGTATTCGGCGGCTGGTTTACGAGCCTGAGCGGCTGGCAACCTCGCGCGCGCTGGCGCCGGGGAGCAGGCGCATGACCAGGCCCTCGGGCCCCTCGGCCACGCCTCGGAGCATGTCTCGCGCACGCAGCACCCTCGAGCCATAGCCGCTGTCGTGCGGCCGGCGAGCGGCACCGACGTAGGCTTTGAGCGCGGCTTCGGTACTGCCTTCACGAAGCACATGAATTCGCAGTTACTCCGCGCCCACGCGTATGTTCGCGTGCGGATCGAAGACCGCCTCACTAGCACCGAACGGTTCAAAACGTTCGGCGTGAACCCGCGTACGGATCTGCATGAGCCCCTGAGCCCCGCGCGCACTTTGCGCGAAGGTGTTGAACGATGACTCCACCGACACGACAGCCAGAAGCAGAAGCGGGTCGAGCTTTACTTCGTCGGCCACCTCGTAGGCGAGTGCAACCACCTGCGCCGCCTGGATCGCATCGACCTGATAACGGTCGACGATGTAATCGGTCAGGCGGCGTTGCGCGCGGGAAGTCTCCGCCACCGCGTGCTGCTCGGCGAGGGGCGATACCTCGGCGAGCGCAGGCGCCGGCATGGGCGCACCCCACCCTGGTGTCTTTCGAGCCCATTCCCCCTGCGGACCCGAGCGGAGCAGATCGGACTGACTCAGCCCATGGCGGGTCTGGCGGATCGCCGGGTTGGCCCAATCGGCGGTGGCCAAAACCCACAGTACACACCCCGCCACGACCGCCGCGAACCCACACGCGAGGACCACCTGGGAGGCGTGTAAACGCTCGCCGCCAGCTTCAATATTCATGAAACTTCTCCAGCAGAATGCCTGCCCGCTCGGGCCGGTCCGCCCGAGAGTCGAAACCCACCCGAGTGAAACCCACCCGAGAGTCGAAACCGACCCAAGTAGTGGAAACTCACTCACCGATCACAGCACCCGCGGGCGGGCAGCGACTGGGAGGGGCAACGACTGACAGGGGCTCCGACCGGTATAACCCGACATCGGTAGCGCACCCCCTGGGCTCGATCGGTGGTGCTCCGACCCGAATCAAGGAGGCAGTTGTTTTTTGTCTGAACCGGTATATTTTACGTCGCCCGCCCGGGTGGGCCAAAACAGCGTCAGATGGGCCCTCGGGCTAGCACCCCATCCACCGGGCTGGTCCCCATCGTTGCCTCGGCAATCCCCTTCATACGCCGAGGGATAGCCGATTTGCCGCCGTATCCTGGTCCCGTTCAACAAGAGCCCATCTTGAAATACACCGACCTGCGGGATTTCATTTCCCAACTTGAACGCACCGGCGAACTGCGCCGGATCGCCCTGCCCGTCTCGCCGCAGTTCGACATGACCGAAATCGCTGACCGGGTGTTGCGCGCTCAGGGACCCGCTCTCCTTTTCGAGCATCCCCGACAGGGCGAGCGCTCATGGCGTATCCCGGTGCTCGCCAACCTGTTCGGCACACCCTACCGGGTGGCGCTCGGCATGGGCAAATCGTCCACCGAAGCCCTACGCGAGGTAGGCAAATTACTGGCTGCACTCAAAGAGCCCGAACCGCCAAAGGGCCTGCGCGATGCCTGGGAGAAGCTGCCGCTCCTGCGACATGCGCTCACCATGAGCCCGCGCGAGGTCTCGAGCGCTCCCTGCCAGCAGCAGATTTTTGAAGGGCGAGAGGTCGATCTCGAGTCGCTGCCCATCCAGACCTGCTGGCCCGGCGACGCCGCGCCGCTCATCACTTGGGGCCTGGTGGTCACACGCGGACCTGGCAAACCGCGCCAGAACCTCGGTATTTATCGGCAGCAGGTGATAGCGCGCAACCAGACGATCATGCGCTGGCTTGCGCACCGCGGCGGCGCACTCGATTTCCGGGACCACGCGATCGCCCAGCCCGGCGTGCCTTTCCCGGTGGCGGTGGCGCTGGGCGCTGATCCCGCCACCATCCTGGGCGCGGTCACACCGGTCCCTGACACGCTCTCCGAATATCAGTTTGCCGGTCTGCTGCGCGGTAGCCGCACCGAGATCGTCCGCTGCATGGGGAGCGATCTGCGGGTACCGGCCACCGCCGAAATCGTGCTTGAAGGCAGCCTGCGGCCCGATCCCGACGGCGCGCTCACGCGTTCGCACGCTACCCGCCTCGGTTGGCGCGGCGAATTACCCGCCACCGCCCTCACCGGCTGGGAAATGGCGCTGGAGGGTCCGTTCGGCGATCACACGGGCTACTACAACGAACAGGACTGGTTCCCGGTTTTCACGATCGATCGAATCACCCAGCGGCGCGAGCCGATCTATCACAGCACCTACACCGGCAAGCCCCCCGATGAACCAGCCATTCTCGGGGTGGCGCTAAACGAGGTGTTCGTGCCCATCCTGTGCCGGCAATTTACCGAGATCGTCGACTTCTATCTGCCGCCAGAGGGCTGTTCATACCGGCTCGCCGTGGTGTCGATGCGCAAGCAATACCCGGGTCACGCCAAGCGCGTGATGTTCGGTATCTGGAGTTTTCTGCGTCAGTTCATGTACACCAAGACCATCATCGTGGTCGACGACGACGTGAACGTACGCGACTGGAAGGAAGTGATCTGGGCGCTCACCACCCGCGTCGACCCGGCGCGCGACACCACACTGATCGAAAACACCCCGATCGATTA
>SYIM01000009.1 GCA_005798775.1 Burkholderiales bacterium
AGAGGTTCGCAAGCGTGAAGCTTTTTCCAATGCCACCCTTGCCGTAGATGGCGATGATCTGGGTGGTCTTGGTCACCGGGCCGTCATGTACCGGATCAGGCTCGACGGCCGCCTCGGCAGAGAGCCGGGTTTTCATCATCAGCTGCACCGTGGTGGCACGAGCCTCTTGGCCGGTGATGTTCATTGCACATTGCTCCAGTCGAGAACCATCTTGAGACAGGCTGGGTCTTCAAATGCCTGCCGATAGGCATCGCTTGCGGCGTGCATGGGTGCGCGGTCATTGACGATGCCCGCAAGCGACAGCGCGCCCGAGGCAACCAGTCCGCGCACGGCTTCGAGGTCCTGCGGTAGCCATTGGGCGGCTACGCGGATGCGCACTTCACGCAAAAACGCAGGAACGAAATTGAAGCCAAGCGCCGTGGTGTAAAAGCCGGCAAGCACAAGTTCGCCGCGCGGCGCGAGGTGCGTGATCCAGCGCTCGAGTGCAGCGCCATGGCCGCTGGCATCAACGATGGTGGCAAAACGGCGCTCAGCGTCTTCTTCGGGATCGCAGACGCTATAGCCGATGGTTTGCCCGCGCCGCTCGCTTCGGGTTTCCCAGACGCGCGGCGCCCCGCCCAGCGCGACAGTGATACGCGCAAGCAGACGGCCAAGCGCACCGTGGCCGACGATCAGATCGGGGAGCGGCGCATGTACGCTAGGGCGGATCGCGTGATAGGCAGTGGCTGCGAGCGCGAACAGCACCGCGTCTTCACCGAGTGCCGCATCAACCGGAATGACGCGGTGCGCGGCGGTGTAAAGCTGAGAAGAAGCGCCGCCGAAAAGGCCGCGTGCATCGCTGTAGCAGTTGGCACCGGGGACAAACACCCGGTCACCGGCCGACAGCCCCGAGCGCGGCTCAGCCTGCAGCACTTCACCTACTGTTTCGTAGCCGGGCACCAGCGGATACCCCATGCCGGGGAAATCAGGCATCTCGCCGCTGTAAAAGAGGCGCTCGGTACCGGTGCTGATGCCACTGTAGAGCGTTCGCACCAGTACCTCGCCCGGCCCGCGCGACACCAGGCCGACCGTCCGGGTGGACAGGCGGCGGGGGCCTTCAAAGACAATGGCGCGGGCGCTTCGGGCGATAGTCACGATTCAATGTGTCAGAAATTAAGGACGGTTAAAGTGTCAGAAAGAAATGACATCCTATGCCATTTGGCTTGTTTGTCAACACCTTTTCATCGCGTCAGCCTGGTGCGACACGCGCGAGCAACACGCCGGTCTGGAGCGGCAGCGTGGTGGGTAGCGCCCGGATGTCGATGAAGCCCGCCTGCGTCATCAATTCGGCGAGCCGGGCAGCGGAGCGCGCGCGCCCCTTACCCATCGCGAGCAGGTAGAGGCCGAAATACGCATCGCCCATCGCCTGCGCGCCCGGCGTGCCGGACAAGGGCTCGGCAAGCAGCAGATGGCCGCTGCGCGCGCGTAGCGCGTCCCGGATGGCGCAAAGGATGCGTAAGACCCGCTCATCCGGATGGTCATAGGCGACGCGCACCAGCGTGATCAGATCGGCGCCAGCCGGCAGGGGATCCTCGAAGAAGCTGCCACCCGTGCATTCGATGCGGTGCGCGAGCCCGGCCTCGGCAAGCCGCCCGCGAGCGAGATCAGCCACGGCAGGCAGATCGAACAGCTTCAGTTGCAGCGCAGGATGCGCGCGCGCCACGTGGCTGAGAAAAGTGCCCTGCCCGCCACCCACGTCAAGCACGCATTGGTGCCTGGAAAAGTCGTAGGCCTGAAGCACCTGCTCGGCGACCAGCGGCTGCGAGGCCGACATGAGCTCGGAGTAGTCGCGAACTTCGGTGGTGTCGAGGCGCTTCTCGCCAAAGTACCGACCATCGCGGGCGTAGGCCCAGTAGTTGCGCAGCCGCGTGGGGCGATCGGGCTCGCGCAAGGTAAGGAGCGGATCGACCAGATCTTCGTAGACGGCTTGATGGTGACGCACCAATGCGCCGAGCGCGGGATTGTCGACCATGACGGCGCCCAGCATGCCCAGGCCCACGCGGTCTTTCCCTCGCCATTCGAGCAGGTCAAGCGAGATGGCTGCGCGCAACAAAATATCGGCACTTTCCGCCGGCAACGCCGCCTCGCGTGCGATCTCCTCAACCGGTTGCGGTCCGGCGGCAAGCTTGTCAAACAGGCCGAGCCTGACGCAGGCGAGCAACACCTGGCTGTAGGAGAAGCCCGCCACCAGATCGAACAGTCGACGCGACTGTCGACGACTGATCGCCCGAAGGCCTGGAATCATGCTCACACGACGTCGGAAGGCTGCGCTCGTAAGCAGCCGATCGCGAAACGCCGACCAGGTGGCAGCCAATGCACCAGCCATGATTGCGCCCGACCGCGTTTAGTGCTCGCGTACCGTGCGCGACGCGACGGCGCGGCCTCCAGGGGCTGGCGCCTGGATTGGCGAGGACACCACCCGCTGAACGCTCGCGGGCCCTTCGCTGGGCACCAGCCTGCGCGCCTCCGACAGCACAAGCGATCGCAGCAGCGCCTCCCCTGGGCACGCCGGAATGCTCTCGATCGCGCGGGCAATCAGCCGGTCGAAATGAATCACCGCGCCGTCCAGGCCCAGCTCTTGCGCCGAGCTTGGCCGGCCCAAAAGCATGTCCTGCCCCACGGGCTTACCCAACAGTGCCGGGTCGGAGATGACGTCCCGGATATCGTCGGCGACCTGATAAGCCTCGCCCAGATTAGCGCCCAGTGCGAACCAGTCGTGACCGTCGGCTCCCGCGGCGGCGGCGCCCCCTGCGGTGGCGGCTGAGAACAAGGCGCCAGTCTTGGCGCGTTGATATTGATCAAGGCGGGCGCTGGGCTCGCACTCCCAGGCCTGCCCCGCAACGATACCGTTAGGCGGACCCACACCTTCGTCAAGCCAGCGCATGACTGTGGCGAGCCGCTCGGGGTGGCGGCTGCCCGCGCGCGCCAGTTCGCGAAAGGCCATCACGATGAGCGCGTCGCCCGAGAGCACCGCCAGCCGCTCGCCGAAGGCCCGGTGCACCGAGGGCAGGCCCCGGCGGGTGTCGGCGTTATCGAAGCAGGGAAGATCGTCATGCACCAGCGAGGCGCAGTGCAGGAGCTCGAGCGCAGCCGCCATGGCATCAGACAGCTCGGGATCGTCATCGCCACAGGCCAGCGCTACTGCCACGCATAACTGTGGACGAATTCGGGCGCCGCCCGGGAATACGGCATGCTGCATGGCCTGCTGCAGCCTCGGCGGGGCACCCGCGCATCGGAGCAGACTGCGCGACAGTGCGCCTTCGATTCGGTTGAGGAGCGGCATGAGGAATCTCCCTTGAATGTAACGTACACTTGTCACTTATTGTGTCCTCTACACTAGACACTTGGCTGCAACACGTCAACCGGCGCATCCCGCGCCGGCTGGTGGCGTTCGAGCGCCGCTGTGGCGAGACCATCTGGTCGGGGTGGCGCAGCGCCGAGTTCCCCGAGACCGGATCCACGCTTCTGCTCCTTCACGGCACCGGCGGCGCCCGGCACAGCTGGGCCCCCGTCCTCGAGCGCCTGGACCCCTCAATTGGCGTACTGGTCCCAGATCTGCCGGGGCACGGCGCGACCCGCTGCTTCGGACATTCCCGGCACGGGCTCAATGACATCACCGCCGAGCTCCTTGAACTGCTGCGCGCCGAGGGGCTCGCGCGGCTCGACCTGGTAGCAGGTCATTCCGCGGGGGCAGCGCTCGCGCTGGCGCTGGCACTGGGTCGCCCTGAAGGATTACGGATCCAGGCCCTGCTCGGTATCGCGCCCTCGCTGGTGCCACCCCCCGCGGTGTACACGCTGATGCTGGGGCCGCTTCTCGCACCGCTGATCGGCTCTGCCCTGAGCGTCAACGCCACGGCCGTGCTCGCCCGCTCGACCGGACTGGTTGATCGGCTGCTGGATTCCACTGCTTCAGTGATCGACGCTGAACAGCGCGAGGCCTACCGCCTTCTGTTTGGCGAGGCCGCCCATGTTCGCGGCGCTATCCATTTCATGGCAGCCACCGACCTTCCCGGTCTGCTCGCGCGTCTGTCGCAGCTTCCCAAGCAGACGATCGCAACCGGGTTTCTGGTTGCCGACGACGACCCGTGGATTCCGGTAAAAGCCCTGTTACCGATTCTTGCCGATCGTCTGCCAGGCGCAGCGATCGAAAGGGTGCGCGGCGGCCACATGCTCCCCGAGGCAGCGCCTCAGCGGGTAGCGGCTGCGATCGAATCCCTGATTGCCCGCGCCCGGGCAAATGGCATCGGGATATAGCGCGCAGCCAGCGCCACGGCGAGCGCCTGCGCGGCAGGCTCGGGGCGCACCGAGGTGTCGATCAGCACACGATGGGTCGCTCTGGGCGCGAGTTCGCGCGCGACGCGTCGCGCCTCATCGGCGGCGCGTTCACGCCCTGGAAGACCGTCGCGAGACAGGTTGGCACGGCCATCGGTCAGGACCACCATGGTCACATCATCACCCGAGCGCTCGAGCTGCGCAGCCACGCGCGCGGCCAGTTCGAATCCGGCTGCGATCGGGCTGCCACCGCCACCGGGAAGCGCGGTGAGCGCGCGCCGCGCGGCCACCAGGGAGCGCGTGGGAGGCAAAAGCAACTCCGCCCCCACGCCGCGAAACGAGACCAGCGCGACGCGATCGCGACGGACATAGCAGTCGGCAAGCAGGAGCGCCACCGCCCCCTTGGCCTCGGCGAGTCGCTGCAGCGCAGTGGAACCCGATGCGTCGACCACGAACACCGTGGTGCTGCCGCGCCGCTTTCGCTCGCGGTGCACATGAAGGTCATCCGGATGAAACCGGACTGGCTGGCGCGCGACCAGGCCGCTGGCCGGCGCAGGCGCCGACGGCCCTGCGGCAGGCGCATCAGCCCTCTGCGCGGACGCATGCCGCAAGCGCTGCCACGGCAGCGCGGCCCGAAGGGTGGCGAGCAGGTGCACCCGTTCCTGCCCGCGCGGTC
>SYIM01000088.1 GCA_005798775.1 Burkholderiales bacterium
AGCCCGCTGCATAGCCGCCGGCGAAGATGTGCCCGAAGCTGTTTTGGAACCGGTTCCACGCAGGCGGAATCAGGACCGCGACCTCCTCACGAACCTGATCAAGCAGCGCCTGCACTGACGCGGTATCGGGTACTGCGCGGGACTGCGCATGAAGCTGCATGTCGAACAGCGCGAACTCGATTTGCCGGAGCGTCTGCATGCCCGCCTGGAAGTTTCTCGCCGCCAGCATACGATCGAACAACTCGCGCGCCAGGGGTTCGCTGGTTTCGACGTGCGCCGACATTTCGCGGACCACATCCCATTCCCAGCAGAAATTCTCCATGAACTGGCTGGGTAGCTCCACCGCATCCCATTCAACACCATTGATTCCCGAGACACCCAACTCATCGACGCGGGTGAGCAGGTGATGCAACCCGTGGCCGAACTCGTGAAACAGGGTGATGACATCGTCGTGCGCGAGCGTGGCAGGGCGATCACCCACGGGTGGCTGAAAGTTGCAGTTGAGGTAGGCCACCGGTGTTTGCAGTGCGTCGCCCACCCGCTTGCGGCCGCGCGCGTCGTCCATCCATGCGCCGCCTCGCTTGGTGGCCCGCGCGTAGAGATCGATGTAGAACTGGCCGATCAGCCGGCCGTTATGTTCGACCCGATAAAAGCGGACATCGGGATGCCAGGTCTGCGTCGCTTCCTCGGCGATGCGCAGGTCGAACAGGCGCTCGACGAGCGCGAACATTCCCGAGAGGACGCGCGGAGCCTGAAAGTATTGTTTGACCTGCTGTTCGGAAAACGAATAACGCGCCTCTTTCAGAAGCTCGCTTGCCCAGGCAATGTCCCAGGACTCGAGCGCTGGCAGCCCCAGCTTGTCAGCGGCAAAGCCCCGCAGTTCGGCGAGGTCGCGCTCGGCGAAGCGATGCGCACGCACAGCGAGATCGCGCAGAAAGGCGATGACCTCCTCTGCGCTACGAGCCATTTTGGGCTCGAGCGACACCTGTGCGTAATGCGTGTAGCCAAGGAGTTCAGCCTCTTCGTGACGCAGAGCGAGCGTCTCGGTGATCAGGGGCGCGTTATCCAGCGAGGTCTGGCCCAGTTCGGATGCGCGTGTGACGTAGGCGCGGTACATCTGCTCGCGAAAGGCCCGATCTTCCGCATATTGCATAACCGGCAGATAAGAGGGCATACGAAGCGTGAACTTCCAGCCGCTATGGCCCTCTGCTTCGGCTTCAGCGCGTGCTGCGTCACGGACATCCTGCGGTAGCCCCGACAGCCGAGTCTCATCATCGATGAACAGGGAGAACGCATTGGTGGCATCGAGCAGGTTTTCGGAAAATTTCTGCGATAGCGTTGCCTGGCGATCCTGGATCTCTGCATAACGTTCCCGGGCCGGTGATACCAGTTCGGCCCCACCGAGACGGAAGTCGCGCAAGGCGTTGTCGATGATTCGCTGGCGAGCCGGTGAAAGTGAGTCGATGTCTGGCCCGGCACGTAGCGCCTTGTATCGTTCTTGCAGCCGGGTGTCCTGCCCGAGCTCTGTCCAGAACTGGGTCACCCGCGGCAGTTGCGCGTTATAGACCTCACGCAATTCTGCTGAATCGGCCACCGAATTCAGATGACCAACGATTCCCCACGCCCGCGACAAACGCTCGGTGGCGGTTTCAAGCGGCACGACCACGGTCGCCCAGCGGATGGGCGCGGGGTCGTTGCAAACCGAATCGAGTGCAGCGCGTGCGTCGGCCAGCAGTGTGTCGAGCGCGGGTGCAACCCAGGTGGGGCTGAAGTCCGCGAATCGGGGCAGGCCGGAGAAATCAAGCAGTGGGTTATTACCTGGGGCGTCAGTCATTGTCGGCTATGGTTTCGGTGGGATGGGACGGTACCGTACGCGAGGTGGATGTGCGGTCAGCGCTTGCGCTCAGCCGCTTCAAGGGTATTGACCAGAAGCATGGCGCGGGTCATGGGACCCACGCCACCAGGGACCGGGGTGATGGCGCTTGCCACCTCGCGGACGGAATCAAAATCGACATCGCCGCATAATTTGCCGGTTTCGTCGCGATTCATGCCGACGTCAATCACGATTGCGCCGGGCTTGACCATGTCACCGGTGATCATGCGGGCACGCCCGACGGCGGCGATCAGCACATCGGCACGGCGTGTGTGGGCAACCAGGTTGTGGCTACGGCTGTGGCAGATCGTGACTGTCGCATCGGCCTGCAGTAAAAGCAGCGCCTGGGGTTTACCGACGATGTTGCTGCGACCGACCACTACCGTCTCAGCGCCCGCTAGCCGGGCGCCGGCATGCGCGAGCAGTCGCATCACTCCGTAGGGAGTACATGGCAGAAACCCAGGCTGTCCGGTCATCAGCGCGCCAGCACTTGCCACATGAAAGCCGTCCACGTCCTTGTCGGGGGAGATGGTTTCAATCACCCGCCGCGCGTCGATGTGAGCCGGTAGCGGCAGCTGCACCAGAATGCCGTGGATGGAGGGGTCAGCGTTAAGTGCCCGGATACGGGCCAGCAAGTCCGTTTCGGGAGTGGGTTCGGGAAGGCGCTGAAGCACCGAGCGAATGCCGGACTCTTCGCAATCTTTCACCTTGTTCCGCACATAGACGGAAGACGCCGCATCGCTACCCACCAGGATGACCGCGAGCCCCGGGGGATGACCCCTCGCAGTCAGTGCAGCGGCTCGCTCGGCAACCTGCGCGCGAAGACTACGGGCCAGGGCGGCACCATCAATCAGGGCGGCTGTCATGGCTCGGATTCCCGGTGTTTGGACTGAATGCAATTTATCACGCACCCGCCAGGAACCCGCCAGGAACCCGCCAGGAACCCGCCAGGAACCCGCCAGGAACCCGCCAGGAACCCGCCAGGAACTTGCACGGGCTTGAGCCTCAAGATAGAATCGAGGGCTTAGTTGGGGGTATAGCTCAGCTGGGAGAG
>SYIM01000089.1 GCA_005798775.1 Burkholderiales bacterium
GCGCGTCGCCATCGCCCGCGCCCTTGCCATCGACCCCGAACTGATCGCCTGCGACGAGATCGTCTCGGCCCTTGACACGTCGACACGCGCGCAGATCATCAATCTCCTGCAGTCGTTGCAGGCGAGCCGCGGCCTATCGCTACTTTTCATTACGCACGATCTGTCGATCGTGCCGCACGTCGCCAAGCGGGTGGCCGTGCTCTATCTCGGGCGCATCGTCGAAGAGGGCCGTGTCGAGACTGTCTTTGCGCAGCCCGCTCACCCGTACACCCAGGCACTGATTGCGTCGATACCGGTGGCCAACCCGCGCGCGGGGCGGCGTTCATGGGAACTCGGGCGCGCGGTCGACGTCTCCGGCGAAGGCCGCCCCGAGGGAGGCTGCGCCTACCTGCCGCGCTGTCCCCGCGCGGTCAGCCGCTGCCGCGGCGAAGTGCCGGTTCTCGACGCAATCGACGGGCGGTCGGTTGCCTGCCACGCAACGCTGGCGAGTCGGTAAGGGCAGACCCGCCCGCCTGGGCAAGCTGCGGCGCGCGCACCCCGTCAAGCATCCAGCCAGACCTCGCCCATCTGCATGTTGGCGTAGAAATCCGGCGTGGCGGTCCAGCCCTGCATCGCGGTCGAGTGCGCAGCCCCGTAGCCGACCCAGGCCAGGTTGATCTGGTAGTGGGTCTTGAGATAGGCCAGCTGGAATTGCCGGATCAGCTCGGTGCGCTTGCGGGGGTCGGATTCGCGCGACTGCTGGCGGTACAGGTTGTCGAGCGCCTCGTCCTTCCACTGCCCGTAGTTACGCCCGCCGTAACTGGTGTAGCCCTCGCCCAGGATCTGGTCGGGCGTCGACCCGCCCATGGCCATCGAGTGCACCACCACCTGGAACTCGCCCTTGTTCTCGATCGCGTAGAACGAGGCTGGCTCGCGCACGTCCACCGTGGCATCCAGGCCGATGTTCTTCAACTGCGCCGCGACATTGATCGCCGCATCGCGAAACACCGAGAGGTCGCCGCGGGTCGGGATGACCAGCTTGAAGCCCTTGGGTACGCCGGCCTGCTCGAGCAGCGCCACGGCGCGCTGGCGGTTGGCGGCGACGTTACCGCCGAAGCCGGGCAGGCTATCGTAGCCGCTGAACTGGCGCAGTTCGGCCTGGGTAAGGCTGTACGGGCTGCCTGGTGGCATCAGGCCGATGCTGTGGAACGACGCCCCGGCCAGCGGCCCAGCGGTCTTGATGAAGGCGTCGCGATCGATCGCCAGCGACAGCGCCTCGCGTACCCGCGGGTCGTCGAAGGGCTTGCGCTGCACGTTGGGAATCAGGTTGATGTAGGTCGGCGTCGGCCGGCGCAGCGCGGTGATGCCGGGCACCTTGCGAAGGGTCGTGAGCACCGACTCGGCGGTGAAGAAGAAACAGGCGTCGATGCGCTTACCCTGTAGGGCGGCAGCGCGCTCGACCTCGCCCTTGATCGGAAAGAACTGGATCTTGTCGAGATGCGGCGCTGGGCCGAAGTACTTGTCGAAGCGCGTGAGCTCGTAGATCTGCCCGTCGACCGCCTGCGAGAGGCGGAACGGCCCGGTGCCGATGATCTGGCGCTTCATGCCCTGCCCCTGCGCATCCAGCGGCTCGGCGACCTTCTTCGGCACGATGACATTGCCCGGGTGGCTTACCAGGAACAGGAAGTCGGCCTGCGCGTGGGCTAGCCGCACCACCACCGTGCGCGCGCCTCGCGCCTCGACCGACTCGATGTTGCCCACCAGGCCCTTGCGCGGGCTCACCATGCCCTTGGGCGGATTGCGAATGCGCTCCAGGCTATAGGCGACGTCCTCGGCGGTCAGCGGCATGCCGTTGTGGAAGACAACGCCATCGCGCAACTGGAAGGTGACGGTCCGGCCGTCGGCGGAGACATCAGCCTTTTCGGCGAGATCCGGAATCAGTCGGTTGTAGTCGGCGGGGTCGACGCGCATCAGCGTCGAGTAGCACGGCGCGCCGATGAACAGCGTGAGGTAGGTCGACGACTGGTGCATATCGAAATCCGGCGGGTCGCCGCCGCTGCTGATGCGCAGAGTGCCACCGCGCCTGGGGGTCTTCGGCGCCTGGGCCATGGACTGCGTGGCGCCGAGCGCGCTCAGCCCGGCCGTGGCCGCCCCGGCTCCGATCAGCGCACGACGGGTGGCAGAATTCGAATTGTCGGTCTCGGATGGGCTCATTTTGGATAACCAAGTCAATTACAGTCGAAGGGAAGAAATTCCCGAGCCGTACCCAGGCTGCTGAGTTCTTCGGGAGCGATATTAGCGTCTTTAATTTGCGAATTGGCCGCCTAAAGTGGTCGCCCGTGGAAGCAGCTGGTCTTGTCGAGCGAAACTGGTCGGGTAAAGATATTCCAATCTCAGTGAACGGGACGACTTATCCAAGCATTCGTAAGGTAGCCCACGCTTTTCAAAAAGATTTCAGAAAGGTCTACGATAGGTATTCAAAGAAAGGGTAGACCATCGGGCAAGTATTGGACCTTGCGCCACTGCCGGAAACTGTCAGTTTTATCGGATCTCCGCTTACTGCCTGTGCCAGCCGGCAGGCGTCGCATACAATGTTATCGGTCGGCCCGACGGTCTCGATCTGATCGAGATCAATATGCCCGCAGACTATGCAACAGTTGGTCTTGGCGGCCCGCTGGATGCTGCACAGCCGCCTTCAATCAAATACCCCATCCCCTAAAGCGGCCGCCCCATCCCCGAAATGCAGCAAGCCACTATGAACCAGGAGCCGTCCTGCACCGAACTCGCGCCCGGGCTAAATGTTCCTCGGGTGGTGATGGGGCTCTGGCAGGTCGCCGACATGGAGCGAGGCGGCCGCACACTCGATGCCGAGCGGGCCGCTGACGCGCTCGAGTCACATGTGAAGGCGGGCTTCTTTGCGTTTGACATGGCCGATCATTACGGCAGCGCCGAAGTCATCGCAGGTCGACTGGTTGCGCGCGGGCTTCAACCGCAACCGCGGGCGTTCACCAAATGGTGCCCAGAGCCAGGTCCAATGACCGCAAGCGTGGTCCGCGAGGCGGTAGACCGGGCGCGCCAACGGCTGGGTGTGGGGCAAATTGATCTACTGCAATTTCATTGGTGGCAATACGCGAATCCGGCTTACATCGACGCGCTGCGCGAACTGTCCGCGCTGCGCGAGGCAGGATCGATCGCGCACCTTGGTCTCACCAATTTCGATACCGATCATCTGCGACTGCTGCTAGCCCTCGGTCTGCCGATCGTAACCAACCAGGTCTCCTTCTCGTTGCTCGACCGGCGCGCTGCTGGTCGAATGAGCGCGCTGTGCGCCCGATCGGGTGTCAAACTGCTCGCCTACGGTACGCTCGGAGGCGGTTTTCTGAGTGACGAATGGGTAGGTCGGACCGAACCCACCAACGTAGTCGACTGGAGCAAGTCCAAATATCGCCGCTTCATTGATGCAATCGGAGGTTGGCCGGCGCTCCAAACAATCCTCAGGGCAGCCCGACAGATTGCCGACCGCCATCGGGTGTCGGTCGCCAACGTCGCCGTCCGCTGGGTACTCGAACAACCTGCCGTCGGCGCGGTGATCGTGGGAATGCGACCGGGCAAACGCGACCACTCAGTCGATAACCGGACGCTTTTCTCCTTTGCCTTCGACGACGAGGACCGGGACCGACTCGAGGAGGCCTTCGCAGCCTGCACACCGCTTACCGGAGACTGCGGCGACGAATATCGCCGCCCGCCCTTTCTAACGGCCTCAGGCGATCTGAGCCACCACCTCGCCTCGCTGCCAGCAGCCTTTCCGGTGCATTCCGTACCCGCCGCACCCCACCGCATGCGCGTCGACAGCGGCACTCCGTGGGAGCCACTCGCAGGCTATTCACGCGCGATTCGCGACAGAGACCGCATCCTCGTCAGCGGTACCACGGCCACACATCCGGGAATTGGTCCGATCTGTCCGGGCGACGCTGAAGCCCAGACCATTTATGCGCTGGACAAGGTAATCGCGAGCATCGAGGCACTCGGCGGGCGTCGTGAAGATATCGTGCGCACCCGGATATTTCTGCGCGACACCGCGCGCTGGCAGGCAGTTGCTGAAGTGCACGGGCGAATGCTCGGCGACGTGCTGCCCGCCAATACGATGCTCGGTAACGCCGAACTCATCGGCGGCTATGAAGTTGAAATCGAGGCCGAGGCAAGCGTCCGTTTGAAGTGAACGGACGCCCCGCAGCAGAAAGGGTCGTATGCGGTCCCCCTACCAGCCGATCAACCGTCGATTTTCTTGAAGAGCGCCTGCATGTCCTCGATCGAGATCACGCGATCAGTCTCGATCTTGCCGCCGGTAATGCGCCAGACCAACGCAGGCCCGGTCACATCGCCGTTGGCATCAAACTCAATGGGGCCAGTCGCTCCCAGATAGCGGATCGGCTTGCCGGCGCGAATCAAATCGACTGCCTTGCGATATTCCTCGGGACCAGTGCCAACCGGCGTCCCGGCCGGATCATGCACCTTGCGTACCGCTTCGCGAATCGACGGGCCTGACAGCTCGCGCGCGATGTTCATCGCAAGACCGAGCACCATCACGGCATCGTATTGGGTATGTACGCCCGGGCCCTTGCTGTCGGTATTGAATCGCGTCTGGAAGGCATTGTCGAAGGTCATCACACTTGGGCCAGCGACCTGCGCGTTGTCCATACCGAAGAAATCTTCAACGAAATTCGCGCCGACGCCATTGACAAAGTCAAGCGTACGCATCGAGTTGTTGAGCGCCACTTTGCGGGGGCCACCCAGGGACAGCCATTCCCTGACGATGGTTACCGCGTCCTTGGGAAACCCAATCAGGAGCATCGACTCGGGCTTGGACGCAAGCGCACGGGTCACTTCAGCCCGGTAGCTGGTCTGGTTGTCGTTGTAGGGAATCTCGGCGACGATCTCCCCCCCGAGCTTGGCGACCGCCTGCTTGTAGTAGACAAGCATGTCCTTGCCGAAGTCGGTGTTCACATAAATCACGACTGTCTTGCGAAAACCGCGCTGGGTCGTCTCGGATGCTGTCGCATAGGCCTGGGTCTTGCTGGTCGGAATGGTGCGGAAGAAATACCCGCCGCTGCGTCCGTCGGCGGTAAATGGGCTCGCGGTGGAGCAACAACTCACCTGAACCACACGCGAGGGCGCCGTGACGCTGCTGATGATCGGCCCTGTCACGCCAGAGGAAATCGTACCGGTGAAGGCAGCGACCCTCTCGACTTCGACAAGGTACTTGGCGGCGTCCACACCGACCGTGGGCTGCCCCTGGTCGTCACGCAGAATGAACTGCACGGGGCAACCCTTGATGCCGCCTCCTTTGTTGACGTGTTCAAAGGCGAGCTCCGCCGATTGGGCAATCTTTTTGGTGATCGGTGCCATTGAACCGGTCAGCGGAAGGATACCGCCCACCTTGACGGGGCAGGCCGGCTGTTGCGCAAGTGCCGAGCCAGCCAGAAAAAGCCCCGCGCACATGCCCAGGACCGCAGGGCCGAGCCTGCCAGAAATTCGCCTTTTCATGATCTTGATCTCCTCAGTCAAAGTGAAGTTGCAAAATGGAACCCATTCAATGGCATACGCCAGCCGCCTCACGGGTCGGCGTGACGAGAGACCATCGCACGCTCACCCAACAGCCCGCGCGGCCGGTAGAGCAGCACCAGCATCAGCGCAAGACCGATCAGGATGACCTGAACCGCAGCGCCCTGCGCTGCAAAACTCGGCAGGACAAACTTGGTCACCGCAATCCCGCTTGCGGTCCAGATCGACCATACAACCAGAGCCCCCAGGAGCGCGCCCCGGTTGTTGCCGCTGCCGCCCACGATCAGCATAGCCCAGGCCTGAAAGGTGAATATGGGCAGGAAATCAAAGGGGCTTACGAACCCGATGAAGCTCACGTAAAGCGCACCCGCGAGCCCCATGAGCATCGAGCCGATCGCAAAGGCCTGTATCCGAAAGCTGCGGGCACTCTTGCCGAGCGACACAGCGGCGAGTTCGTCCTCCCGGATGGCGCGAAGCACCCTACCCCACGGCGACCTCAGCATGCGCTCAAGCGCTGCATAGACCGCTGCGGTGACAAGGACCAGCAGCGCAAGAAACCAGAGGTTGAACGCCGCCGGAGTATCAAAGACCACGGCAAGTGGTCGGGCGATGCGGGTCAGCCCGTTCGGGCCCCCGGTGAGTTCGCTCCAGTTGAGCGTAATGAGTTGGATGGTGACCGCAATACCGAATGAGGTGATGGCAAGGTAATCGTCGCGCAGCCCAATGGTGATCCATCCAATCAGCCAGGCAGCCAGTCCGGTCACCGCCATCGCCGCGACGATGCCGACAAGCCACGGCAGCCCAAAATTACCGAAATGACCAGCCGCAGGCGCAGCAGTAAGGATCGCCTGGGTGTAGCCACCGATCGCGTAGAAGCCGACCACGCCCGCGTTGAATATTCCGGTAAAGCCCCATTGGAGATTGAGACCCATCGTGACGATGCCGAAAATCAGCACGATGCAGGCAAAAAAGACGAGGTAGGACGTAAGTCCGCTCACCGGTCCCCCTCCCTACGCTCGCCGAAAATACCCTGAGGCCGCACAAGAAGGACTACCAGCAGAAGCATGAACGACATTGCCTGCTTGTAGCCGGGGCTCACCACAAGCAGCAGTGCATTTTCGGCGATGCCTACGAGCAGACCGCCCACTACAGCGCCTGCAAGGCTCCCAATCCCGCCCAGGATCGCCGCTGCAAAAAGCGGCAGAAGCAGCTGGTGTCCGACGTCGGGATTGACCTGAGGCGTAAGACCGGTAAAGACGCCGGCGGCGGCCGCGAGTGCCCCACCGATGATCCAGGTGGCCCGGATCACCTTATCGACTTCCATGCCGCAACACTGCGCGAGTGCTGGATTCTCGGCGGTCGCCCGCATCGCGATACCTGTACGGCTGAAACGCAAAAACAGATGGAGGGCTACCAGAACGACGAGCGCTACGATCAGGATGAACACCTGATCGGGCAATACGCGTACCCCGGGGAAAACTTCAAGTGTCATCTGGAGCTCGCGCGTGTAGAACCGGGAGTCATGCCCCCAGATCAATACGATCAGGTGGCGAAGCACGAGCGCAGCCCCAAAGGAGGCAAAAACGAGCGTCATGTGCTGAGCACCCCGGTGTCGCAGCCGTCGGAACAGGATCCGGTCCAAGCCCCACGCGGTAAGGCCCGTGAGGAGCGCCGCAAGCAGAAGCACCGCCATCAGCTGCCAGCCGAAAGACAGCCCGGACGTGGGTGATCCTGGTCCGGTAAAGGCAACGAATACCATCGTGATGTAAGCACCCCAGGTCAGCAACTCCGCATGAGAGAAGTTGGCAAAGCGCATGATCTGCAAGGTAAACGACACTCCGATGGCGCCGAGCGAAATCACCGCCCCGGTGAGGATGCCATCGGCAAGCGCCTGCCAGATCATGGCGAAACCGCCTCGACCAGCGCCGTACGGGAACCACGGCGGTCGCCTCGGCCGAGAAAAGCTGCAATGACTTCCTCGTCTGCAAGTAACGCACTCGCCGCGCCTTCAATCCGGTTGCACCCCTCAACCAATACCAGACCGCGGTCGGACTGGCGAAGGGCAGCCTTTGCGTTCTGCTCGACCAGCAGAACCGCAACACCGCTATCAGCAAGCGACTTCAGCTGCTCAAACACCTCTCCGATAACCTGCGGGGCGAGGCCCGCGGTTGGCTCATCGAGAATGAGCAGGCGAGGGTTGGTCATGAGTGCCCGGGCGATCGCGAGCATCTGACGTTGGCCGCCAGACAGCGTGCGTGCCTTGTCACGCCGTTTTTGTGCGAGTGCCGGAAATATCGCATAGGTCCTCTCGAGGCGCTCGCCAAGTTCGCTCCGAACCAGATGTCCGCCCGCGCGGAGATTGTCCTCGACCGAGAGTGTCGCGAAAAGATTGGCGGTCTGCGGTACGAAGCCGATACCGGAGAGCACGATTTCGTGTGTGGGGCAGCCAGCGATGTGCTGCGCTGCGAATCGGACGCTGCCCGAGGCGATACCCACCAGACCCATGATCGCCTTAAGAAGCGTGCTCTTGCCCGACCCGTTGGGACCAATGACGGTGAGAACCTCTCCCGCAAAGAGCTTGAGCGACGCTCCCCGAACGACAGGCAGGCCCGGTACGTAGCCGGCAACGAGTTGAGCGACCTCAAGCACCGGCACGACTGTATTAAGCGTGGGCGCGCTCACGTAGTAACCTCGCCAAGGTAGGCGTCAACCACCCTGGGGTCGGTGCGTACCGTATCAGGCGACCCGCTCAGAATGACACGTCCCTGCATCATGACGATCACTGGGTCGCACACGCTCATGACGAGGTCCATGTTGTGCTCGATGATCAAAAAAGCGATACCGCTGCGGTGAAGGTGTTGCACGCGATCAACAAGCGTCTCAAGGAGCGCCGGGTTGACGCCAGCAGCCGGCTCATCAAGCAGGATGAGGCTAGGTTCAATCATCAGCACGCGAGCGAGTTCTAGCAGTTTTTGCTGCCCTCCCGATAATTCAGCCGCCAGATTCGGCGCCTTGTCGGCTAGAGCGCAGACCTCAAGCACCGCAAACGCCCGCTCGCGCACGGCCCGCTCCTCCTCGCGCACCAGTCCTGGCCGGATCCAGTTGTTCCAGAATCGTTCACCCGCCTGCCGCTCGGCGGCGAGCATGAGATTCTCGAGTACCGTCATCTGTGCAAACGGCCGCGGCACCTGAAACGTGCGGGCGAGCCCCTGATGAAACACACGATCGGGCGAAAGTCCGTTCATGCGCCGACCCTCAAACCGTATCTCGCCTGCCGACGGCGCAAGCGTACCGGCGATCAAATTGAAGAGCGTGGTCTTACCGGCTCCGTTGGGACCAATCAAACCGCTGATACGCCCAGCCATGATGTCAAGATCGACACCGTCGACAGCACGCAAACTGCCAAAATTGCGCGATACGCCGCGCAGGGCGAGAAGGGGCAGCGCCGAGGTACCGACAGATTGTGTCATGGTGCTGACGCCGCTCCGCGCACGCGTGCCGTCACTTCGATCTCGACCTTCGCTGCTTCGACAGCAAGCGGCGCGCACACCGTGGTGTTGGCTGGCCGGGCGCGCCCCAGCCGACAGGCAAGCACCGCACTCACTTGTTCGACGTCAGCCCGATTTGGCACATATACCCGAACGCGCACGACATCATCGAGCGTGGCGGGCACCTGGGCCAGCGCCGCAGCGATCGTATCGATCGCCTGCTCGGCCTGCTCGCGTGCAGTAGGCGCAAATTCCATTGTGGCGAGATTCACGCCCACCGTGCCCGAGACGAAGACGTCGTTACCGTCGACCACTGCGCGGGAATAACCCGCAAGCGCTTCCCAGGGAGAGCCGCTACTGATGTGCCGGCGCTCCGCAGGGTCGCGGCTCTTGGGATTCGATCCCGCCTCACCGCTCACACCGAAACCTGCTGAAATCTGGGTTCGCGCCAGCGCTCATCGCGCAGGATGCCCCGCAGCCGGGACACGGCGTGCCAAAGATCGGCATGCGATACGGTAAGCGGTGCCAGACCAAAGCGAATCACGTCAGGCTGGCGAAATGACCCAACCACGCCGTCGGCAAGCAGCGCTTCGCAGGTCGCGCCCGCGCCCGGGCAGCGAAACGCAATATGTCCGCCCTGACGGTCATGGGCAGCAGGTGATACTTGTTCGACGCCAAACTCAGCGCACTGTTCACGCAGCAGTGCGCCAAGCGTGTCAGACAAGGAGCGGTGCTTGGCAAAGACGTAACCGGGATCCGCGCGGGACCATATCTGCGCAGCGCAGTCCGCCACTACATCCTGAAGTACCGGCATAGTCCCCGTGATAAGCGACAACAGACCTAGCGCTGGCTGATAGTCGTTGACGAAATTCATCCGATCGGCATGACCCAGCCAGCCCGGGATCGCAGGCCACGCGCGATTTTGAAGATCGCGCCGGATGTAGGCGAGCGCTGGCGCACCCGGGCCGCAACTGAGGTATTTGTAACTACAGGCTACAGCAAAGTCAGCGCGGCACGCGCTCAGTTCAATCGGCACCACTCCGGCTGTGTGCGACAAGTCCCACAGCACGCGCGCACCACGCGCATGAACGCGCGCGTTGACCGAAGCCATATCCCACCGATCAGACGTCCTGTAATCGGCATGCGAGAGCAGCACCATCGCCACGTCGTCGCGAAGCGCTGCATCCAGATCGTCCTGTGTGCCGATCGACCGCGCCTGCCAGCGTCCGGCACCATGATGCACCGCGCCCTGCACGACATGGCAATCGGTCGGAAACCCCTCTCGTTCAAATACGATTGTCGAGCGGCGTGCGTCGGCCCTGGCGAGATCAAGCCCGTAATGGAGCAGCCGATGGAGGTTGAGCGTGGTGTTGTCAACAGCGATCAGTTCATCAGGTGCCGCGCCGAGCAGCGCGGCAAAGGCGGCGCCAATTCTTTGCGGCGCATCGAGCCAATCCGCGCTGTGCCAGGCGTGGCGGCGCTCGACCGACCATTCGTCGATCAATGCTCGGGTCATGCGAGCAGGCGCCCCGCGGGGCATTGCACCCATTGAATTGCCGTCGAGGTAGATGCGGCCTGTAACGGGCGAGACAAATTCCGCCTGCATCGGCGCAAGAGGGTCCGCGGCATCGAGGGCGAGACAGTCATCGATACTGATCATGGGCTTGGGTTCAAAGCAGCCGGTGAGGGTTTTGGCGAAGCGAGGAGCGACAGGGACTTAGCCTGATAGACCCTTGTCGCGCTTTCGGGGCTGATCAGTTCATGCGCGAGATCGGCTGCAACGCGGGCAGGCTCGCGCTCCGCGGGGGAACCGAATCCCCCGCCCCCGGGTAGCTCGATCCGCAGGCAGCCATCCTTGGGAATATGGATCGTACCCTTGCCGTAAAACGGTGTCACCCGCCCGTCGCCATCAATCACCTCGACCTTGCCGGGCGCGCCATCCTGTCCACCACTTCGACCGCGAGCCGGAAAGCTGCGACGATCGAAGGTGGCTGCGGCACAGGTAAATGCCTGCTGGTGCACGCTGGTGACGACGATGCGCTGGCCCAGGCCGCCGCGCCAGGTCCCAGCACCGCCGGAATCAGTGAGAAACGTCTTTTCGATGAACACCACGGGCGCCTGCGCTTCGGTCACCTCGACCGGAATTCCACCCACGCCCGAGGGGAACGCCGTCGCAGACAGTCCATCTTTGGTTGGTCGCGCCCCGGTGCCGCCCAGGCCGACGCTCATCACATTGAAACGTGGTTCACGCCCACCGTGTGCGCACACCGCTGCAGCGGCCTGTGCCATGGCCAGAACCCAAATACTACCGGCCGATTCGGCTGGGACCGCTCCCGCAAATACTGCCTCCAAACCACCAAACATCAGGTCAGGCAGCATCTGACCGACGACATGTCGGGCGGTCACCGGCGCGGGCGGTTCAGGATCGACGATGGTACCGGGTGCCGGCAGCACTACAAAAGGTTCAAGCGAACCGGCGTTGTTTGGAACGTCTGGGGCGATGAGGCATTTAAGCCCGTAGACCGAATAAGCGTCGGTATAGCACTTGGGCGAATTGATGCCGCGCGCACTTTCTCGCGATGAACCTGCGTAGTCTACGATCACCTGCTCACCGGCGATCGCAATTGCAGCGCGCAATTCGACCGGACGGTCATAGCCATCTAGCGACATGCTCACGTACCATCGTCCGCGCGGCAACCTCGCGATCGCAGCGCGTGTCGCGTCTCGCGAATGCGCAAGGATGTGCTGCGCGAGACCATCGATGTCATCCAGACCAAACTCAGCCATCATCTCGAGGAGCCGCGTCACTCCCACCTCATTGCAGCTCATCAGCGACAAGATGTCGCCCCGCGCCTCGATCGGATTGCGCGAGTTCGCCTGCACAATCGCCAATACGTCCTCGTTGAGCATTCCAGCCCGCGCGAGCCGCAGGTGCGGGATCCTAGTCCCCTCCTCAAATACCGAACGCGCCTCGGCAGAAAAACCGATACCGCCGACGTCGATCGTGTGACAGGTCGAGGCGAATAGCGCCAGCGGCGACCCGCCACAAGGGCCAAACACCGGCGTAACCACCACGTAATCGAACAGATGCCCAGTGCCCAGCCACGGATCATTGGTGATGAATACATCGCCGCGCTGCATTTGCATGCGGTCGAAGCGCGCGAGAAAATGACCGACGGCACTTGCCATGCTGTTGACGTGGCCCGGTGTGCCGGTGACTGCCTGGGCCAGCATCTTTCCGTCCCTGTCATACACGCCAGCCGACAGGTCCCCCGCTTCTCTCGCGACCGAGCCGAACGCAGTTCGCAGCAGTGCCTGCGCCTGCTCCTCGACCACTGCGATCAAACGGTTCCACATGACCTGCGTGCGGATTGCCTTGAGCGCCGCAGGTATAGCCACGATATCCGGTCCGGCCGCATCAAGCCTGTCGGCGGCGACATTCATTCAAGCGATCTCCTCAAGCTGGAGGTGCCCTGCACTGTCGACCAAGAGCCTCCATCCCGCGGGGACCACGGTGGTCGTCTCTGGCTCGCCGATCAGGGCGGGCCCGGTCAAGGACGCCCCAGGCATCAGTTCCGGGCGCCAGTACCTCTTGAAACTCAGCATCTCGCCTCGTCCCGCCTCCCAGGCCAACCTCGTGCCCCTGGCCGTTGCCTCGTCATGAACGCTCGGCAGCGTCACCGGAGTCGCCAGCGAAGGCGGCGTGGCCAGGGTAAGCATCCAACTCGCCACTTCAACTGCCGATCCAGGTATCCGCAAGCCGTAGACCCGTTGGTACGCCTGCTCGAATAACTCGCGAAGCCGCCCGAGCGCTGCCCAGTCGAGTTCGCCCTCGGGCACTGCGATTCTCAGTTCGTGCCCTTGGCCCTCGTAGCGAAGCTCGACAATGCGTTCGCAGCGCAACGCATTCGGTTCGAGGCTGACCGCGCGCGCTGCCGGTAAAACAATGGCGAGTGCCTCGTCCGACATCTCGGAAAGCCTGCGGTTGGTGGCTTCCAGGTCAAGGTCTGCGAGTCGACCCTGCGCGCTGCGAACCACTTCGACCGCGATCGGCGCCTGCAAAAAGCCGATGGCCGACCCTACTCCGGCGCCCGCAGGCACCAATACGCGGGAAATGCCGAGCTTCTGGGCGAGGCGCGCCGCATGGAGCGGCGCACCACCGCCAAAGGCGATCAACGTGAAATCTCGAAGCGTCTTGCCGCGCTCGATGGCATGCACGCGCGCTGCATTGGCCATGTTTTCCTCGACAATTTCAGACATGCCGGCTGCCGCCCAGAAGGCGTCCATGCCGAGTGCCTCGCCGACATCGCGGCCGAGCGCCGCGCTCGCCGCCTCGGTGTCGAGTTGCAACGTACCCGCAGCGAACGCGGTAGCCTCTATCCGGCCGAGTATCAGGTTTGCATCGGTGACGGTAGGAGCCTGACCGCCTCTGCCATAACAGGCAGGTCCTGGTTCGGCGCCCGCCGAATCCGGCCCTATCGTAATACGCGACAGCGCATCGACCCGACCAATCGAGCCGCCGCCGGCACCAATCTCAACCAGTTCGATCACCGGTATCCGGACGGGCAGACCGCTACCTTTGAGGTTGTGCCAGATGCGGCCGATTTCAAAGCGCCGCGCCCGCTCAGGCTCGCCTGCGGTGATGAGGCAGATCTTGGCGGTCGTGCCGCCCATGTCAAAAGCCATGACCTCGTTGAAACGACAAGCGCGCGCCAAATGAGCAGCGAGAATGGCACCGCCTGCCGGACCAGATTCGACGAGCCGAATCGGAAACCGCCGTGCGAGTTCAAGCGTGGTCACCCCGCCGCCCGACATCATGAGCAGCATCGGACAGGTGATGCCGGCCTGATCAAGCAGTGAGCGCAGCCTCGCGAGATAGCCGTCCATTAGCGGCCGGACATAGGCGTTGGCGCAGGTGGTTGAAAAACGTTCGTATTCGCGCATCTCGGGGCAAACTTCGCTAGACAGGCAGACTGTGACCTCCGGCCCGGTTTCACTCATCAACAGATCCCGTGCGCGCCGTTCATGGGCGGGCCATGAATACGCATGCAGAAATCCGATCGCGACGGCTTCGACATGCCGTGCTCTCATCTCTCGCCCAGCGGCGAGCACTGCCGCCTCATCCAGGGGCTGCAAAACGCTGCCGTCCGCCGCGATACGCTCGCCGACGCCAAAGCGCAGCGGTCGGGCAACCAGCTCAGCCGGGCGCTCGATATTGATGTCGTACTGCGAATAGCGTTTTTCATAGCCCATCTCGAGTACATCGCGAAAACCAGCAGTCGTGAGAAACGCAGTCCGCGCGCCTTTCCGCTCGATCAGGGCATTGGTGGCGAGCGTCGTCCCGTGCACAAACAGGCTCAACTGCTCAGGCGCGACCCCCGCTTGCGCGCATACCTGCAGCATCCCCTGCATCACTGCGAGTTCTGGTTTCCCCGGCGTGGTGAGGACCTTGCAACTATGAACTGCCGATTGCGCCTGCAACACGATATCGGTAAAGGTTCCACCAATATCAGCGGCAATCCGCAGCTCGCCGCCGCTAGTCCAGGGAGAAGGGGTTGGTTTCATGCGGCCGTGATACGGCTCAGACCGACGCGCGCCGGTAACGCGGGTCACGCCACTGTTCGCTCAGCAGCAAGCCACGCAGCTTCGACACTGCGTCCCAAAGATCAGTATGGCGGGCCACGAGCGGGTGAGATGCAAGGCGCAACGCATCTGGCTTACGGCTCGACACGATCACACCGGCTTCGACCAGCGCCTGCGCAAGCGCACTAACGTCACCCTCTGCCTGCGCGTCGCTGAACCTAAGCGTGACATGTCCGCCGCGCTTGGCGTGTTCACGCGGACTGGCCACCGTGACGCCGAATTCTGCGCACTGTTCGTCCACCAATCTGATAAGCAGGTTGGTGAGCGAGCGGTGTCGTTCATCAAGCTCCTGTGGGTCAACATCACACCAGATATCAGCCGCCGCCGACATCGCCGCATTGGCGATCACTGCTGGCGTGCCGGCCTGATGTCGCGACACGCTCGCGGCGGGCCGATACCCAGGTTCAAACGCAAAGGCGTCAGAGTGCCCCATCCATCCGGCCAGCGCTGGCCACACCACCGACTGCGAATGGCGCGGATGCACATAGAGCCAGGCGGGCGCGCCGGGCCCACCACAGAGATATTTGTAGCCACAGCCCACCGCAAAATCGACTCCAGCCTTTTCGAGGGATACAGCGACCGCACCCGCCGCATGCGACAGGTCCCAGAGCGCGAGCGCGCCGTGCGCATGAATCAGTTCGGTGATACCCACAAGATCCAGCCGGGTGCTGCTGCGATAGTCGACGAGTGACAGCGCCACCACCGCCACATCGCCAGCAGCCAGCGCCTCCCCGAGTTCGCCCGAACAGGAGATATCCCGAAGGCGCGCGCCTCGCAGCGCCGACGCTGCCTCAGCCGCATAGCGGTTCGAGGGGAATACCTCCCGCTCGACCACGACCACGTCGCGCGGCGCATTGAGGTCGAGCGCATGATGAAGGAGTTTATGCTGATTGATCGTAGTCGAGTCGGCAACCAGAACGTCGCCGGCCCCAGCGCCCAGCACCCGCGAGAGCGATCCACCGAGCTTGCGGGGCTGATCCAGCCAGTCGGTCTCGTTCCAGCTACGCCGGCGGGCTATGCGCCACCCCTGGTCCAAGACCTGCCGGACCCGCTCGGGCGCTGCCAGCGGCATCGGCCCGATTGAATTGGCATCGAAGTAGAGCGTGCCGGGCGCGCCGGCGGCAAAGCGGGCTGCGAAACCTGCGACAGGGTTGCCGGAGGAATCTGCCCCGTGATCGAGCGCCAGACAGTCGTCGCGATCAAGCATTGCGAGTCAACCCCGGGGCGCCCCGCCAGCTAGCCGAAGCGGAGGGCTCGGCCTCAAGCAGGCTGCGGATCAGTTCGATCTCGGTCTCGTGCGTCCGCGCGAGCCGATACCAGCGTTCGTCGCTCATATCGGCGGTGCGCCAGGCAATTAGGCTCACCAGGCAAACGTCATCCGGATAGCCGAGCGGCGCGCCCGCCAGTACGCGCGCCTCGATGCGCGGGATGAGCTGATCCGGACTCGCGCCCACAAGGTAGTCGATTCGACCGGCCTCGCGATCCAGTCGCACGCGCGCCCAGCCTGTGCCGCCGCCGAACAGGGACTCGCCGGTGAACAGCCCAAGCTCGACCTCGCGGGTATTCCACAGGCCAAGATTCCATCGCGCAATGCCTTGTGCGGAGATCAGCAGGGCAAGCGCTGCAGTCTGCGGGCAGCGGCAGGCTCGGCTGACCGCATGGATTGTCGAGGGCGCGGATGGCAACTCAACTGATTGGGACATATGGTTGATCGTAACAGCCGGGGAATTTCCGTACAATCAAAACGCCGTGAATATCCATTCCAAAAAGTAATAGCGTGAGATCAGCCCGGCCCGTGACGCCTTCGGTAGATGCCGATGCCCTGCATCTGATCGCGGATATCGCCGATGCCGGCAGCCTCAGCGCTGCAGCCCGACGCGCCGGACTGACCCAGCCCGCGCTCACCAAGCAACTTGCGCGCATCGAGCGCTCGCTGGGCGTTGCACTGTTCGCGCGCAGCATCCGGGGCGTTCAGCCCACCGAATACGGGCAGGCCTTGATGCCGAGAGCCCGAACCGTGCGCGCGCAACTTCGGCAGGCAGCCGAAGATCTGGCGCTGCTTCGGGGCCGGCGCGAAGGCCAGGTCACGATCGGGATTTCCCATCTCGCAACCATCGCCCTCCTGCCCAGAGTGATTGGCGGTTTTCGCGAGCAATGGCCGGATGTCGCGCTGCGGGTGGTGTCGCCTGCGTTCCCCTATCGCCTGGGCGGTCTTCGGGAAGGGGCGCCTGACTTTGCGATCGCGCAGTTGCCCGCACAGGCGCTTGGCGCTGAATTTGTGGTGCGTCCCCTGTTGCCGACTGCGATCGTTGCAGTAGTTCGTCCCGGGCATCCCAAGGCGCAGGCACGGGCCCTCGCCGCGATCGAGCGCGAGGCCTGGATCTTCCCGAGCATAGACAGTTCGACCGCTAGCGCTGTCGCAGCGGCATTTGAGCGCGCACGCCTCGCACCGCCCGCCTGCCCGATCAGCTGCGAAACACTGACTGGAATGGAGACCCTGGTGGCGGCGACCGATCTGATCGGCGCCTTCCCTGCCGAGGTTCATGTTGCCCGTTCCCAGGCGACGGGGTTGATCTCCCTTCCACTCGCCGAGCCAATGCCCGGGCGCGGACTGTCGATCGTGCACTGGGCAGATGCCAAGCCCTCACGCGCGGCGCGCGACCTAGCCGAGCGATTTATCCACGCAGCGCGCGCGCTCGCCCGGGCACATCCCCGCTGAAGCACTGCTCACGCGAGAGCGGGCGCGAGTTGCCCGCCGGGTACTGGCGCCAACGCTCAGCCGTTCGTCTGGCCAAGAGGTACCACGCTAAAGTCCGCATGGTGCAGCGCCCGTTTCTCCAGCCGGCTGATTCTGAACCGTGCTCCGCAGGCGGGATCCGACGCTGCGATCACGCAGTCAGAGGTCATCCAGTCATTGGGGTGCGTGGGCCGCTGCTTCGCCGGTATGAAAGGCAGGACTGCGAGCAGGCCGTAGAGCGAAAACTCAGGTCGGTCTTTGGGAAATACGAGCCGTCCACCGATCACGTCGAAATAGTCGCCCTTCTTTACATGCATCACAAAGGGCTTTTCAGACTCGATTACTTCGACCCTCAGGTCGTAGAGTTCGAAAACGTCATCCGTGCTGTTGACTGTTGCCATGGGGCAGGCTCCTCATCCGCGCAATTCATCGAGTCTGGGCGCCAAATTCACGGCCGCTTGCGCCCCGTGTGTATTCTGATTCATCTGCATGATCCGCTTGTGGATGCTCGCCGGGTCGCGCTCGACGCCGTAGCAGTCACCGGGCGGCCCCAGCGCTGCAGCCGCGAGGCGGTCCAATGCACTTCGGTCCTGCGCATCGAGCCGAATGTGGAAGATGTCGAGCGTACTCTCAAGATGTCTTGCGTCCCGCGCCCCGATCAGGGCCACAGCGACCTGTGGTTTGTCGAGAACCCATCGTGCGCACACTGCAGCAATGGTGGTCCGGTGTTTGTCCGCCACGCGCCGAACGCCTTCGAGCAGGCTTTGGAAGCGCTCCCAGCCGCCGTATTCCTCGACCATCAGGCGGTATTTGACCAGCGACCTGTTGGCGTAGGGCTGAGGTGGGTCGGCAACGCCCAGCCAGCGGTTAGAGAGAAATCCACCAGCGACCGTTCCGTAACACAAGAGGTGGATGCCATGTTCGCAACAGAACTGCACCATGCCGCGATCTGGCCGGTTATCGATGAGCGAATACTGCAATTGGTGGGTGAGCAGCCTGATTCCCGCCCCAGCGATCTCCTTCAGGTGCTCCACGTCGAAATTGGTCGTCCCGATATGAGCGATCTTGCCCTCCGTCTGAAGTTCCTTCAGCCAGATCAAGGCCTGTATGCAGCCTGGAAACTGATAGTCCCACCAGTGAAATTGCACCAGATCGAGCCGCTCTACGCCGAGGCGGCGCAGCGACAGATCGATGGTGTGCGCGACTGCCTCGCGGCTAAGCGTCGAGAGCATCGCAAGGTCCGGCGTGTACTTCGTCGACACGCGCAATCGTTTGGCGAGATCGGGATGGCGGTGCCGAAACCGGCCGATCAGTTCCTCGACCCCGACGTAGTGGTCCGCGCAGTCGAAGGCAGTGATGCCGGCCTCAACGTATCGGCGCATATCGTCCACGGCATTATGAGGGTCGACTGGTGCGCCGTGGCGTTCGGCCAACTGCCAATTGCCCTTGGCGACGCGAGATATTACGTAGCCGGGAGCCAGTTCGACGGTTTCAATCGCAGAGTGCATGGGGATTGCTACGGCAGGTCAAGTCTCGACAAGCCGGAAAGGATACCGTCTGCCCCCCGGCGGTAGGGTCACGTAATGGCCGCCTCGATGAAGCGCAGGTCGAAGGCATCTGTAAACTTGAAACTCGACGGCAACTCAGGCTGCTTGCGGGAACGATCATCAATGTTGAGAAACTCAACATTGATGTCGAAATGCTGCTGTGTCGGAACCGGTGTCTTCATATACATACCCACATTATTAGCAAACACCGGCTCAAACAGAGCCACATCGAGGTCTTTAAAATACTACACTGAATACTCTCACTGAAA
>SYIM01000090.1 GCA_005798775.1 Burkholderiales bacterium
CAGTCGCCGGCGTCGCGCCAGACGGCCCAACGCTCGACCATGCGCCGGATCAGCAGTTCGTCATGCAATGTGTCAGTCATCCTGTGCTCCGGTTCACTGGCCCTTGAGGTTGGCAGCCTTGGCGATCTGCGCAGCGGATTCCATTTCGGCGCGGATGAAGGCGTTGAAGTCGGCGATCGACATGGGTAGCGGATCAGCGCCGGCACGCGCCATGCGCTCGCGTACGTCGGCGCTTGCGAGCGCCTTGCGCGCTTCTTCATTCAATTTCTGCTGCACGGCAGCCGGCACCCCCGCGGGCGCGATCATGCCCACCCAGAACACGTACGATGAATCAGCGAGTCCCGCCTCGACCGTGGTGGGCACATCAGGCAGCGCGGGCGAGCGGCTCGGCGTGCTGACCGCGAGCGCCTGGAGCTTGCCTTCGCGGATCATGGCGATCGAGGACGCGAGCGGTGCGAAGAACCAGTCAATGCGGCCGCCGATGATCTCGGTGAGCGCCTCGGGCGTGCCCTTGAAAGGCACATGAACTGCGTCGATGCCGGCGCGAAGCTTGAACTTCTCGGCGTTGAGATGCGTCGCGCTGCCGGTGCCCGCCGACGCATAGTTAAGCGCGCCCGGCTTGGCCTTGGCTGCTGCAATCGCATCGTTGACGGCCTTCCAGCCGCGTGCGGGCGAAACGATCATCACGTTCGGAAGCGACGCGAGTGCGGTAATACCGGTGAGGTCCTTCAGCGTGTCGTAGGACAGGTTGGGATAGATGGCTGGGTTCAGGGCATGGCCCGACGAGTGAATGAGCAGCAGATGGCCATCGGCCTCGCCCTTGGCCACCTGGGCGGCCGCGATCGTACCGCCAGCACCGGGTCGGTTTTCGACCACCACCGGCTGGCCCAGGTTCTTGCTCATCGCGTCGCCCACGGTGCGCGCGATAATGTCGGTGCCGCTGCCGGCCGTAAAGGGCACCATGAAGCGGATGGGTTTGGAGGGAAATTGTGCCTGCGCGGATGCGCTGGCCACCATGAACGTACCGGCGAGTGCGGCGAGCAGTCGTGAAAACGAGCGATACATGATTGTCTCCTTGGATTATTTCTGAAGCCCGTCGCCTACCGCGACATTCTCGGGCTTGATCTCGAGGCCTGCGTCGCTCGCGATTTCCTTCAGCAGAATCGCGAAGTCAACGTCATCATAGCCACGGCCCACCAGTCGTGCGACGGATTCACGGGTTGCCGCAGCAGCCGGCATCGCGACACCGTTGGCCTTGGCCGCGCCCATCCCCAGATCCATGTCCTTCAGCAGCAGCTTCGGGGTGAAGGTGACCTGTTCGAAAGTGAGGTGGGTGAGCACCGGCGACTTGTAGCGGGTGTACATCGACCCCAGTACCGAGTCATTGATGCTCTCGAGAAACACATGGCGGGGAATGCCCGCTTTCTCAGCCAGCACGGTGATCTCGCAGAGGCTCTGGATGACCACGCCAAACATGGTGTTGTGAGCAATCTTCCAGACCCGGGCGAGTTCGCCCTCGCCCACCCACATGAGCTTACGACCCAGGGCCGAGAGCCAGGGTGCGGCTTCGTCATAGAGGGCCTTCGGGCCAGAGGCCACGATCAGGAGCTTGCCGGCTTTGGCCACCTTGGCGTTCCCGGAAACCGGGGCGCTCAGATAGGCTACACCCAGGGCTTCCAGGCGCGCGCGGATGTCGGCCGAGCCTTCCTGCGAGATGGATGAACTGTCGATCACGACGCGGGGCTTGCGCGCGTCGGTCACCAGACCGCCGTCGCCGAACAGCACCTCGATCAGATCATCGGTGGTCGAGACCATGGTGAAGACCGCGTCACAGTCGACCAGGTCGAGCTTGTTCTCGACCACGGTTGCGCCATAGTCGGCCAGATGCTGGGCCTTGGAGGCCGTGCGGTTCCAGACGCTTACGCGGTGGCCCGCCTTCAGCAGAAGCGCCACCATCGCTTCGCCCATGCGGCCTAGGCCGATCCAGCCAATCGAATTGCTCATCAGGGTCCCCGAACAGGAAAAACCGCGAGTGTGCTTGAGTGGGCGGGCAGACTCAAGACGCGGGACAGGGCGCCGCTGGCTTGATTCAGCTCCGCAGACCTGACCAAGCCCTTGCCTCAGCCCAGCGGCGGGCTTGCGCGCGAGTTGGCAAAGCGCAGATACCAGTCGAGGCAGTCGGGGTTGGCAATGGCATCACGGTTGAAGATGCGCTCGGGGGCTTCTCCGAGCAACAGGCGCTTGATCGGCACCTCGAGCTTCTTGCCGGTGAGCGTTCTGGGGACGGCCTCGACCTGAAAGATGTCGTTGGGGACATGGCGTGGCGTAAGCGCCTGGCGAATGGCGAGCACGATCCGGGTGCGCAAGGCCTGATCGAGCATGACCCCAGCTTGCAACACCACAAAGAGTGGCATGTACGACTCGCGCCCCAGATACTCGAGGTCGACCACCAGGCTGTCGAGTACCTCGGGCAGGGCCTCGACCGCTGCGTAGAGCTCGCTCGTCCCCATGCGTACGCCGTGGCGATTGATGGTGGCGTCCGAGCGGCCGTAGACGATCGCGCCACCCCGCGGGGTGATCTCGATCCAGTCGCCGTGCCGCCAGACGCCCGGGTACATGTCGAAATAGCTGTCGCGGTAGCGGCTCTGGTGCACGTCGTCACCCCAGAAATAAAGCGGCATGGAGGGCATGGGCGTGGTGCACACCAGTTCGCCTACTTCGCCCACCACCGGTTGCCCCTGTGCGGTCCAGGCAGCCACGGCCGCGCCTAGGCAGCGGGCCTGCATTTCGCCTGCGATCACCGGTTGTGTGCAGTCACCGGCGATGAAAGCGCTTGAAAGATCGGTGCCGCCCGAGATCGGCGCGATCCAGACCTCGGGCCCGAGTTCGGCCTGCAGCCAGCGATAGGCGTCGGCCGACAGCGGGGAGCCGGTGGATCCGACGGTTCGGAGGGTGTCGCGCAGACGCTCGCCCGCGGGCCTGACCGCCGCCTTCATGCAGCCGGTGTGGAAAGCCGCGCCGGCACCGAAGAAGTGGAGGCCCAGGCGATCGGCGAATCGCCATAATGCGCCGGCATCGGGCCAACCCGGATTGCCGTCATAGAGGCAGATGGTTGCGCCCAGAAGGAGCGCGCTCACCTGGCAGTTCCACATGATCCAGCCGGTGGTGGTGAACCAGTGAAAGCGCTCGCCGGCGCGAAGATTGTTGTGAAGCGCCATGATCTTGAGCATTTCCAGCGTGACCCCGCCGTGCCCGTTGACGATCGGTTTGGGCAGCCCCGTGGTGCCCGATGAGTAGAC
>SYIM01000091.1 GCA_005798775.1 Burkholderiales bacterium
AATTGGATGAACTCATACATAAATTACCTAAAACAACAAACGATGCAGCTCAATCAATTGGGCGCGAAGCAAACAATGTGATACTAAGAGCTGGCGCTACTTTAACACAATTTCAAGATGAAAGCGCGCAACGCTGGCGCATGCCCTGCGACAGATGCTTCGGGTACTTGTCCTGGAAGCCCTTCAGGCCCACCCGCGCCAGCAAGTCGGCAGCACGCGCGCGGCGTTCGCGCGCGTCGACACCGCGCACCTCCATGCCGTAACTGGCGTTGTCGAGTGCGCTGCGCCACGGCAGCAGGCAGTCGCGCGCCAGCATGTAGGCGACGTCGGGGTTGCCGACGAACGGGGCCTTGCCGAGCATCGTGATGCGGCCGTCCTGAAGCGGTACCAGACCCGTGAGCAAGTTCAGGATCGTCGTCTTGCCACAGCCACTCGGACCGACGATCGAGACGAACTCACCTTCGGCCAGGTCCAGCGAGACGCGGTCGACCGCAAGCACCTCGCCGAAGCGCACGGTCAGATCCTGAATCGAGATCGTCAGCGGCGCGCTTGCAGCGCCCGGGCAGACCGGCAGGGGGGCACCGTTCGGCGTGGGTTTGGGCAGCGCGCTCACGGGGCCTCGAGAGCTCAGGGCGCGCGGTCGTAGACGATGTCGCCGACAGCCGAGACCTTATCGATGGCCTTCGTCGCGAGCGACAGGTCCAGGCTGGCCTGGACCGCCTTGCGATCGATCGCGGCGCGGAAGTTGTTGACGGCGATGTAGTGCTTCAGGTTCGCGGCTAGGATCGCCTCGCCCTGCGGCATGTCGAGCTTGAAGTACTTCTGCGTGATTGCCAGCACCTCGGCAAAATTGGCCGCGTCGTTGACGAAGGCTGCAGCGTCCTGGGTGACGCGGATCACAGCGGCAATCACGTGCGGGTTCTTGTCGATGTACTCCTGCATAAATACCTGGTTGACGACCCCCCCGTTGGTGGCTGCGATCTCGGCCGGCTGCTTGGCCGAATCGGCGCGCCAGGCGACCTTGCAGGTCTTGGCCAGGTCGCAGATCGTGCCCACCGGGTCGTAGCTGAACACCGCGTCGACCTGCTTGGACTGCAATGCACCGTAGCTGGTGGGGACGCCGCCGGTCGCCACGAAAGTGACGTCCTTGGTCGGATCCATGCCGACCTTCTCCATCATCCACGAGACGATGACCTCGACCTGCGAGCCGCGAGCCGGGATACCGATTTTCTTACCCTTCAGGTCTTGCATGAAGTGCGGCCACCCCTTGCCAGCATTGGGTGCCTCGACATGGTTGCCAAAGGCCAGCAGCACGATGCTGTTGACCTGGCCGCCGGCGACCATTTTCATCTTCGAGCCGCGCAGCACGGCCTGGTTCACCGCATCCACGGGCGCCAACGCGGAGTCGATACTTTTGGCCATCATGGCCTGTACGCCGAGCGGCGAGGTAGGGATGGTCTGCAACTGACAGGTGATGCCGTACTTAGCGCAAATACCCTTCTCGATGGCAACGCGGATCAGCGTATTACCGGTACCGGGATAGTCCTGAAATTTAACTGACTCGCCCTTTCCCTGAGCCATCGCGACCGGGGCGGTGAGCGACATCAGAGCGGCCAGCGTTGCGCTGGCCAGTGCGTTGCGGATCTGGTGCATGGGTTCTCTCCTGGTGTACTCGATGTTCAAGGATGGGAGGGTCACTGGTCGAAGACGAGCACGTTGCGACTGATGCCGCCCTTCTTAAGCGCGGCGAATCCGTCGTTGACTTGGTCGAGTCGAATGCGTGCCGAGACCATCTCCGCAAGGGGCAGCCGGCCCTGGAGATAGAACTCGACCAGCCGCGGCATGTCGGTGCGGAAGCGGTTCGAGCCCATCACGCTGCCCTGGATACGACGCTCGCGCAGGAAGTCGATCGCTGGCAGCTCGAGCTTGAGCGCAGGCGGAAACATGCCGATCAACGTCGCCGTACCGCGAGTGCGCAACGACTTGAACGTCTGCTCGGCGGTCTGTTTGAGGCCAACGCACTCAAAGGCGTGGTCGACGCCGCCACCTGTCAGTTCTTGTACCTGCTGCGCGGCGTCCCCGTCGGACGCTTCGACAAAGTCAGTGGCGCCGAACAGCTTGGCCATTGCGGCCTTAGACGGGTCAACGTCAACAGCGATGATTCGGGCCGCGCCGGCTAGTCGTGCTGACGCGATCACCGCCAGACCGATACCACCGGTACCGAAAACTGCGACCGTGGCGCCAGGAGCTACCCGTGCCGTGTGAGCGACCGCGCCGTAGCCCGTGATGACGCTGCAACCGATCAGGCTTGCCAGATCCAGCGGCATGTCGGCGCGGACCTTCACCAAGGCGTGCTCGTGAACCACCATCTGCTCGGCGAAGGCCGACAGATTGAAGAACTGGTTGACATGCGCGCCGTTCCAGCGCAAACGCTTGGCGACACCGGGTGGCATCTTTACGCTGGGTTCCTGGCACAGCGACGGGTGGCCGCTGCCGCACCACTCGCAATGGCCGCAGAACACCGATAGGCAGCTGATCACATGGTCACCTGGTTTCAGGTAGCTCACATCCTCGCCCACCACCTCGACAACACCAGCCGCCTCGTGCCCCAGCACCACGGGGAACGGGGTCGGGTAGGTGCCATCGATGAAGTGCAGGTCGCTGTGGCACAGGCCAGCGGCAAAGGTACGCACCAGTACCTCGTTACGGCGGGGTTTTTCAACCGTCAGAGTCTCGACGGACATCGGTTGTCCAGGAGCGTGTAGAACGGCAGCTTTCATGATGCTTTCGGGTCGGAGTCTTCAGCGACGGGCGAGTGTCACCCGATAGGTCGTGCAAATTAAACATGCCCAAAATCTGAATGTCAATCAGATTCAAGCAGCTACCCTTATCGAGTGGTGCAAGCGCTACGCAGAAAACGGCGGCTGGGGCAAACAGTCTCGGGTTTCGGGCCCTGATCGATGGCTCGAAGCAACTCGGCTCAGTGGTTTGATGACCCACAGGTGGTGCTATATTTTGTTTGATGCGCTTGAATTTCCTATCCGTTGCGCGCCCCGCCTCTTCGGACTGAACGCGATGGACCGCTGCTTCGACTCCACTATGGGCGAGCTCATCGCCACCGCGCTGGGACGCCACCCCGGGCGCTGCGCCTTCCTCAACCCCGACGGACGCGAGGTGAGCTACCGACGCGTGGCGCAGGAGATCGTGCACGTGCAGGGCTGGCTGCTGGCACGCGGCATCGGCTCGGGCGAGTCGGTGGCGCAGTTGTGCGCAAACCGCTCGGAGGTCTTCTCGGTGATGGGCGCGTGCTACGTGGGAGGGTGGCGCTCGGTGGCGCTGTCGCCCACCACCAGCGTGGACGACCTGGCCTACATCCTCGGCCACGCCGAGGCGCGCGTGCTCGTGACCGACCGCAAGCACCTGGAGCGCGCCCGGCAGGCTGCAGCTGCCTGCGGCCGCGAGCTGCTGCTCGTGTGCCATGACAACGAACCGAGGTTGCTGCACCTGTGGGCTGGGCTTGCCGAGGACGCCCCGGCACGGGTCGTCAACCACGCGGCAGCCGACGACATCGTGCGGCTCATCTACACCGGCGGCACCACCGGGAGGCCTAAGGGCGTGATGGGTAGCAACGGCTCGCTCGCGCTCAATGCCATGCTGCGGATGGCCGGGCACAACTGGTCGCACATGCGGCTGCTGTGCTCCACGCCGCTGTCGCATGCCGCCGGCGCGATGATCGTGCCGGTGCTGTGGCACGGCGGCACCCTCGTCATGCAGGATGGCTTTGACCCGCTGCGGCTGATCGAACAGCTGCTGCGCGGGCAGGCCGATGCGATCTACGTCGTGCCCACGATGCTGTACCGGCTGCTCGACCACCCGCGCGTGGGCGAGATCGCCGGTAGCTTGCGCATGATCATGTACGGCGCGGCGCCCGCTTCGCCGGCCCGGCTGCGCGAGGCGCGCGAGCGCTTCGGCGCGATCCTCACCCAGCACTACGGCCTGACCGAGGCGCCCAGCACGATTCTCAACCTCAACGAGGCCGACCACGAGGACGACACGCTACTGGCCTCGGCCGGCCGACCCTACCCGGGCATCGCGGTGCAGCTGCTCGACCCGCAGGGCCGGCCGGTGGCGCACGGCGAGGTCGGCGAGATCTGCGTGCGCGGGCCGCTGCTGATGTCGGGCTACTGGAAGGACCCCGAGCTCACGCAGCGCGCCTTCGTCGACGGATGGCTGCGCTCGGGCGACCTCGCCTACCAGGACGGGCGCGGCTACTACTACATCGTCGACCGGGCCAAGGATATGATAGTCAGCGGCGGCTGTAACGTCTACCCCAAGGAGGTGGAGGACGGGATCGCCCAGCATCCGGCCGTGGCGGCCGTGGGCGTGATCGGCGTGCCCGACCCACTGTGGGGCGAGGCCGTAAAGGCGGTCGTAGTGTGCCGGGCCGGTCAGGCGGTCGAGCCGCGCGCGCTCATCGAGCTGGTGCGCGCGCGAAAGGGCCCGGTGCTGGCACCCAAGTCGGTCGACTTCGTGGCCGAGTTGCCGCACACGGGCCTGGGCAAGATCGACAAGAAGGCCCTGCGTGCGCGCTACTGGACCGACGCCTCACGCAGCGTCAACTGAGCCCCACCTACCCCGAGGAAATATTTCCATGATCAAGACTTTCCGCAGAGCCTGGTTCGCGGGCTTGGCGCTGGCCGCCCTGGGCGCAAACGCGTGGGCGCAGTACCCGGACCGCCCGATCCGTCTGGTTGTACCGGCCCCGGCCGGCGCCTTTGCCGACATCGTGGCGCGCGAGTTTGGCGAGCGCCTGTCCAAGGCCGTGCGCCAGCCCGTGGTGATCGACAACAAGGGCGGCGCCAGTGGCGCCATCGCCTACGCCAACGTGGCGCGATCCGCGCCCGACGGGTACTCGGTGCTCATCACCAACACCGGGCCCTCGGCGATCAACCCCGAGCTCTTCCGCGCGCAGGGCCTGACCTACGACCCCATCAAGGACTTCGAGCCGATCACGATCCTATGCCTGACGCCAGTCACGCTGGTGGTCAAGGGCGACTCGCCCTTCAGGACGCTAGCCGACCTCGTGAACTTCGCCAAGGCTAACCCGGATAAGCTCAGCTTCGGCACGACCGGCGCGGGCCAGCTCAACCATCTCTCGGCCGAGTACCTAAACTCGCTGGCTGGCATTAAGACGGTGCACATCCCGTACACCTCGGGGCCGGCTGTGCTCACCGACGTGTTGGGCGGGCGCGTTGACTATATGTTTTACCCGCCGGCGTCGGCGAAGGCCTTCATCGCCGACGGCCGCATGCGCGCGCTGGGCGTGACCAGCGGGCGACGTACCGTGGCCCTGCCGGAGGTGCCCGCGCTGGCCGAGCTCGGCTACCCGGCCTTCGACCTGTCGGCTTGGTTCGGGCTGGCCGTGCCGCGTGGCACGCCGCAGGCCATCATCGACACGCTGGGCAAGGTCTCGCGCGAGATCGCCGCCGACCCCAGTTACGCCGAGAAGCTGCGCCAGCAGGGTATCGACCACGTGGCCCACATGCAGAAGATGACGCACGAGGAGATGCGACGCTTCCACGTGCGCGAGGTCGAGCGCTGGACCGAGATTGTGAAGCTCTCGGGCGCCTCGGCCCGGAACTGAGGCCCGCACGGTGGTGGCCCTTGCGCGCAGCCGCGAGGCGCCGGCCTGGATCGTCGGCGCCTTCGAGCATCCGGCGCGGCACGCGCCGGACGTCTCCACGGCCGAACTGCACCACGCCTGCGCCGCCGGCGCGCTGGCTGACGCGGGGCTTAGCTTTGCTGACGTCGACGGCTACTTCGGCGGCCGCGACGTACCGGGCACCAACGCCAGCTGGCTCATCGACTACATGAACATCCGCCCGCGTGTCATCGACACGACCGACACGGGCGGATGCTCCCCGCTGGCCCACTTGATGCACGCGGCCGACGCGCTGGCCAGCGGGCGCTGTAACGTGGCGCTCATCACGCTGGCCGGGCGGCCGCGCAGCGAGGGCATGCGCACCGGCACGGCACCGCGCCCCGGCGAGCCCGAGCGCCCGGACTCACCCTGGGAGCTGGCCTACGGCCAGACCATCACGACGCTGTACGCGATGATGGCGGCGCGCCACATGCACTGCTTCGGCACCACGCCCGAGCAGCTCGCTTGGGTGCGGGCGGCGATGTCGCAGCACGCGCAGCACAACCCCCACGCGATGTACCGCCAGCCCGTGAGCGTGCAGGACGTGATGGCCTCGCCGCTGGTGGCACCACCGTTGCGGCGACTGGACTGCTGCGTGATCAGCGACGGCGGCGGTGCGCTTGTCGTGACGCGGCCGGCGATCGCCCGCAGCCTGCCGCGCCCGGGCGTGCGGCTGATCGGCGGCGGACACGCCCTTTACGGCTCGGTCGGCGGGTACTTCGATCTCACGACCAGCGGTGCCTCGGTGTCGGGTCCGCAGGCCTTCGAGCAGGCCGGCGTGGGCCCGCGCGACATCCAGTACGCGTCGATCTACGACAACTTCACCGTGATGGTGCTGATGCAGCTCGAGGCGCTCGGCTTCTGCGCGAAGGGCGCGGGCGGCCGCTTCGTGCAGGATGGGAAGCTCATCGCCGGCGTGGGCCCGCTGCCGGTGAACACCGACGGGGGCGGCCTGTGCAACAACCACCCCACCAACCGCGGCGGCATCACGAAGAGTATCGAGGCGGTGCGCCAGCTGCGCTGTGAGGCGCACCCGGCCGTTCAGGTAAAGGACTGCGCGCTGGCCCTGGCCTGCGGCCCGGGCGGCTCGGTGAGCAACGGGCACGGGCACGCCACCGTGATCCTCGAGAGGGTCTGAGCGCCAGATGGACACCTTGTACGAGCTGCACCGTCAGGCGGTGCTCGCCCACCCTTCCAGCCAGCCCTTCTGGGAAGCCGCCGGCCAGGGGCGGTTGCTGCTGCCGCGCTGCGACGCCTGCGGCCGCCGCCACTGGTACCCCCGCGCCTTCTGCCCGCTGTGCCAGGTCGGCCCGGTGCAGTGGGTGCCGGCCAGCGGCCGAGCCCGGGTTCACGCCTGCACAAGCCTGCTGCGCGACCCCGCGCGCGCTGTGATGGCCTTCGTCGAGCTCGAGGAGGGCCCGCTGATGCTCACCCACCTCGTGGGTCGAAACCTGACCGACTGGCGTATCGGTGCACCGCTGCAGGTGAGCTTCCGGGCGCTCGGGACAGGCCTGCACCTCCCGGTGTTCGAGGCGGCGGCGCAGGCACCAGCCGCTCAGCGCGAGCCGGGGTCCTCCGCGTAGAGTACGCTTTGAGGCCAAAGAGATGCTGGGCTACAACTACAGCGGCTTCTCGTTGGACACCAGTGTTTGCATAGCAGCGCACGACCGAGCGGGCCTGGAGTGCTTGCCGCGCTGCTGCGCGCGTCCGCCGTTTGCACTGGAACGACTGCGCAAGGCGGGTAGCGAGCTGGTCTGCCGCTGCGCCACGCAGCACAGCGAGCCGGGTACTGACAATCGCGGCGCCAGGGTGTACGAAATCACCCTCACGCCACTGGAGCTGATTGATCGCATGGTGACATTGGTACCACCACCGCGCACCCACCGCCTCAGTTCGAAGGCCACTCCTGCCCAATCACGCTGATTGATCCGACGCCTGAGAGTGGAAGCCTGCAGCCGGCCGGCTCGCAGATTAACTCTTCCAGCCGACTACGACTGAGCGCAAAAGGCACAGAAGTGCAAAAAGGCTCTGCGCTCCATCACTACCCTCCCTGAGGCGCTGTTGGTCGGTCACGCCGCAAGCAAGCGCGGAGGCCGGCTCCTTGGTCTACCGGCAATCTAGCGAGGCAGGGAGTGGTGTCAACGCGTCCAGGTGAATCTCACTCCGCCAGCACCTCACGCGGATCGGCGATCCGGCCAGCGAGTGCGCTCGCGGCGACGGTCGCCGGGGAAGCGAGATAGATGGATGCATCGCGGTTACCCATGCGCCCAATGAAATTACGCGAGGACGAGGAGATGCATACCTCGTCGGCCGCCAGTACGCCCTGGTGGATTCCGGCGCAGGCGCCGCAGCCAGGGGTCGTGACCGTTGCGCCCGCCTCGATCAGCGTCTGTAGCGCACCGCTTTGCATCGCGCGCAGATAGACCTCGCGCGAAGCGGGTGTCACGACCAGGCGCACCCCTTCGGCGACCCGGCGACCCGCCAGCACCCGCGCGGCGATCTCGAAATCCTCGAAGCGGCCGTTGGTGCAGGTACCGATGAAGGCCTGATGGATCTGCACACCCGCTTTGCTCGAGACCGGATGGACGTTATCGACCTTGCTCGGCGCGGACACCATCGGCTCGATCTCGCTCAGGTCAAAGCGATGGTCCTCGGCATAATGCGCGCCGGCATCAGGTGCCGGCATCTCGCCGACCTCGATCCCGAGCGCTGCATAGTGCGCTCGCGTGACGTGATCACCGGGCACCACCGCGAACTTGGCGCCCATCTCGACGCCCATGTTGCACAGCGTCATCCGCTCGGCGATCGACAGGGTCGAGAGCGCCGGGCCGTGATACTCGACCGAACCATACTGGGCGCCCCGCACCGACAACCGGCCGATAATCGACAGGACCAGATCCTTGGCGGACACGCCGGGCGCAAGCCGGCCCTCGAGCGTGATCCGCAGGCTCGTGGGCACCTGGAACCACAGGTGCCCGTAGGCCCACAACCAGGCCATCTCGGCTACGCCAATGCCGCAGCCGATCGCACCGATCGCACCGACAGTCAACGTATGCGAGTCGGTGTTGGTCACCATCTGCCCGGGTCTCGCGAGCCCGGTCTCAACCGCGATCTGATGCGAGATGCCAGTGCCAACATCATGTAGCCGGCGGATGCCGAAACGCTCGCATAGCTGACGGCCCAGCCGCTGCACCATCGCATGCTGCGGGGTATCAGCGGGCGCGAAGTGATCGTAGAACACCGCGATCTTGTCGGGCGCGGCGAGCCGGTCGATGCCGTGCAGCCTGAAATATCGATCGACCAGGCCGATCCCGTCATCCAGACTGAAGGTCCAGTCGGGACCCAGTTCGACGAACTCGCCCGCGCGAACCGGTTGCGCGGCGAGCCGCGACATGATCTTCTCGGCCATGGTCTGCGGATTCATGCGGCCTCCCCGGTTTTCTGACGCGACGCCCACAAACCACCCGCTGCCAAGATCCTCAGCAACTCGGGCGGCAGAGGCTCGAAGGCCACCTCCCCCCTCGGCGTCCAGACCCGTCCCCGAGCAAGATCGACCTCGACCTGGTCACCCTCGCCGATCACCTCGACTGCCGCGCTGCAACTGACCACGGCGAGGCCGTTATTGATGGCGTTACGAAAGTAGATACGCGCAAATGACCGCGCGATGACCAGCCGAATGCCGCCCCCGATCATCGCGGTGACCGCGTGCTCGCGCGAGGAGCCGCAGCCGAAATTCCATCCCACGACCAGCATGCCGCCTGCGAGTGCGCGCTGCCGAAGCGGCTCGCCCAGCGGCTCGAACAGGTGCCTGGACTGATCGCGCGGATCGAGCACCGCAAGATAGCGAGCCGGGAAAATCACATCGGTATCAATGTCATCACCCAGAAGGGTGGCTTTGCCGCCTAGTCGCATCCGCGTCTCCCCATGCCAGACGAATCCGAAACGCCCGGGGTGCTTGCGCAGCCTAACGAGCGGTGATAGCTTGAACGAAAACTAGCACACAACAACGGCACCTTGAAGGGGAGCAGAGGCCATGGATCGTCGGGCAGTCATCCAGTCGATTGGCGCCACGGCCGCGATGGCTGCAGCGCCCGCCGCACTTTCTCAATCGCGCTATCCGAGCAAGCCCATCACGATGGTGGTGGCCTTTGGGCCCGGCACCGGCAGCGATACCGTCGCACGCATGCTGGCCGAGCCGATGCGAGCCGCACTGGGGGTACCGGTGCTGATCGAAAACCGCCTTGGCGGCAGTGGCATCATCGGCACCGAGTACGTCGCGCGCGCAGCACCCGATGGCTACACGCTCACGCTGGGCTCGTCGAGTTCGCTTGGCACCACGCCTGTGCTGAACCCGACCGCCAAATATCGCGTCGAGCGCGACTTCGCCTTTGTCGGAGGGGTCGCCAAGACCGACTACCTGTTCTTCACGCACACGCTGCCCGGCGCTCCGCGCACCTTCGCAGAGCTTGTGGAGCAACTCAAGGGCGGCAAGGGAACCTTCGGTTCGGCAGGTATCGGTACGATCACCCACCTGGGTACAGAGGTCATGCTCGACCGCGTGGGCGCCAAGGCGACCCATGTCCCCTACAAAGGCAGTGGCGCGGTGGTCGCCGACGTGGCCGCCGGCCACCTGCTCTTCGCTTGCGACTCTCCGGCTGCGACCCAGCAACTGATCCGCGGTGGTCGCTTGCGCCCGCTCGCGAGCACCGGGCCGAAGCGACTCGAGTCGCTGCCTGAGTTGCCGACCATGATCGAGAGCGGCTACCCGGACTTTCAGGTGATCGCCTGGTGGGGGATCGCCGCACCCACGGGTACGCCGCCAGAAGCCATCCGCATCCTTGGCGACGCGCTCACGAAAGCGGTTTCGTCGGCTGAGGTCCGCCAGAAACTGTCGAATATCGACATCGAGCCGATGCTGATGGATCCGCCCACTTTCGCGGCCTTCGTCCAGAAGGAAACACCGTTCTGGGCCAACTTCATCAAGCGCACCGGCATCAAGCTCGAGATGTAAGCGACATCCGGACCGTCGCGCGACGCGCGATGGTCCGAGGCCGTGGTAAACCGGGTGCAAGAGGCTGTTCCGCGATCAAGGGTCTGCCAAGCAACCGCTCCCTCGAAACCGCTTGCAAGAGTCCCATGTCAGCTTTTGTCCAAGCAGTAGCAGCGTCCGGCTACCCCGACACCCGGTGCATCAGCCATTAGCCCGGCATTGGCCGCGTAGGCCTCACGGTCCAACACAACCATCGCCGCCTGGTGTTCGCGCGAATCGGTGCGGGGCTCGATGCACCGCACCGAACTCGTCCAGAACGCACGTCCTCACGTGTTGTGTCCTTTGGGTGCTCTTGATTACCCCCTCGTTCGCTCTACTTGCTGGACCGGTCGGATTGCTGAATCGAATGCTCTCCCGCTGCATGTGCAGGATCAAATGGGAGGCTTGATAAGTCCTGAGTTGATGACTGATCGCCCTCAGAAAATGTTGCTCCGGCTGCGGCAGTTGGCGCTCTATGCAACGTACCAACGCTGAAGCCGGACGCCTTTCAGTTTGAGTCTGCACAAACCGTTGATGTAGTCGAGCGCATCAAACTCCAGCGGATCTGCGCCATCGAGTTCCATGATAATTGGAGTCTCGCCGAAAAAAAGCCAGGCCTCTTGCCCTGCTTCATCGCGCGAAGGTAACCCGCTCCTGCAAATGCGGCGAGCCGCACCCAACGCAGCCTCGGCACTCCGAAAGGTGTTTTCGCTCCATGACTCGCCGTGGCCGAAGTTATCGAGCACATCAATGCGATAGCGCGGGCCCTTTGGTGAGCGTCGGCGGCTCGAGTCGACCGCATTCAGCAGGGACAGCGTCGCATCGATCAGCTCGTCAAACTCTTTTCCGATTTGCCGGTTGGAAGGGCCCACCGCGTGGCTCAGCACCCAGTCACCCCTGCGGCACTCGATGGCAAGCGTTGCCTTGCGCCCCCCGTCAGCGGTCCGCACCGACAGCACAAGCGTCATTCCCGCCGCGCAGCGCCCGCCATACAAGTCCGCGCAGTGGCGCATGGCAACAGACTCCTCCCAAAGCTCTATCCCGCAGGTGAGCGGGACTGCAGTCAATTCGCCCACCGAAATCGGATGGAGTGGAACCGCCCACCGTATCGACGCGAGTGCAAGCCTGCGGCGACGCTCATCGGCGTGCAGCCTCGCCCGCCGAAGCAGGTAGGCCCACCCCTGTGCGCGCTGCACTCGGGAAATCCCACACACCACCTTGTCCGCGACCCACGCGCAGATCTCGTGAAGTGGTGCACTCCGCTCGGCAACGAGACACCACTGCAGCCGCTTAAGACCGATACTGAGACAAGCCTGCTTGAAGCGCGCAGCGGCTTCGGCGGAACCTCCCGCCCCAACCTCGGGCAGCGTGAACCACCGGGCAAGCAGCGGGAACAGCGTCGAATATCGCCGCAGATCGATATAAATCAATGATTTATATCGATAACTCCGTATATTTCGGCTATGATTTCTCTCGGTTTTTCGCGTTCCACCCCCAATTTTCTGGGAGTTCTCCGATGACGGACGCAGCCGATTTCTTTCGTTGCCGCCTCGATCAAATGATCGATCTTCGCCACCCGCTGGCGATCCTGGCGTCGCGTATGCCGTGGCAGGAACTCGAGGCGAGTATGGCCAGTGTCCTCGCCAATCGCGTTCGTTCCGGCAAGAAGATCGAGGGGTCTGACTTGTTTGGCCCGGTCAGCGGTATTGCGAATCCTGGATCGTCCGGCGGTCGG
>SYIM01000092.1 GCA_005798775.1 Burkholderiales bacterium
AAAATCACGGGCAAGGAAGGCGAAAGTTTTTCCGGGCCGGCGCGCGTGTACGACCAGGAGGAGGCCATGCTCGGCGCGCTGGAGCGGCACGAGATACAAAAGCCATTTTGTTGACCGTGGACTGGTGAAGCCTCCGTTTTTCGTTCAGTCGGTCTTTGGCATCCTGGGTGGAATCGGTCCGCACCCGGAAGATGTGTCCCACATGCGCCGCACCGCTGACCGGTTGTTTGGCAATAGTTATCTCTGGAGCGTGCTTGGCGCTGGCAAGTCCCAAATGGCTATCGCTGCCCAGTCGCTCACCCTGGGCGGCAACGTTCGGGTCGGCCTGGAGGATTCGCTCTGGGCGGGCCCCGGACAACTGGCGCTTAAAAACGCCGAACAGGTGACCCTTGCGAGAAAACTCATTGAAGGGCTGGGATTGTCGGTTGCCTCACCCGACGAAGCTCGCCAGATGCTGCAACTGAAGGGCAAGTCCGGCGTCGCCATCTGAGCGCGCAGCCCCGCGGCGCGTTCGCAGCGGGGCTTGCCTGCTCATGCCGTCAGGCCTTGCCGTGCTTGGTAATCAAGGCCTTGGCAGTTTCGAGCAGTTTCTTGCCATCGACGCCGCGCTTGCTGATATCGGCCACCCATTCATCGTCAACCTGGCTCGAGCGCTTCACAAACTCTGCAGCATCCGCCTGTGTGATCTGATAGATGGTGTTGCCACGATCGGCCGCCGATTTTCGGCCGGGGACATCGTTTTCCTGCTGAATTCGGCCAAGCCAGGCCGAGGTGTTGATGCCGGAGTTGTCGTCAATCACCTTCTTCAGATCAGGCGGCAGCGACTGATACTTGGCTGGGTTCATCGCCATAACAAACGTGGCCGTGTAAAGCGCAGCCCCATCCGACGGAAACTCGCTATGAAATTTTGTGAGCTCATGCACCCGTACTGATGGGACCACCTCCCAGGGAATGGCGCACCCGTTGATTGTGCCCTTGCTGAGCGCATCGGGAATGGCGGGCAAGGGCATCCCAACCGGCGTTGCACCCAGCGAAGCCAGCAGCTTGGTGATCTGCCGGGTGGCCCCCCGAATCTTGAGACCCCGCAAATCCGCAGGGGTGCGGATCTGTCGATCAGTGGTGTGGAACATGCCGGGCCCATGAACATGAAGCGCGATCAGCTTCACTTCCTTGAATTCATCAGGCGTCATGGTGTGAACATATTCCCAGTAAGCCTTCGAGGTAGCCTCGGCTCTGTTCATCATGAACGGCAGTTCGAAGACTTCGACCCGCGGGAAACGTCCGGCGGTCCAGCCAGGCAGGGTCCAGACCACATCAACCACGCCATCCCGGACCTGATCGTAGAGTTGCCCAGGCGCGCCGCCCAGTTGCATGGCGGGGTAGGCCTCGAACTTGATTCGCCCACCCGACTCTTTCTCCACTTTCTCCATCCAGGGCTTGTGCATGCTGAGAAACACGGCCGACTGAGGCGGCATAAAGGTGTGAAATTTTAGTGTGATCGGCTGTTGGGCCCGAACATGTACTGCAGGCGAACCCGCTGCAATGGCGGCTACCGAAGCCTTGAGTATCGAACGACGATCATTCATCACCTGTCTCCTTGTTTGTTCATCCGACAAATTTCACCAGCCATAACGATAACCCAGGGAAAAATAGCAAAAGCAAGGTACGAATCACGTCGCTCGCCAGAAACGGTATCACCCCGCGATAGCTCTCGCCTATGGGAACCGATGCGCCCCGGCCCTTGACAATGCCGTTCACTACGTAAACATTAAGCCCGACCGGCGGCGCAAGCAGCCCGAACCCGACGGTCATGAGCACCATGATGCCAAACCAGATCGCGGTGTACTCGCGGCTCAGACCGAAGTCGAGACTGGTGACGAGCGGGAAAAATATCGGGATGGTGAGAAGAATCATGGAGAGTTCGTCCATCACCGCGCCCAGCACCACATAGAACAACAAAATCGCAGCCACCACAGCCACAGGTGGAAGTCCCCACCCTCCAACCAGTTGGGCCAGTTGGGCAGGAACCTGGGTGAGCGCGAGCGCTGAGTTCATCAGGTCGGCACCAAGAAAAATCAGGAAAATCATCGCTGCGCTTTCCGCGGTCTGATAGAAACACTCTGCGAAGTGGCGGAGCGTCATTTCGCCGCGAGCGACGGCCGCGAGAAACGTTGCGAACGCGCCCACGGCTGCGCCTTCGGTCGGCGTGAAAATCCCGCCATAGATCCCACCAAATACGATCAGGAAAATCAAGGCGATCGGGCCGATACCTTTTGCTGCACCCAGAGGGTTGGTGCTGGCGACCTGGTCGTTCGCGGGTGCGTGGCCGGGAACAAAGCGCACATAAAGACCGATCGCGACTATATAGCCCAGCATGGCGATGATGCCTGGCACCATGGCCGCTGCAAACAGCTTGGCGATGTTCTGCTCGGTCAGGATGGCGTAGATCACCAGAGGCACCGAAGGCGGAATCAGAATGCCGAGCGTGCCGCCTGCAGCCAGTGTTCCCGTTGCAAGGCGACCCGAATAACCATGGCGCCGCATCTCGTCATAGGCAACATGGGTGATGGTGGCCGCAGTGGCGACCGATGATCCACAGATCGCTCCAAACCCGGCACTGGCCAGCACGGCACCCATGGCGAGCCCTCCCCGCAGACGCCCCATCACAGCGGCAGCAAACTCGAACAAAGCCTTGCTGATCCCACCCTGCGTGGCGAAATGCCCCATGAGGATAAAAAGAGGAATGACCGACAGGTCATAGCTCGCGAATCGCGAAAATGCCTGACCGTTGAGGAAATTAGCCAGGGGCAACCAACCCGCCTGCATGACATAGCCGACTGCGCCGGCAACGAACATGGTGATCGCGATCGGGACCCGTATCGCCATCAGCGCGAGCATGATCGCGAAAATGAGGATCGCGAGTCCGATCGGGGTCACGCTGTGTCCTTCGCGGGTTGGGGACGCTCAGCCGCCCCGTCCGACCCACCGAAGCCGGCGAGCCCCTGAACCAGCGCAATCAAGGTTGTGAGTGCGAGCGCCGGCACCATCAGGAGATAAACCAACCACTCGGGAAAGCCCAGCATCATCGAACCCGACCCGGTGTTCCACGCATTGAGCCCGCCGAGCATCGTGCGCCAGGTCATGAACGCTAGAACCAGCCCCAGGAGCAACGCGCCGGCCCGATCCATAGCATCGCGACTGCGCGGCGACGCCTTCACCGTAAAGAAGTCCACGATGATGTTGCCCCGACGAAGCTGACACCAAGGCATGAACAGCGCAACGGCTGCGCCCGCCGAAAATGCAGCCAGCTCAAAGTCGCCGTTGATCGCCGACCCAAACACGCTTCGACCTATGACACTCGTAACAGTGAGCGCGGTGATACAAACAAGCAGTAACCCCGCGAGGATCGCGCAAGCTCTGGCAAGTTTCGAAAGGACTTTCATTGCGCGAGTTGTCAGATACTGAGCGTTCCGACGCTTGCGCCGCCGCAGACATAAAGTGTCTGACCGGTGACGAACCCCGCTTCGTCATCAACGAAGAATTCGACTGCGCGCGCGATATCGCCCGCCTCACCCAGCCGTTTCACCGGAATCGAGGCGGCGATTGCGTTCTCGCGTGCGCTTCCCGGTTCGACCACCGCATGAAACATTTCAGTTCGGATCGGCCCGGGGGCGATCGCATTCACGGTGATACCGTCGGCCGCGAGTTCGAGAGCCCAGGTTCGTGCGAGTCCGAGAAGCGCCGCCTTGGTGGCGGAATAATGCGTCCGACCGGGCAGGCCCAACGCAGCGCGCGACGAGATCAGCACAATACGGCCAAGCCCGCGTGCACGCATGGCAGGTAGTACCGCCTGACCAAGCGTGATGGCGGCCCCGACGTGCAGTTCGGTAAGTTCGTCAAACTGCTCGACGCGCGCATTCTCAAGCCGCGACTCGCGTACGACACCTGCGTTGTGAACAAAGATTCCAATATCGCTGCGTATTGCAATCTCGGTGGCAAGCCGCGCGGTGACCTCGCGCTGGCTCAGATCGACCACCCGGCTTTGAAGCAACGGATGATCGATCGGACACGGTGCCAGCGCAACCGACACGACCGGATGGCCGCGCGCGAGCAGCCGCCTCACCACGTCCAGCCCGATGCCGGTGCTGCCCCCCGTGACCAGCGCCGCCGCGCGCGCGCTCAACACCGCGACTCCTCGACCAGCGCGAGCACGCGAAGCGGGCTGCCACTACCGTTCTGAATCTTCAGCGGTGCACTGAGAATGACCGACCCGGTGGGCGGCAGTTGATCGAGATTGCACAAACACTGCAGGCCATAGCGACCCGTGCCATGCATCAGGTAGTGACAGGGATACGGCGGCCGAAGATGAAACCCCTGCCCCGCATCGGTTCCGATCGCCTCGGAACCGAATCCGAGCACGTCGCGCTCCTCAATCATGAAACGAACCGCTTCGGCGCTGGGGCCAGGCGTGTGCTGCCCCGTCTCGTCGTAGTTTTGGTAGTCCGCGGGATTGCGCCGCTTCGACCAGTCGGTTCGCATGAGTAGCCATGCGCCCGCCGGGATTCGACCGTGACGGGCCTCAAATTGCACAATATCGTCGACTGTGAGCAGGTAGTCGGAATCAAGAGCGACCTGCTCGTGGCAATCAATGACTACCGCTGGGGCAACGAAATGCGAAACCGGGACTGTATCCACCGAGTTGTTGGCAAGTTCACGGCCCGAGATCCAGTGAATCGGCGCATCGAAGTGGGTACCGGTATGTTCACCGCAGGAAAAATTGTTCCAATACCATCCCGGACCGCGCTCATCGTAGCGGGAGATCTCCTCGATGCGGAAAGGCCAGCATTGCCCCATCTCCGGCGGCAGCGAAATTTGCGGAAACTCAGGTGACAAAGTTTGAGTGAGGTCGATAACCCGAACCGTCGTACTGGCCAGAGCGGTAACGAGCGCCGCCAGCACCCCGCCCGGCTTGGCGATGGTGCTCATGATTGCGCTCCGCCAAGCGCCAGTTCCCGCTCAAGCACCTTGGGGTTTTCGCGCCAGCGTTCAAGCCACTCCTGAGCGACCTCGCCCGGGTAGACATCTTCGACGCCGTCTCGAAGCGCTTTAACAATGGCCGACGCAACCGCAGCAGGCGTAAGTTTGGGCGGTGGCATGGTCTGGTTCCACTCATCATCGATCGGCCCGGGGAACAGGTTGATCACGCGAATCCCCGCCTGACGCATTTCAGCGCGCAGACACTGCGCGAGTGAGAGCGCAGCCGCCTTGGACGCCGAGAAGGTACCGTGTGGGGGGAAGTTGCTTAGCGCATAAATCGAAAGCAGATTGACCCATGCCGTGGCACTTGTGGGCCCGTCGGCTGCACGCGCTTTCAGTGCGCCCCCGAATGCCTGAGCGAGGCGTAGCAATCCGAAATAGTTGACTTCCATTTCGTCGCGCGCCGCATCGGTACCAGGACGTGAACCGATTCCGAACGGCCGGTGAACCTCGGCATTGCTGATCACGATATCGACCTTGCCGCCGAGTTCACCGCCCAGCGTCTGCACTGATCTGCTGTCGGTGACATCGAGCGGTACGGCGCTCACCTGGGGCAGTGCCAGCAACTCATCAAAGCCCGCAGGCTTTTTCCATGGCTCAGCAACGCCAACCCAAACAATATCGGCCCCTGCCTTCACCATGGCACGGGCGACCGCCTGCCCGACCGGGCCCTTGCCGTCAGTGATCAACACCTTGCGAAATTTTGGGTCGCTGGTCATGTCGCGCAGTACCGGGTCATCAGCCATATGGAGAATCTCCTGCTCGGGAAAGGCAATCAGCACGGCCTGCCCGGAGCGATCAAGCCGGGCGCCCACCCTCACGCGACAGGGGGCCTCGGCAACATCGCCATGTAAGTGAACGATCAAAGTGGGCCCCGCGTCGAGCTTGACCATGCCGATCCGCCAGGGCAGCCGTTCGCGAAAATAGAGATCATTGCTGTGGCAAAGAATGGTCACGGCAAGCAGTTCGCCTTCACCGGTCTGCTCACGCCAGCGAATCTCGGGCGACAGGCAGCCCGCGCAGGCCTCCCGCGGCGGGTATTGAACGTTCGCACAGCGCTCGCAGACCTGGAGCATGAGGCGACCTTCAGCCGCAGCCGCCGTCATACCGAGTGCCACCCGCCCACGCGCGGAGGGCGGCAGATTCATCACCCGCGTGCGCAGGATCGGATTCTTGCGCCTGGGGCGCATCATCGGCATGGACATCACGCACTCCCGAGCAGCACGGCACCGGTACAGAGACAGCGGTCATAGGTGACCATGCCGAACCCGGTCACCAGACCCAGCCGTGCATCCGCTATAGAACGATCGCCAGCCTCACCGCTCAGCTGCCGCAGCGATTCAGTGACACCAATGAAGCCGCCCGCCGCGCCCGCCTGGCCCGCTGACAGCTGCCCCCCGCTGGTGTTGTTGGGAAAATCGCCTACGCAGCGCAGATCATGCGAATCAACGAAAGCTGGCGCCTCGCCTTTGCCGCAGAAGCCGAGGTCCTCGAACTGAATCATGACGATGACCGGGTAGTCGTCATAGGTCTGGATAAAGTCCACCTGGTCGGGCCGTACGCCCGCCTGCGCCCACAGGTCGTCCCGATCGACGACCCAGCCACCGCGCTCCATCACTGGATCGTCGGCGAAGGCATTGTGTCGCTCGATCGATCCACGCAAGACCGCATAGCGAAGCCCCTGCGACCGGGCACGCGCCTCGCTCATCACGAGAAACGCCTCGCCCCCTGCGCAGGGCATCACACAGTCGTAGAGATGCACGGGATCAGAGATCGGCCGCGCTGCCATGTAATCCTCAAGTGAAAGCGCCTGCCTGTGAAACACCGCGCCCGGATTGAGGTTTGCGTTAAAACGCTGACTGACCGCAACTTTCCCGAAGTGTTCGCGGCGCGCTCCGTACTTGCGCATGTAGTGAGCGGTAATCATCGCGAACACCGAATTGGGGCCGCCCGCGCCATAGGGGTAGCTCGCATCGCGCGCAAAATAGCTGAACCCACCGAGCATCATGCGAAAGGAATCGACATGATTGGTGTCACCCGCCACACAGGCCACCACGTCTGCGTCTCCGGTCTGCACTGCACGCGCGGCACGTCGCAGTGCCATCACGCCGGAAGCGCCGCCATTCGGCAGAAAATCGAGCCATCTTGGGGACACGCCAAGGTGCTGGGTGATGCCCACCGCGGTATCGGGTCCCAGCGAAAAACTGCTGACGGTGAGGCCGTCGATTTCGTCTTTCGCGATGCCAGATTCCCGGACCAGCGCTTCGAGCGCCTGCCCGATAAACCAGTGGGCGCCGTGGGTGGAATAGCGCCGGTACGGAACCGTGACGGGTACCGCAACCGCCACCCCTTCATAGGACATCCGTCTCCGGGTCATGGATCAGGCCTGGCGCTTCTTGAGCGATCGGGTATCGACACAGTACGCGGTTCCAGGCAGTCGCGCAGCCAAGGCTTTCAGTTCTCCGCGCTGCACCTTCTGAGAGGCGGTAAGCGGCAGCGCGTCGACAAACGCGACATAGCCTGGCGCTTTGAAATATGCGAGTCGCTCTAGGCACCACTGCACCAGCGAGTGAGCGGCCTGCTCACGAGCCGCGGCATCAGCGGGCGGCGCCGCGGCAATGACACAAGCCAGCACTTCATCACCGCGCACCGGGTCGGGGGCAGCAGCCACCGCCACGGCACGAACGAGCGGATGCTGGAGCAGCACGCTTTCCACCTCAACCGCTGCGATGTTCTCGCCGCTTCGTCGAATCACGTTCTTGCGTCGATCGATGAAATGATAGAGCCCATTGGTATCGCGCGAGACCATATCGCCGGTATGAAACCAGCCGCCCGCCCAGGCCTCGTCGGTGGCCTGAGCGTCTTTAAGGTAGCCCAGGTAGAACCCATCACGCGAATCGGCACCGCGATGCCGCACCAACAGCTCACCCGGTTCGTCAACCGCAGCGTCGAAACCATGATCGGCCACGATCCGCACCTCGACCTCCGGATTGTTGGGTCCGAAGCAATTGGTTCCGACGGCGCGCGGTTCGCGGTGCGCAATCAGCACCGCGCCGGCGCCGGTCTCAGTCATTGACCAGCCCTCAACCAGCGGAAAGCCAAACCGTCGTTCGAAAGGCTCATGCAGGCTTCGGTTCACCCCCGCGCCAAACCCGAACCGAACCGAATGATCACGATCGGCCTGCGACTCGGACGCTTTCATCAGCATGGCAGGCATCACGCCCAGGTAATGGATGACCGTAGCGCGGAACTCACGAACAGCGGCCCACCACCCATCGGGATGAAACCGATCGACCAGGCTGATGCAACCGCCCGTCACGATCATGGTCACCACTGAGAATGCCATTGCATTCATGTGATTGACCGGAAGCGGCGTGATCATGCGCTCGCAGCCTACGCGCAGCGACACATGCCCGTCGAGCTCCGCATACCACTGCGCGGCGAGGAGGTAGTAGCGGTTACTGAGCATGCAGCCCTTGGGCCGACCGGTGGTGCCGGATGTGTAAAGCAGACCGCACTCGGTATGCAGCCCAGGCATGTCGTGGGTGAAAGGTGGCGGCGTGGCGCAGCGCGGCGGCAGATCATCAGGCCCGATGACTGCGAGCCGACAGTTCGCCGACTGTGCGGCGGCAGCAAGCAGCGCATGGCGTGATGGCGTTGCAATGACAAGCCCAATACCCGAGTGCTCGATGAGATACTCGAGCTCGGCCGAGCGCAGCTCGCTGCTGATCGGCACCACGGATGCACCCATCCCGTTCAAAGCCAGCCAATGCAGCAAGAACGTCGGCCGGTTATCGAGCATCAGGCCCACGCGATGCCCATGCCCATAGCCCGCCGAAACATAGGCCTGCCGCAGGCGGGCGATTTCCGCTTGGGCAGCGCCGTAGGTGATGACACACGGCGACATGCCGTAGGCCGCCGCAGTATTGCTCAACACCTGAATGAAGGGGTGATCAGGCCAGCGGGCCGCAGCCAGTGCGAGTGCCTGCGCAACGGTTTGCGCTGCGTGCGGGCTCGCAGGCTCACCCGGCTGAGCGCAGGTAACTGGGGCGTCGGGTGTAAAGGAATTCAACGGAGCCTCACATGAATAGACTGATGTTACCGAAGGCAGCATCGCCGTTAACGAGGTCGATACGCTTCAATCGTATTCGAAGCCTGTCGCCCGCGGCCACCAGGTGGTGCGTAGCCCACCCTGCAAAGAGGGTCTGCCGATCAAGGCGGGTTTCAACGTAGTGAAACGCGGTTCGGAGCCGAAACTCGCCCCGCGCTTCATCCATACTTTCCACACGAGGCGTTTGCAAAAGATGATGGCAACGCGAACGCGGTTGCTCGGAGTATGTTCGCGCCCCCGACAAGCGCTCGACGCGGATACGAAGCAGCAGCTTGTCCTCATACATGAGTGAATTGTGAAGAAGCGGATCGGTTTGCCCCGGTGCAATTGGCATCCAGTAGCGCGCATCCTCCGAAAAGAGATCAAGCCAATCGCCAAAACGCCCCTCGTCGAGTATCTGCGCTTCGTCGAGAACGAATTCAGTCAGACGCTGAATGATGCCGGTCATGATGCGGCCTCCTCCCTGACGGACATGAAGCGAAGCCAGGCCCGGAACTGGTTACGCATCTGCGCCTCGCTTGTGCCGCGCACCACCTCGGTAGGAGACACACCCTCGCCGGGCTGAAACAGACGCCCGAGGTTGACCCATTCGCGTAACCCCGATTGAAGCCCCTGCTGCGCACGCTCGTAGACCTCCAGGTCGTCGTGGCCAACGATCGAGCCCGGTGAATTGATTAGCCGGTTATACATGCAGGTTCGTTCAAGAAGCAGGTCGGGCGCCCCCACCAGGCGGAAGGTCCAACTCTCAACCAGGGTACGGTCTGCCGCCAGGGGCTTGAATACGCGCAGGGTCTGAATCGGTCCCTTCACCATGATGTTCGGGAAATACATCGTGTTATGCCTGACTTCGCCCAGGATTCGGGCGGTTCGCGCTTCACCGTAGGCAGCCACCATGGCTTCCTGATAGCCGGGAATAGCCGAGTAAGCCGCGTGGATGGAATCGCTAACACCGGTGTGACCATGGCCATTCGGCCAGATCCGGATACCCATATTGTCGAAGAACTTGTAGGTACCCACGAACGGCGCGAACTGCTCAACCGCCATGGGCTTGGGCGTGCCCTCGGGGTGCTCGCCCCAGACGCGTACGGTAGTTCCAGCCGAGGACTCATGGGCCACCATCGGGTGGCACGCATCGGTTTGGTTCTCGGCGAGCATCTTCCAGTTGCAGGGATGCATATACCGAAGCATGCCGCCGGTTACCTCGAGTCGACCCGCTGGCGCCCGGTCGACCATATTGTCGAGCGTGGAGAGCGACTCACCGAAGTAGTCGTGAAATGTGACGCCCTCGCGGCTCAGGCGGCAAAAGACAAACCCGCGATACACCGCTACAGCCCCGGCGCGGCCCAGCCCCAACCGTGCCTCAGTGGCCTCGAAACCGGTGCCGTCATAGCCGTCTCGCAACGGAATGTTCTGCAGTGCGCCATCGGTGCTGTAGGTCCAGGCGTGGTAGGGGCACCGAATAAAGCGGCCAAAATTTCCCGATCCTTCGCTCACCAGACGCACGCCCTTGTGCGCGCAGCGATTGATCAGCACCGAGACGCCCTCGTCGGCTTGCCGAACCATCACGACTGGCTCGGCCCCCACGCTCGTCGTGAAATAGTCGCCGACATTGGGAATCTGGCTGTCGTGCCCCACGAACACCCAGGTCGACCGAAACAGCCGGGACATTTCGAGGGCGAAAATCTCCGGATCGGTATACACAGCCCGGTGAACCTCATTGTCGCGAACCAACGCGCGCAGGGCGGCGCGTGTCCATCGCGTAGCTGAGCTGATCATTCCCCCTCCCGCTCCTGCTTGAGATCAAATATAGAACTCTACCGCCGGCAGCGCCTCGCCAGCATGGAGTAAGTCCACCCGCTTGAGCACGATCAGAAACCCTGACGTCACTCGACGCAAGCGATGGTGGGCCACGCCCGGCAGCGTCACCGTCCGGCCTGCGCGAAGTTCGGTATACAGAAACGGGGTACGCAGGTTAAAACTGCCCCCCGGGAGATCAGCCTCAATCACCTCCGGCGTCTGCAGCAGATGGTGGCAACGTCCGGCGGGCTGCTGGGAATGCGCATGAGCGCTACGCAAGCGCTCAATGTGAACCCGCCTCAACATGCGATTGTCATAAAGATGCGAGGCCTCCAGGCGTGGATCCTGGACTGCAGGAGAGGCCGGCAGCCAGTAAATTCCGTCGTCGGCAAAGAGCGCATCCCACTCATCCAGCCGCTGTTCATCGAGCAGCTGCGCCTCGCGCACCACCACAGACTGAAGCAGGCGTGCAAGATCGGGGGACACCCCTTGCTCACTCATGGCCCGCGCCCTGGGGCGGCTGGCCCACGATCCGACATCAGCTGCACCCACGCCGCATATTGGTTGCGGAGCAGCGCCTCATCCACTCCGCCGACATCACGCGGCGGCGCACCGTCCGCCCCGCTTTCCTGGCGATGCAGGCTCACCCAAGGGTTGGGACCGGCGGCGAGATTTGTCTGAATATGCTCGAACAGATGCAAATCATCGTGCGCCACCAATGAGAGCGGCGAAAACACCTGGCGGTTGTAGAGCAATGCACTTTCAAGCAGCGCTTCGGGGGCGCCTTCCGGCTGAAACGCCCAGGCTTCAATGATCGTGCGGTTGTACGCGAGCGGCCGCAGCACGCGCATCACCTGGGGCGCCCCCTTGAGGGCCATGGTGGGATAAAAAACGACGTTCTGTGGCGAAAAGGCCAGCACGCGCTTGGCGCGCTCCTCGCCATGGGCTTTGCGAAGGGACTGGCCATAATCACCCAGTGCGCTGTACGAGGTGTGCAGACTCTGATAAGTGCCCAGCACGCTGTGGCCCCCAGGCAGGACACGACCGCCCATTTTCTCGAAAAAGGTGTAGCCAGAACCGAAGGGAAGCAGCTGACGCATGGCCAGTGGCGCCTCGAGCCCTTCCGTCGGATTTCCCCAAACGGCTCGTGCCGAGAGCGTGGCCGACGCGTGTGTCGTGACCGGGTGGACCGAGTCGTTGACATTTTCGAGATAGATTTTCCAATTGGCTTGAATTTCGGTGCGCAACACCCCACCCGCCAACCGTAACCGGCCAACGGGCGAACGGTCCGCGATCAGGTCCAGCGCTTCGATGAGTTCTCCCGTCGACTGGCAGAAATCCTGTCCGTCGCTCTCGGCCCGGGCAAAGACGAACCCGCGATGAACGGCCACCTCACCCCAGTGAGTCAGACCGCGTGCCGCCTCGCTCTCGGCGAACGCCGTGCCCTCGTAGCCCTCGCGAAGCGGCATCCCCAACAGGCCGCCATCGGTCGCATAGGTCCAGCCGTGGTACGGACATCGCAGAACCCGCGCAATGCGCCCGGCAGGCGCGCTCACCACCGGCGCCCCCTTGTGTGCACACCGGTTATGAAGCACCACGACGCTGGCGTCCTCACGCCTCAGCATCAGCACAGGTTCGCCTGCTAGTGCGCAGGTAATGAAGTCACCCGCGAGCGGAATCTGACTGTCATGCCCGACGAAGAGCCAGGCGCGCCGGAATAGCCTGGTGCGCTCGAGCGCGAACACTTCGGCGCTCAGATAGAGATCGCGATGGACCTGATCGCCCCTGACGAGGTCGGCGACGGCCGGCCCTCCCCTCATTTGCCGAGCAGCACGGCTGGAAGCCAGGTAGCGATCGGCGGAAACACCCAGACCAGACCGATCATCAAAAGCCCCATGATCACGTAGGGGGTGACGGCAGCAAAAATTTCAGTCGTGGGGATCGAGGCAGGAGCCACGCTGCGCATGGTGAAGAGCAGCATACCGAACGGCGGCGTGAGCAGCCCCAGTTGCATGCAGATCAGGTACAGCACCCCCCACCAGAGCGGATCCCATCCATAAAACTGGACCAGCGGCATGAAAAAAGGCAGCGTGATCAGCATCATGCTCACCTGGTCGAGAAAGCAACCAAGAACCAACAGAATTGCCAGCATCCCGGCGAGCACGCCCCAAGGCGCAATGGCTGCATCACGCACCAGCGCGACCAGCCCGTTGGTTGCCCCGGAAAACGACAGGATCTGCGAAAACGTGGTCGCGCCGATGATGATGAAGAGAATGACGCCCGAGATGGCCGCCGTGCCGGTCAGTGCCCTGGCAAGAGATTGAAGGGTAAGCACCCGATAGAGAAGCGCCACGACCACCGTGGCCAGCGCGCCGATGGCTGCGCTCTCGGTGGGCGTGGCCCAACCCGCCGACATAGCCGCGATCACCAGCACGAAGATCAGCACCAGCGGCGTGACATTGATCACCAGCGGGCCCCAGCGCGACCAGCCCTGATGCTCCTCGCGGGTGAAGCTTGGCGCAAGCGACGGATCGCGGCGAACGCTTAGCAGGATCCAGCCCAGAAACATGGCGGCAAGACAGATGCCGGGCACTACCCCAGCAATCAGAAGACCAGAGATGGAGATACTCGCCAGACTGCCCAGAAGCACCGTAATGGCCGACGGCGGAATCAGCATATCCACCCCACCGATCGCCATGATGGGCCCCATGGCCATACGCGGGTGATAGCCGCGGCGCAGCATCTCTGGAAGGAGCAGACTGCCAAGGAGCGCTGTGGTAGCGATGGTCGACCCCGAAATCGCCGAGAACACGGTCCCCGCCACGATCGCCACCACGCTCAACCGGGCCGGCACGCCTCGAATCGCACGATCGAATCCGTCGATTGCCCGTACCGCGAGCCCGGTATGAAAAAGCACCTCGCCCATCAGGATGAAAAAAGGGATAGGTGTGAGCGAAAAATTGGTGATGGAGGCCACGCCGTTCCGGACCGACTGCATCAGTCCTGCCTCACCCCCCAGGAACACGACGGCGCCGACAATATTGATGCCGAGAAACGCAATGCCTGCGGGTAGCCCCGCGAGGAGCAGCACAGTCAGTACTCCGAAGAGCAGCAGAAGTCCCTGCCACCAGATCATGCGGCCGCTCCCTGGTCGGACACCAGGCCCTGGGGATGGAGAACCCGCCGACCGCACTCCAGCGCGAGGAGCGAAAACCCAATTGGGAAAGGAACGTAGAGCCACCACTCGGGAAAGACCAGCGCCTTGAGCACCACACTCCCTGCGGCCCGACTATCAAGGACCGTCAGCGTGCCGTACCAGGTCAGCACCAGGCTCACGACGAGCCCCAGCGACGACGCCAGCCGATCGAGCCGGCGCTGACCCGCTGGAGACAGTAAGGCCCCCAGCAGATCCAGCCGCACGTGCTGGTTACGCCACATGAGCCAGGGGGCCGCGGCGAGCGTCGCAAGCGGCAGCGCGTACTCGGTGACCTCGTTGATCCAGGGCAGCGATCGAAGACCGAGATTGCGAGAGAGCACATCGAAGCACACCAGGACGGTGATCGCACCGAACGTGCTCGCCGATATGGCACCGCACGCCCGCATCAGCAAGGCATACACGCAGCGCTCTCCTGAGCCCGAAATATCAGGGCGCCATCAGCTGACGCAGCTTCGGTCCATGCTGTGGGCTCGTGGCAATCACCCCCGCCCACCCGGCGTCCAGTGACAGTTGCAGAAATTTATTCGCCTCGGCCTCCGGCAGTCGGATGACCTCGATACCGGCATCAGCCTGCCGCTTGATTTCGGCGGGCCCCGCCTTGGTCGCCATATCGGCGTTGAGGCTTTCCAGCCACACGCCCTGTTTCTCGAGGAAGGCTTTCTGCGCGGCATTCAGTGCATTCCAGCTCTTGGCGCTGAAGATCACGCCCAATTCGACATTGTAGAAGCCGGGGTCGAGGCGATACCGGGTTTTTTCGTGCCAGCCCAGGTCGAAAATACCCAGAAGCGGCCAGCCGTAGCCGTCGACCACCCCACGGTCGAGCGCGGTGTAGACCTCTCCGGGCGCAACCTGCATGACCGACGCGCCCAGTCGCGTGAAAAATTCGCGATAGATGGGGGCGATCCGGATCTTGAGCCCGCTCAGGTCAGCCTTGTCGATCCGCTTGTTGAGGTAGATGTGATAAGGCACGCCGTCACCGGTACGGGCGAAGTAATAGAGGCCCTTTTCCATCATCAGCTTATTCAGAAACTCAACCGTGCCATTGCGGCGCATTTCCGCCCAGGGAACCGACGCATAGTTCACCGACAGCGACTCCGGTGACACACTGGCAATGAACGAAGTGGTTGTGTTGGAAAGGTCGACCACGCCATTTCGGAGCGCTGCGCCCTGCTCCATGGTGGGGATGGCCTTGGGCCCCCCCAGATAGTTGATTTGGACCAGTCCTTTCCCTTCCTGGTTAACCTTTTCAACGAAGCGCTCGAAATTTCGCGCGTAGGTCGTACCTTCCTGAAATGCGTTCACCGCCCGCAGCGTCACCTGCTGGGCCGAGGCGGGAAAGACGGCGGACAGCAGCAGTGCAGCGGCAGCCAGGCCAAACTTGTAGCAACGAATCATTGGGGCATCCTCCGGGGTTGGTGTCGTGAGCGGCTCGCCTGCCGTCTGCCGTTCTCAGGAAATTGTGTCACGGGATGCGGGTCGGAAGCCACCCGCATGTCGAAGCATGCCCAGGGTACGGGACAATACGTCCTGCCGATACGCTGCGACATCACGCCCCGAGTAGTCGTAAAAGCCTCGGCCGCTCTTCAGCCCCAGCGTACCGTCGGCGATCATCTGACCGATCACCTTGGGCGCGCGGTAGCGCTCGGCGCTGACCGAGGCCGACATCTCGCGGCTCGCATGATGAAGAATGTCGGCACCGCCAAAGTCGATGAACTCCACGACGCCAATGGCGGCGAACCGGAGCCCCATGCCGAATCGGGTTGCGCGGTCGATTTCCTCAGGGGTGGCCGCACCCTCTTCGATCATGCGCGCAGCCTCATTCATCACCAGCGCCTGCAGGCGCGGCACGATATAGCCCGGCGTTGCCCCACACACCACCGGAATCTTGCCGATTGATTCCATCAGCGAGCGCGCACGAGCCAGAGCGTCCGGGGCGGTACCAGGATGAACCGATAATTCCACCACCGGGATCAGATACGCTGGATTCAGCCAGTGAATATTCAGAAAGCGTTCCGGATTGGGTACCAGCGGCGCCAGTTCGGTCACCAGAATGCTGCTGGTGGTCGAGGTGAGAATCGCGTCGCGGGTGCACGCCGCTGCCAGGATCGAAAAAGCCTCGCGCTTGGCTTCAATCGTCTCGGGAACCCCCTCGAAAACCAGCAGCGCGGCAGCCAGTGCGTCGTGTGCAGCGTCGGCGAAGACGCATTCAATTCTGGCAAGCAGCACCGACACCTGATCGGCTTCGAGTGCTCCAAGACCCACCAGCGCGGCGAGACTCGCACGAAGCTCGGCTTCAATCTCGCCTGCCAGCCGATCCCGGTCGGCTGGCGAACGTAGTTTGAGATCAATCAGGCTGACACGATATCCAGCCCAAGCGAAGGCGAGCGCAATACTCCGTCCCATACGCCCGGCGCCAGCCGCCGCAAAACGTGGACGACTGGCAACGGTCATGACTGGGCCCCCTCTTCAAGCAATTTCGCCAGTGCCTCCTGGCTGCAGTCCGCGAGGCCCAGCGCCTCGAAACTTCGGGCACCCACGCGCAAATCGCGACCCAGCCAGCCACCCGCAATCGCGAGCAGGCCGTGCGACACCGGCGCATCAACCCTCGCCCACCGCGCAACCGATGCGAGAAGCGACAGGCCCAGTTCAACATCCTCGGTGACATAGCGGTGAGTAGTCAGGTTGATGTGTTCGCGCCAGTCGCCCGATTTCTGAAGCTTACGATGCGCGTCGCCATACATCCACCGATCACTGCTGTAGTGGTCGGCAAGCGGATAGTGGGGCGCCGGATAGCCCAGCGCCTCGCGTATCGCGATTCGCTCGGCATCAAGTCGATCGGTCACCGCGCGAACCGCGGGCTGGGTGCCCTCGGAGTGGATATCCCAGCGGGCATGATGCTGGAGCGGGGCGGCATTCATCACCACCAGCGGCGGATGGATGATCGGCCCCGCGTTCATGAGCGCCCCTGAAAGTGCGTTGCCACAGCCATGAACACTGGGGAATGCCTTGCGGATCACGGCGAGCGCTCGCGCAGCCTCAGCGAAAGGAAAGACGCTGGTCGGAAGACGAACCGCCCGAACCGTGACATTGACCTCGTGCGCCCCGTGAAGCCGGGCGAGATAGGGCAAGGTCCCGGTCTCCGCCCAGGCGACCTGGGCCCGGCTGCCCGTCTCCGCCACCCATCGGCTCATCAGGTAGCTTCCGAAAGTGCCAGGTGCTAGGAACACCACCTGACCGTCAGCCAGATACGGCGCGGCCGATATCGCGATGTCGCGCTGAGCCGTCGCGGGGGTCGGCAGCACGATCAGTTCGGCACCCCGAACCGCGTCGCCGATATCCTCACAGATCCGGTGAAGCGACACCCGCCTGTCTCCGGCAGCATCTTTAAGCAGAATCCCCTTGGCTTCCCGAAGCGCCCACAACGCCGCCCGGTCGCGTCGCCAAAACCGCACCTGATGGCCTTGCTCCGACAGGTCGGCCGCCGCCGCGTGGCAGCCATGACCGCCCCCAAGAATCGCGATCTCCATGAGCAATGATCCTCTGACCCTGCTGCTGCGCCGGCACGCCCGGCACAGGATGGCGGCGAACCTTACGGACCCACTGCCGTGGTGTCAACCCGCGACACCCGCGACACCGCACCCGCGACACCACACCCTCGCTGAATGGGCTCCGCGACTATAATCCGTCCGTTCCATGACCCCCGTACCTGCCGCCCCACCGGAGTCGCTCTCGTGCATCGTTCCGTGCAAGAACGAGCGGGTCAACCTTGCGCGCCTGCTCCCCTTGCTCGCCGATACGCTCACGCGATGCGCTGAACGCTGCGAAATCCTGGTCGTCGATGACGGCAGCAGCGACGACACTGCCGCCTGGGTCGAGAGCCAGATCGACGCCGGTACTGTTCCCGGGTTGGTCCTTCTCAAACTGTCGCGAAATTTTGGCAAGGAGGCCGCGCTCACGGCTGGCCTCACCCACGCACTCGGCGAGGTGGTCGTCATGATCGATGCCGACCTTCAACATCCGCCCGCCATGATCGAAACCTTCGTCGACCATTGGCGCAGGGGCGCCGAAATGGTCTACGCAGTCCGCGAAGACCGAAGCGGCGAAAGCGGGTTCAAGCGAGCAGGAACTGGCATTTTTTACCGCCTTCTGAATGCCGCCGACCGGTTCGAAGTGCCGCCCGGTGCGGGCGACTTCCGCCTCATGGATCGGAGGGTGGTCGATGCCCTCCTTGCCATGCCTGAGCGCAACCGGTTTTTGAAGGGGCTCTACGCATGGGTGGGATTTCGAACCATAGCCCTGCCTTACACCCCGGAAGACCGCACCGTTGGCGTGACGCGCTTTGGAGCGCTCGATCTGATCCGCCTGTCGCTCGACGGCCTGACCGCATTCACCAAATGGCCGCTTCGGGCAGTCAGCCTTGCGGGACTTCTGCTTGCCATTCCTGCGCTGCTTTACGGCATCCTGCTCATCGCCAGCTATGTTCTATTTGGCAATGACGTCTCCGGCTGGACCACCATCGTCGTGGGCCTCATGCTGTTCTCGGGCATTCAGCTTTTTTCACTTGGCGTGGTGGGTGAGTACGTTGGGCGGATCTTTGAAGAGGTCAAGTCCCGGCCCCTTTTCGTGGTGTCGGCACGAACCGGCCGCGGGCTGGAGCCCCCCGCCCAATGAACGCCGGGCCACTGCGCACCGACAGCGAGGCGCTTCGCACGGCATTCAAGCTTGCTCTCCTGGCCTTTGCACTGACTTCATGCACCGCGTGGCTGCGGCCACTGCTTCTTCCCGACGAGGGCCGCTATGCCGGGGTAGCCTGGGAAATGCTGCGGTCGGGTGACTGGCTCACCCCCACGCTGAACGGCCTGCCGTATTTCCACAAGCCGCCACTTTTTTACTGGATCACCGCAAGTTCGCTTGCCGGTTTCGGGCTGACCGAGTGGGCCGCCCGCGTGGCGCCCGCCATCGGCTTTTCGCTGGCTGTGGCGGGCCCCTACTGGCTGGTGCGACGCTGGCTCGGCCCAGGCCCGGCAAGCATTGCCGCGCTGGCCCTGCTCGCCCAGCCCCTCGCGCTGGTGGCCGGTCAATACGCCAACCTCGACATGCTGGTGGCCGGACTGATCACGCTCTCGATCGTCGCGCTCGCCCACGCAACGCTGCTGATGGACAGCAACCCGCGCGCGGGTCGCCCAGCGCTCCGAGTGGCATGGATCGCCGCTGCACTCGGCATCCTTGCCAAAGGGCTGATCGGTATCGTCATCCCGATGGGTGTCATCGGTGGTTGGCTTCTTTTATCCGGACGCTGGCGCACCATTATTCGAATCGTCACCCATTGTCCGGAAGGCCCGGTGGTGTTCGTGCTGATCGCAGCCCCCTGGTTCCTGCTCGTGGAGGGTATTCACCCAGGCTTTCTCGACTATTTTTTTGTCTACCAGCACTTCACACGATTTGCCGCCGGGGGCTTTAACAACCAGCAGCCTGTATGGTTCTACCCCGCGGTGCTCGGCTTGTTTTTTCTTCCCTGGCTCGTATGGATCGCTCGCCGCGCGCTCGGTGAGCGCCTCCCGGCTGGTCCCGAGCGCGACCTTGCGCTTGTCTGCTGGATCTGGGTTGCCGCAGTCATCCTGTTGTTCTCAATCCCTCGCTCAAAGCTGTTGGGCTATGTGCTTCCCGCGGTACCGCCACTTGCGCTTCTGGCTGCGGCGGGCCTGCGCGTGCGAGGCAATCCTGGTCGTATCGCAATTCGGTTCTGGAAGGGAGCCGCCGCGTTGGGCATCGTTGCTAGTCTAGCCGCCGTGATCGTGATCGCCTATCGACCGACGCCATCGAGCCGCGACCTGTCACGATGGATTGGAGCCCACTCGCAACCTGGCGACGCAGTCTTCATGCTCAACCGCTTCGATTTTGACGCCGGCCTCTACGCCCGACTGCAGGCGCCGATCCGCGTGGTCGACCGCTGGAACGACGAGGCGTTCGTTCTAAGCCGCGATAACTGGCGCAAAGAACTGGCTGACGCGCGACGGTTCAACCCTGTCCTTGCCGAGCAGATCCTCATCACGCCCGAGCGACTGCTCGCAAGCCTGTGCGCCCAGCCGCGCAGTTGGATCATTGGTTTTGCGCAGGCCGATGCGAACCATCAGGCGCTGGCGACTTCCGAGCGCGTGCGTGAATGGCGCGGGTCGACCCTCTGGCGGTTTGATTCGTCACGCCCGGAATCAAACGTGCTTTGCGAGAGCGTGCCGAGATGACGCCACCCCCTCACGCGCTGAACGCGCCGCAGCGGCGGATCTGCATCGCGGCCGATGACTTTGGTCTGCACGCAGGCATCGATTCCGCCGTCCTGGAGCTTGCCGAAGCGCGAAGCATTCAGGCCCTGGGCTGCATGACAGGCGGACCGAGTTGGCCCGTATCGGCCAAGGCGCTTAAGATTCGCACGTCGCTGCAATCCGACATCGGGCTGCATTTCGACCTGACCGAACGCCCCCTGAACCGGGCACCGCAGGCGCTGCGATCACTGATCCTGGAGTCCTATACCTGGCGGCTTGACCTGCGTTCGGTCCGGGCGGAACTCCGCCTTCAGCTCAATACGTTCGAAGCCGCGCTAGGCCGCGCGCCTGCCTACATCGACGGTCATCAGCACGTTCATCAGCTTCCGGGCGTTCGAGCGGAACTCCTCGATGAACTCGCCGGCCGCTATCGCTCGAGCCAGCAACCCTGGCTGCGCTGTACCGTGCCTGCGCGGAGCCGGGTCATCGGCGCACAGGCAGTTCATCCGCTGGGCTCGCTGCCCGCCACACTGCCAGCAGGCGCCAGGCTCAAGGCAGCAATCATCGCGGGACTGGGCGGCTATGCGATGAGGCGCGACGCAGCACGGCAGGGGGTACGAATGAACGCCACGCTCATGGGTGTGTACGGTTTCAATGCTCAGGCCAGCGCCTACCAGACGCTTCTGGAAGGCTGGTTAGCCCACGCTACCGACGGATCGGTCCTCATGTGCCATCCGTCACACACGGCTGAGGCGGGCGATTCCATTGGCCCCGCGCGACTCATCGAATACCAGGTCCTGGCGAGCGGTGCTCTCCAGACGCTTCTAACCCGATTGGGCATCGAGGCCCAACCCATGCGGGTCATTCTCGGCCTTGATGACCTGCCGCGCCACGCGCAGCCCATCGCTGAGGACGACCTTTCCGAAGAGCGCGGGGCCAACCCGCACTGACCCCCGTGCATAACGAGGCTTATCGTGACCGACCGCAAACCGCCCGCTCCGAACCAAGTAACGCCCGGCGCCACCGACGAGTCGCCCTCAGGCATGCGCAGGGGTCTGACCAGTTATGGTGACGCCGGCTTTTCATTGTTTCTCAGGAAAGCATTCATCAAGGGCGCGGGCTACACCGACGACGCCCTGTCGCGGCCCGTAATCGGCATCACCGACACGGCAAGCGGCTATAACCCGTGCCACGGCAATATGACTCAGCTGATCGAAGCCGTGCAGCGCGGCATCCTGCTCGCGGGGGGGCTTCCAGTGCGCTTTCCTACCATCTCGGTCCATGAAAGCTTCGCCTTTCCCACCAGCATGTATCTGCGTAACCTCATGGCGATCGATACCGAGGAAATGATCAGGGCGCAGCCCATGGATGCAGTGGTACTGATCGGGGGCTGCGACAAGACTGTTCCGGCGCAGCTGATGGGCGCAGCCTCGGCCGATATTCCCGCCATTTCGCTGGTCACCGGCTCGATGCTAACCGGCTCGCACCGAGGGCAGACGGTCGGGGCATGCACCGACTGCCGGCGATACTGGGCACGGTACCGCGCCGAAGAAATCGACGACCAGGAGATCGCCGCGGTCAATGACCAGTTGGTCCCGAGCGTGGGAACCTGCTCGGTGATGGGAACCGCCAGTACGATGGCCTGCGTGGTCGAGGCGCTCGGCATGAGCGTGCCAGGTGCGGCCACCCCTCCTGCGGTCACCGCCGACCGGATGCGGGCGGCTGAGCTCACCGGCTTGCAGGCGGTCCGGCTGACCGCCAGTCGCCTCACCCCGCGACAGATCCTCACCGAAGACGCCTTTCACAATGCTTTTCGGGTGCTGCTGTCGATCGGCGGCTCCACCAATGGCATCGTACATCTGGCAGCGCTCGCAGGTCGGGTGGGCTTTCGCTTCGACCTCGACGCACTCGACCGCATGTCGCGCGACACCCCGGTGCTGCTCGACCTGAAGCCTTCAGGCGAGCACTACATGGAGCACTTTCACGCTGCGGGTGGCATGGCGACACTGCTTCGAGAACTGCGCCCGCTCTTGAGGCTGAACGCGCTCACCGTCACCGGACGTACCCTCGGCGAAGAACTTGACGCAGCCGCGCCGTCGTTTCCGCAGCAAACCGTTCGTAACCGGGACACACCCATTTACCCCGAGGGCGGCATCGCTGTGTTGCGAGGTAATCTTGCCCCCGATGGGGCCATCATCAAACAATCAGCCGCCTCCGCTGCGTTGATGGAGCACGAAGGCCGCGCGTTCGTTTTCGAGGATGCTGCCGACCTCGCAGCCCGCGTTGACCGGGATGATCTCGACGTTCATCCGGGCGATGTGCTGGTCTTGCGCAATATCGGCCCAAAAGGCGCGCCAGGCATGCCGGAGGCGGGCGCGTTTCCGATTCCGCGCAAGCTGCTGCGGCAAGGCGTGAAAGACGCGGTTCGAATCTCTGACGGGCGAATGAGTGGAACGGCCTTCGGCACCGTCGTGCTGCATGTCACGCCGGAGTCGGCGGTGGGCGGTCCGCTGTCGCTGGCGCGTACCGGCGATCGGATTCGGCTCTCGGTTGCAAAGCGATCACTCGAACTCCTTGTCAGTGCCGAGGAACTCGCGCAACGCGCTGCTGGGCGAAGGCAAACCGTACCCACCGCCCCTCGCGGCTACCGGCAACTTTTTCTGAAAACCGTTACCCAGGCCGACCAAGGGGTGGATTTCGACTTCCTCGCCGACCCGCAGTCGCGCGGCGCAGTACCGCGTGTTTAGGCGCGTTTGACCTGAGAGATCGGGCGCGATGCGATCAACTCCAGGCGCTCTGCCGCAAGCGAACCAACCATCCCTTTTTGCCGGGTCGGGCGATGCGGTGGATCGGGCCTGGCCGCCTCCACGAAGATCAAGTTCACTCTGGCTCGGTGTCCCGATGAGTGCGTGCACCACCGCGAGCAGGCCGTCAAGCCTCGCCGCATACCCTCGCGATGGTCAAAATCGAACCGCCGGCGGACCACGAACTTGCGCCACCCGCCATGCGGGCCTGCTTGGCGGCCAGGCGATAGGCGCCTGCAGTTCTGATAGCTGATTCGTTGAGTCGTCCAGAATACCCTTGCGGCAACTCATCAGGAGGCCCGCCATGATCGATCGAATTGACCATCTCGTTCTGACCACGTCACATGCCGAGCGCTGTATCGACTTTTATGTTCGGGTCCTGCGGATGACGCTTGAGCGCTTTCGTAGCGGCACGCCACCGGTGGATCGAATGGCTTTCCGCTTCGGTTGGCAGAAAATCAACCTGCATGTGAAAGGCGCTGAATTCGAACCACGGGCGCATTTGCCTGTTCCAGGATCGATCGATGTCTGCCTGATCGCCGACTGTCCGCTTGAAAAAGTGATCGAGCATCTGCACACAGTGCAGTGGCCCATCATAGAAGGGCCGGTGCAACGAACAGGCGCAAGTGGCCCGATTCGGTCGATCTACCTGCGCGACCCCGACCTCAACCTGATCGAGATCAGCGAATATCTTTAGCCGGATACGCTGGCATAGGCTGCACGCGCCTCACAGCTCAACCAGATCCGCCACCTCTGGGTGGCGCCGCGTCCAGGCCCGAACGTAGGAGCAGCTCGGACGAACCCTGAGCGCATGACGGCGCGCGTGCTCGAACACGGCCAAGACCAGTTTCGAGGCAAGGCCCCGCCCTTCCAGGGCCGGCGGCACTTCGGTGTGATGGACATTCATCACGGCGCCATCAAGACGGTAGTCGGCTCGGCAGAGCCCGCCCTCCATTCTCAGTTCGAACCGGCCCGCCTGGGCATTGTGTGTCACCCCATCAACCATGATCCCTGGACTCCCAGACCTTGAACGCGCGCACGTCGATGCGGACAATCGTATTCGTCAACCCACCAGTAGCGCGACAGCATGTGCGGAGATTCCCTCACTGCGCCCCTCGAAACCCAGGCGCTCGGTGGTGCGCGCCTTCACGTTGATCTGTCCGACCTCGACACCAATCGCCCGGGCAAGACGTGCATTCATTTCATCAATATGCGGGGCCATTCTGGGCGCCTGGGCAACAATGGTGGCATCCACGTTTCCAACCGAATAACCTGCCTCCCTCACCCGCCGCGCGGCCTCTGCGAGCAGAACCAGGCTGTCAGCACCCGCAAAGCGGGCATCGGTATCCGGAAAGTGGCGACCAATGTCGCCAAGACCGGCCGCCCCCAACAGCGCATCGGTCACCGCATGCGCCAGCACATCGGCATCAGAGTGGCCCAGCAGGCCGCGCTCAAACGCGATCTCCACCCCCCCCAGCACCAGCCGGCGACCTGGCACCAGCGCGTGCACATCGAAGCCTTGTCCGATTCGAAACCCCATGGTCAGTCTCCGAGCAGTCTGCGCATCAGATCGAGGTCGTCAGGCGTGGTGACCTTGAAGTTCATGCGGTCTCCCTCAACCAAACGTACCGGCTCCCCTGCAGCCTCCATCGCCGATGCCTCGTCGGTGACCTCGGGAAATCGGGCGAGCGCCCGAGCGAGCGCCCCCAGTCGGAACATTTGAGGCGTCTGGGCGAGCCACAGACCTTGCCGATCAACGGTGGCAGCGACCCTCTCCCCGGGTATCGCGGGTACTTCAGGATGCGCGCGCTTGACCGTATCGGCGACCGGCAATGCGAGCAGCCCGCCGCCGGAGCAACCAGCTACCGTGGTCTTCAACCGCTCAAGCGCGGCCGGCGACACTGCGGGACGCGCCGCATCATGCACCAGGACCCAATCGTTCAGGCGGGCGCTGATCGAACCAAGCAGGTAATTCACCCCGGCAAGCACGCTGTCTCGGCGCGTAGCTCCCCCACGGGCCAGCACATGGACCCGGGTCTGCCCAGCAAACAGGCGAGCCGCCTGAGGGTCACCGGGCGCAGCAACCACCACCACCTGCTCGATCCAGCGTGCGCACGACAACGCAGCGACCGAGCGCTCGATCATCGTCTGGCCGCCAAGCAACAGATATTGCTTGGGCACCTGGGCACCCAGGCGCGAGCCCGTTCCCCCAGCGGGTACCACCGCCCAGTAGCGTTCTCTGTCGTCCAGCATGGTCATTCACACGTAAAGCTAAAATTCTACGCTTGAACCCTTTGAACCTTCCCCCAACTCACCGGTCTGTCGCACCCGCTGCCCTGCCCGCGCCGCCCCGCACTGGTCATATCTCGTCGCTACCCGCCTGTCATGGGTCGTCTGACGCGGCCCTGATTGCCGCACTCGCCACGCGCGAAGCCGCACACGGTCGGACACTGCTTTTGGTGACAGGCTCGGCTGCGGATGCCCCCAGGCTACGTGACGAACTCGCGTGGTTTGCGCCAGCCCTACGGATCGCCTTGCTACCCGACTGGGAAACACTTCCGTGGGACGCGTTCTCGCCCCACGACGATCTGATCTCCGAACGATTGTCCACACTTCATTCGCTATCGGCGGGCACCCTTGACGTGGTGGTGACCGCTGCGACCACGGCCCTGCACCGGCTCGCCCCGGCCTCCTTTGTCGCCGCCCGGACCTTCCGCTTCAGGAAGGGCCAGAAGCTCGATGAAGCGCGCCTACGCACCCAGCTCACTGCCGCGGGGTACAACCATGTCAGCCAGGTCGTTCATCCCGGCGAATACTGTGTCCGCGGCGGCTTGATCGATCTCTATCCAATGGGCTCGACGTTGCCCTTCCGGCTCGACTTGTTCGATGATGAACTCGAATCGATCCGTACGTTTGACCCCGACACCCAGCGCAGCCTCTACGCCACTCAGGAGGTACGCCTCCTGCCCGGGCGGGAGTTCCCGGTCGACGACGAGGCGCGCAACGCTTTTCGGGCACGCTGGCGCGAACGCTTTGAAGGCGATCCGTCGCGAAGCCCCATCTACCGTGACATCGCCAACGGCGTACTGGCGCCAGGCATCGAATACTGGATGCCGCTCTTTCACGGCACCATGGCCTCTGTCTTCGATTATCTGCGCGACAACTCGCTTGTGCTCACGCATGGCGATGTCGAGCAGGCAGCCGCGCGCTTTCTGCTCGATGCCGGCCAACGGCACCGCTTTCTCGCGCACGACCCGGAGCGACCACTGCTCTCGCCAGCCGAACTTTTCATCACGGTTGACGATTTTTTCGCACTCGCCCGAAGGCTTGGGCGCTGGACAATGCCCCGCATCACGAGCGGACCGTCGCCATTTGGAGAAGGGGCTGTCACCACCGTCGAAACGAACCCCGCCACCGGCAGCCCGAACCCTCCCCACGACTGCTATGCAGCCCCCCTGCCCCACCTGGAGGTCAGCCGCCGCGCCGAGCGTCCGCTCGGACGTCTGGTGGACTGGCTGGATAGCGCCCAGGGACGTACGCTGATTGTCGCCGAGTCGCCTGGCCGCCGCGAAACCATCGCCGAGCTCCTCCAACAGGAGGGCATCGATGCGCCGGTCGTTGACAGCTGGCAGCAGTTCATCGAAAAGACGCTCGCCTCAGCATTGGTGGTTGGGCCGCTGCACGAAGGCTTTTCGCTCGCCGACGGCACTTTTTCGGTCATCACTGAAGGCGAACTCTTCGCAGGCACAGCAAGACGCTCCAGGCGCGGGCGACGCGAAAGCGCAACAAATGTCGACGCGCTGATCCGCGATCTCGCCGAAGTGAAGATCGGCGACCCGGTGGTGCATGTTCAGCATGGCATCGGCCGCTACCAGGGCTTGCTCACCATGGATCTGGGCGATGGCCCCACCGAATTTCTGCATCTGGTGTACGCGGGTGAAGCAACGCTCTACGTGCCAGTTGCGCAGCTGCATGTAATCGGCCGCTACAGCGGCGCCGCACCGGAAGACGCACCGCTTCACCAGCTGGGCTCTGGCCAATGGGAAAAGGCACGGGCACGGGCCGCTCGCCATGCCCGCGACGCCGCAGCGGAGCTCCTTGATCTCTATGCCCGCCGGGCGGCGCGCACCGGTCACGCTTTCGGCTTTGCTGCACGCGACTACGAGGCCTTCGCCGAAGGCTTTGGTTTTGAGGAAACGCCCGATCAGCTGGCAGCGATTCATGCCGTCGTGCAGGACCTGATCGCTGCGCGTCCCATGGATCGACTGGTCTGCGGAGACGTGGGCTTTGGAAAAACCGAGGTTGCGCTCCGGGCGACCTTCATTGCTGCCGCTGATGGCCGGCAGGTGGCGGTGCTGTGTCCGACCACGCTTCTTGCGGAACAGCACTTCCGCACCTTCTCCGACCGGTTTGCCGACTTCCCGGTGCGACTGACCGAACTCTCAAGGTTTCGTTCTGCCGCTGAAACCCGCGAGGCCATAGAGAAGATCAACCGCGGTGAAATCGACATCGTGATCGGCACGCATAAGCTCCTGTCGGCCAACGTCAAATTCCGAAATCTTGGTCTGGTCATCATCGACGAAGAACATCGGTTCGGCGTCCGCCAGAAGGAGACGCTCAAAGCGCTGCGGGCCGAGGTCGACATACTCACCCTCACCGCCACACCCATCCCGCGGACCCTTGCGATGAGCCTGGAAGGCATCCGCGACTTTTCTGTCATTGCCACTGCACCGCAGAAGCGCCTCGCCATCCGTACCTTCGTTCGCCGGGAGTCCGACGCCACCACCCGCGAGGCACTGCTACGCGAACTGAAACGCGGCGGCCAGGCCTATTTTCTCCACAATGAAGTTGACACGATCAACAACCGCCGTACCCGGCTGGAGGAGCTGATGCCCGAAGCTCGCGTCCAGGTGGCCCACGGGCAGATGCCCGAGCGCGAACTCGAACGCGTCATGCGCGATTTTCACCAGCAGCGTTTCAACGTGCTGCTCTGCACGACCATCATTGAAACCGGCATCGATGTGCCCAGTGCGAACACCATCGTGATCCATCGCGCCGATCGCTTCGGCCTCGCCCAGCTCCATCAGCTG
>SYIM01000093.1 GCA_005798775.1 Burkholderiales bacterium
CTGCCGCCCCTCGGGCACCAGCACCGCCCCTTGTCGCGCCACTTCATCGGCATCCTTCGCGGTGATGTCCTGTCCGTGAAACCGAACGCTTCCCTTGAAAGGATCAATCACACCGGCGATGGTATTTAGGAGCGTAGTCTTGCCTGCGCCATTCGCGCCCAGCACGGTAACAAAGCCACCGTCCGGCACATCGAGCGAGACGCCGCGGATCGCCGCGACCGGTCCATACCAGGTTTCAAGGTTGCGTACCGACAGGAGCGGCTCGGCCACGATCAGGCCCCAAGATAAGCGGCGACTACCCGCGGGTCAGACTGCACCTCGGCGGGCTTACCCAGCGCAAGCGCGGCCCCCTGATTCATGCAGAGCACGCGATCCGCCGCACGCGCCACCAGCGACATATCGTGCTCAACCATCACCACGGTGATGCCCAGATCGTGACGGATATCGTCGATCCAGAACGACAGGTCGCGGGTTTCTTCTGGGTTGAGCCCCGAGGCAGGTTCGTCGAGCAACAGCAGTGCAGGTTCGGCGGCCAGTGCGCGCGCCAATTCCACCACCTTGCGCACGCCATAGGGCAGCCCCGCCACCGGGGCATTCCGCCACGCCGCGAGATCAAGCAATTCGACGATGTCTTCGATGCGCTCGCGCGAGGCGGCCTCGGCGCGCGCCACCCAATGCGGCCGGAACCACTGGGCGAGAAAGCTGCCCTGAGGGAACCGATGCCGCCCCAGCATCAGGTTATCGAGCACGCTTGCGCCTTCAAAGAGCTCGATGTTCTGGAAGGTGCGCGCTACGCCTGCACCAATTACCTGGTGACGCTTGAGCGCGAGCATATCGCAGCCCCTCACGCGAATTGAACCGCCTTGCGGATCGAAGACACGGGTGATCGCATTGAAGACGCTGGTCTTGCCCGCGCCATTGGGCCCGATGATCGCAAACACCTCACCAGGTTCCACCCTAAAACTGAGTGCATCGATTGCCCGCACGCCACCAAAGGCAAGCGACAGGTTCTCGACCTCAAGCATGGGACCCTGCCTGAGAGAGTGAGCGCGTGCCGTCATCGGTAGCGCTCCGACTTCATGTAGGTCTTGCCGCGCCGGAAGGTGTCGCGCCGGTAAAGGGGGAAGCTTTCGAGGAAAGCGCGGAACTTGAGCCACCGGCCATTCAGGCCACGAGGCTCGAACAGTACGAAGAGCGCAAGCACCAGGCCGAACATGAAAATTTCCAGCCCCATCTGCTTGGCAATGTGATCGGGCAGCAGCGGCTTCACGCGCGAGATGAGCGTGGGCAGCATGCCGATCAGAAGCGCGCCCAGTACCGCCCCGCGAAGCGATCCCAGACCGCCAATCACCACCATCAGCACCAGTTCGAGTGACAGCAGCATACTGAAGGCCTCGGGCGACAGGAACTGCACATGGTGTGCGAGCAGCGCCCCCGACAGTCCAGTCACAGCGGCAGACACCACGAAGGCCAGAACCTTGGCGCCAGCCACCTGAATGCCCAGCGCATGGGCGGCCGCCTCGGAATCGCGCACACCGATAAAAGCGCGCCCTGTTCGACTTCGCATCAGGTTGGCAAGCCCCAGTACCACCAGCACCAGTACCGCAAGACTGAGGTAGTAGAAAGGCTTGAGCCCACCCAGCGAGAGCCCAAAGACCACCAGGTCGGGGACTGGCATGCCGTTATGCCCGCCCGTCACGCTCTTCCAGCGACCCGCCACCTGTTCAACGACCATTGAAAAGGCGAGCGTGACCATGGCCAGATAAAGCCCGGACACCCGGATGGCGGGCAGGCCGATCAACAATCCCACCAGCGCCGACAGGGCGGTGGCGCCCCCTACGCTCAGCACCCAGGGCACGCCCTGCGACAGCAGCCACGCATGCGAATAGGCACCGATCGCAACGAATGCGGCATGCCCCAGAGATACCTGCCCAGTGTAGCCGGTGAGCACCATCAGGCCCAGGCTCGCCACGCAAAGAATGAATAGATAGGTGACTTCGCCAATGAAAAATTTTGGCAGGAAAGCGGGCGCGGCAACGAGAACTGCAAGCAGGAGCCCCCACAGGATCCAGTCCTGTCGATAGCGGACCAGCCGAAAGCCATCGAGGTAAGAGGTGTCGTAGGGAAAGCGCATGGCCTCAGACCCGTCGCCCGTGTGCTTCGCCGAGAAGGCCGCGCGGCCAGACCACCAGCACGCCAATCAGCACCAGATACGCCGCGACGTCCTTGCTGCCGTCGGGCAGATAAACGCCCGCCAGTTGTTCGATGACCCCGATCAGTACCCCGCCTAGAATGGCGCCGGGCACGCTGCCAAAGCCACCCAGCACAAGTGCTGCCAACGCCTTCAGCACCACCACCCAGAGTCCAATGTCGACCAGCGCTACCGGCGCGAGCAGAAGCCCGCACACCGCCGAGATGGCTCCCGACAAAGCCCAGACGAGCGATGACAGCGCCTTGACCCGGATGCCATTGAGATAGGCGGCCAGCTGGTTCTGCGATGACGCCTGAATCGCCAGCCCAAGCGGCGTACGGCCCAGGAACCAGAACAACGTGACAGTGATCAGCAGAGCAACGCCCAGAATCACCAGGTTCAGATCGTTCACGACCAGCGGCCCGATCTGGGTACGGCCCTGAAACGGGACCTCGAAGCGACGCGAGTCCGGGCCGAACAGCATGCTGACCGCACCGCGGATCATGAAAGCAATGGCAATGGTGAGCATCACACCGGCAAACTGTGGTTGCCCGGCGATACGCCGCAGTAGCTGCCGGTCGATCGTCCACCCAAGCACCGCAGCAAACGCGAGCACTGCCGGAATGGCTAGCCAGAAAGGCCAGCCTGCGCCAGCGATCAGTGCCCAGCCCACGAATGCCGACGCCATCAGCATATCGCCATGGGCGAAATTGAGTACTTCGGTTGCCTTGTAGGTGAGCACCAGACCCAGTGCCACCAGCGCATAGATGGCGCCGATTGCAATGCCGTTTGCAATCAGCTGGAGCAGCTGGGCGAGCGCGGCGTCCATCCTGTTTAAGCGGCGGGCGACGAGCGCGTCACCAGCCTCGACGCAGGCGCTCGGCGCTCACCCAGGTGGCGTGAAACCCGTTAGGTACCCGCTCGGGTACCCGGATTCGGGCGACCGGACCCCGGCTGATATCGCGGGCATCAAACACGTTGCAGTAGGACTGAAGGGTTTCGTGGTCGGTCATAAAGCCGACCAGATAGCCGTCGTCCTCGGCCTTCATGGCGTCAGCCGGCGCAAAGGGTGCCTCGCTCCACCACTTCGAGGGCCCCTCGTGATAGACCTGACAACGGCCGGTCTCAAGATCGTAGCGGGTGAGCCCCCCGAATCGCGGCTCTTCAGGCCGATTGACCCGACCCATCAACAGGTTCCATGAGTAGCGTGTTTGCACACCCTGCATGGTGGAATTGATGACCGGGAACTCGGTGTTGACGAAGTCGTCGAGGACACGCTCGCGCGTCTGACCGGTGCGCAGGTTAAACCGCCACTCGTAGAACATGCAGTCGTTGTCAAGTTCGGCGAAATAGCGCGGCACCTTTGTAGCGTCAATCAGGCCGTCGGGCCGGCGTGGAAATTTGAACGGCGTGCCGGTCATCACGATTTCAATACCACCCTGGCCATCATCCTCTTCCCAGGCGTTCGACACGTGATAGATGTAGATGGGGTTAGCCTCGAACCAGCGGATCTGGCTTGGATTGCCGTGCCGCGGAACAATGCCGAAGCGCGCGGGCATCTGTTCGTAAAAGCGCAACTTGTGACGCCCCGCTGCGAAGGCATCCATGTCGTAGAACAGCGGCAGGTCATGCAGGATGGTGTAGTGGGTGGTGATTGCCATGTCGTGCGGCAGGCGCGGCCCGGGCAATTCCACCGGCATGAGCGTGCGAAGCTCCCCCTGACGATCCAGCACACCATAGTGCATGTAAGGGGCCTTCTTACCATAGGCAAAGAACAGAAACTCGCCGGTGCGCTCATCTACCTTGGAGTGCGCCGAGATCGGCAGGCCCTCGAGTCGAGGATCGAGCGCGAGCGGGCCTCTGGTGGACAGATCGTGGGGGTTGCAGCGATATACCGTGCCGCCCAGATACCACATGGTCAGCAGATCACCAGCAAAAAACTTGACGTCGGTGTTGGACGTGTTCTTGAGGGGCTGATCGGGGCGATCGCGTCGGGGCGGATCTTTCACGCCCTGCCACAACGCGCGACCGGCCGACAACTCCTCGTCTAGTGCCGCCGTGTGAATCCAGCGGTTACGGTAACGCGCGCGGCCACGATCGAACTCGACCGAGTGCAGCATGCCGTCGCCGTCAAACCAGTGATAACGACCTGGCGCCTCGAAGCGCCGGTTGGGGCCATTACGAACGTGGATACCGTTGAGGTCAGCCGGAATCCCGCCTTCGATATCGGTGAGTTCGATGACACGCTCTGACTCGATCGGCGCAAAACCGCCCTCCAGCACTGGTACGTCGCTCGCGCCCATATTCGGTCTCCCTGATTTTTTTGACTGGCTGTGCCACCCAGTTTGAAGGCCACGAGCATAGCAAGCGTTGATTGGAACGCAAAGACTGGGTGGGCGGGCGCGCGCCACGGGCCGGTCCGCATGGCAGCGCCAAAAGATCAGCGGGTAACATCGAGGTAACCGAAACGAGGAGACAACGATGGTCAACCGACCCTCTCGCGAACACATGCCCACCCCTGCACATTTCGCTTCACCCGCGCACAGGCGGGTGGGGCTTGCCGCTGTGCTCGCCGGCCTCGCCGCGCTACTGATCGGGGCACCGGCCAGCGCCCAGTCATCCTCAGGCTACCCAGAACGTCCGGTGCGGATTGTGATTCCGTTCGCGCCAGGTGGCGGCACCGACGTCATCGGCCGCATGCTTGCCCATGCCCTGCGCGCGCCGCTTGGCCAGCCGGTGGTGGTCGAGAACAAACCCGGCGCCGCTGGTGCAGTGGGAGCGCTTCAGGTCTTGCAGGCCGCGCCTGATGGCTACACCCTGCTCTTCGCACCCGTAGGTTCGCTCACCATCTCACCCAACCTGCCAGGCGCCAAAGCCAGCTTCGATCCCCTGAATGATTTTTCGCCCATCGGGCTGATCGCAAGCCAGCCGGTTCTGTTGGTTGCAAGCGCGAAGCTGGGCGTCACCGATATGAAGGCCATGCTCGCGCTCGCCGCGCAGCGCCGGCTCACTTACGGTACGCCCGGAAGCGGAACCGAGCTGCACCTGATCGGCGAGACCTTCCGCCAGGCCACCCGCACCGACCTGACCCACGTGCTCTACCGCGGCGGCGGCCCCGCCATCACCGACCTGATCGCGGGCAATATTGATCTGATGGTGGTTGTCACCTCATCCATCCTGCCGCACATCCGGAGCGGCGCAGTCAAGCCACTGGTCACTACCGAAAAGAAACGGATCGATTCATTACCCGACGTGCCCACCACCGCCGAGGCTGGGCTCGCCCAGGTTGACGGCACAGCCTCCTGGGGTGTGCTGGGGCCCAAGGGCCTGCCTGCGCCGGTGCTGGACAGGCTTCAGCACGCTCTGCGCGCCGTGGCAAGTGACGCCGAGTTCGTGGGCCGTATCCGCGAGACGGGCGCCGCGGTGATGCCACTTCCGGCGAATGAGTTTGCCCACTACCTGCGCCGTGAAAGCGACACCTGGCGCAAGGTGATCGTGGCGGGCGGCCTGCGCGCGGATTGACTGCGCCGGCGGGCTTCCCCAGGTCACCAATCCGACAGCGCATTTGTGCTGACCGTGCCTTACACCGTTCCCCTCTGAGCGCTCCCGCTATGAGACAGCCGAATTTTCTTTTTATCATCACCGATCAGCATCGCGCCGACCATCTGGGCTGCTACGGCAATCCCATCGTACGTACACCGCATATCGACAGCCTCGCAGCACGCGGCACGCGCTTCAACCGCTTTCACGTTGCCACGCCGGTGTGTATGCCCAACCGCGCGAGCATCATGACCGGCCGCATGCCGTCCGTACACCGCTCGCGCAGCAACGGCATTCCGCTCTCGCTCGAAGCCACCACGTTTTCACGGTTGCTGCTTGAGCACGGGTACGAAACGGCGCTGATCGGAAAGTGCCATCTGCAGAACATGGAAGACCGTCCGCCTCTGGTCGACCCGGACGATGTGGGGACACTCAAGCCTACGCCCGGCTATTCGGAAGCTACTCAAAGCGATCTCGAGCAGGACGCCTACCGGCAGGAACTGCGTTCCTCCTGGAATCACCCCGAGCACCGACTTACCCTGCCCTACTACGGTTTCTCGCATGTCGAACTCTGCAATCATCATGGTGATGAGACCTTCGGCGACTGGAGCCGCTGGGTCGCCGAGCAGATACCTGACTTCGAGGCGTGCCGCGGTCCCGGTCGTGGCATCCCCGATGCGCGCTTCTCGGCACCGCAGGCTCGCCGCACCCCGCTTCCCGAGCACCTTTATTCAAGCGCCTACATTGCGGAGCGCTCGGCCCACTATCTGCGCCGTCATGCAGCGTCGGGCAGCGGTCGTCCCTTCTTTCTCAAGTGCTCTTTTCCCGACCCTCACCATCCCTTCACGCCGCCTGGTCAATACTGGGAGATGTATTCGCCCGACTCCGTTCAGGCGCCCGAGACCTGTGCCGAACCAGGGCCAGGTGCGCCCGCGCACGTACGCTGGATTCACGAAGAGCGCAGGCGAGGCAAGTCGATCCTCACATCGCAGCGCATGTTTGCGGTGAGTGCTGCCGAAACACGCGAAATCCTGGCACTCACCTATGGCATGATCACCATGATTGATGACGCGGTAGGACAAATTTTGACCGCGCTTCGCGAATCGGGTCTGGCTGATAACACGGTGGTGGTCTTCACCAGTGATCATGGCGACTACATGGGCGACCACGGTCTCATGCTGAAGGGCCCGATTCATTACCAGGGGCTGATACGTATCCCCTTCATCTGGTCCGACCCGGCCGCATCGCAGCCGGGCACGAGCACTGAATCGCTCGGCAGCAGCATCGACATCGCCCGTACCGTGCTGGCGCGTGCCGGCATCGCGCCGGTCAACGGCATGCAGGGTCGCAATCTGGCTCCACAACCCGAGGTACCCCTGGGCGCCGAACCTGATGCCATCCTGATCGAAGACGATAATCAGCGCGCTTATCTTGGCTTTTCAGAGCCGGTGCGCGCCCGAACGCTGGTGACTACCAAGCACCGGATCACCCTTTATCTGGGCGCCAACTGGGGCGAGCTCTACGATTTGAACGCCGACCCGCTTGAGCGCCTCAATCTGTGGGAACGCGAGCCAGGCCTGCGCGCCACCCTGCTCGAGCAGATGGTACAAAAAATGATGGCGCTTGCCGACAGGAGCCCTCGACCAACGCGCATCGCGTAGACGCACCCCGGCCGAACGCGGGGCGCGCGGCCCCCGCCACAGGTTTACTGCGCCTGGAGCGCGCGGATGCGTTCCTCGATGGGCGGGTGGCTGGAAAACAGCGCCATGATGCCGCTGGGCCGCGAACTGATGCCCATGTTCTGAACAGTCTTGGGGAGCTCGCCCGGGTCAAGGTTGCCCAGCCGAGCCAGCGCGTTGATCATGGACTGGCGCTGCCCCATGTACTGCGCGGCGCCGGAATCGGCACGGTACTCACGCTGGCGGGAGAACCACGCGACCACCATGGCAGCAACCACGCCCAGGAGAATATCCATGACGACGGTGGTCACGAAGTAACCAACACCCGGCGCGTCGTCCTTGTTCTGAAGAATCATGCGGTCGACTACATAGCCGACGACCCGGGAAATGAACACTACGAAGGTATTCATGACGCCCTGGATGAGCGTGAGCGTCACCATGTCACCGTTCGCCACATGTGCAACCTCGTGACCGATGACCGCCTCGACCTCATCCCGGCTCATCGACTGGAGAAGCCCCGTCGACACCGCCACCAGCGCCGAGTTCTTGAAGGCGCCGGTCGCGAAGGCATTGGGCTCTCCTTCATACACGGCGACCTCGGGCATGTTGATGCCTGCCTTCTGGGAGAATCGCGCCACCGTGCGAACGATCCACTGATGGCCGGGATCGGGCGAGTCGTTGATGATCTGCGCACCCGTGGACCATTTGGCCAGGGGCTTGCTCATCAGGAGCGAGATGAACGCGCCACCAAACCCCATCACGGCCGCAAACACCAGCAGCGCGCCCAGATTGAGTCCAGCGCTCGACAGGAAGCGGTTAAGCCCGAGAACATTGACGACAATGCTGAGCACCAGCATCACCGCTAGGTTGGTGAGAATGAAAAGAATGACCCGTTTCATGACCCTGCCCTCCGGTACCAACAAAGAGACCATCTATATCGTAGCGAATCCGGACGATGACAAGGGGCCAATAACCTTGATGCGAAGCGGTAAAGCTGATCGCAGCCCAACCGCCGCCAGAGCGCCGCTCGGCGGCGGCCGCGTGGCGGACCCGATATTGAACTCAGATCCAGGCCTGCAGCACGTACTCGTAGAGTCCCTGGCCATTCGTCAGATCAACCCGCTGGAGGGCGATCTTGAGCATCCCCCGCTCTCGCTCCAGGGTGTGCCGGTAGCTGCCAGCAAAGTGCCGGATGTCGTCGCGCCGCATTTCCATCATCTGAAACCGGGAATAAACCTCCAGCCGATCCGAGACCGCCGACTCAATCACCATATTACCGATCAAATGATTGGTCGCCCAGCTGGCAGCCTGTGACCAGGCGTTGGGGTGCTGAAGCCGCCCCATCCGCACCTCGCGAAGCAGGCTGTCTTCGGCAAAAATCGATGGCTCGCCCTCCCAATCGGTCTGGTCGGGCGTGGCGGGCACCCAGTAAATGCCGTGGTCACTGAACAGACCACACCACTGCGCCCAGGCTTTCGAGTCGAGCATCGCTGCCTGGCGGTAGAGCAGCATTTCGACTTCTCGTTGCAGAGCGGGGTCCACCGGAACGGCCTGCGGCACGTAGCCGGTGGCTGGTAGGCGTCCACGGCCCACGTGCTCAGGCGCAATCGACTCGGCGCCGGTCATCGATTCGATCGCCTCAATCACCACGCCGGTGCCGAGGGCCTGACTGACATCTTTGCGTTCCATCGCGGTGCCCCTTTCAGACTGCGGCGCCGGCGATCACCGGCTGCATGTAGGTCTTCCAGGCCTTGAACTGATTGCGCATCACCACCTCAGAGGTGCCCCGGTTCGAGTAGGACACGCCGTCGGTCTCGGTATCGCGGCCGTGCTCACGATGGAAACTCACCCAGTCACCGCCCTTTGACTGCAGACCCCACTGCCCCTTGGTCCAGTTCTCCAGGTCATCGGCGTTGATCATGGTGGCCGGGGAATTGACCAGGTTGAAGTACCAGAGCGAGCGCCGGTAGATCGCTTCGGGTACGCCCTTCAGGCGGAAGTGCCAGATCTCGGACAGTGTTCGATCGGGTCCGATCGGGCGCAGACAGCGCAATTGCTGGAGCGGAGACTGCACCGACAGATAGGGATAGACGAGTACATGATGGATGCTTCGAGACAGATATTCCTCGGCCTTCGCCTCGCCATAGGCTTTCCTCATTAGCGCTTCATATTCGAGCGTATCGGGGTCGGTAGGTCGGAGCCCCATGTAGGCCGTCAGAATGCCGTGACCGTTTGGGAAATTGACGGTTTGTACGCTGTCCCACTGATCAAAGCTCGAGGCAAAGGTGGACAGATAGTGGAAAAACAACGGCGCCTTACCCTGCTCGGCCTTGAGCCGGTTCTCAACGCGCCGTGCGGGTACGCCGGTGGACTGGTGGGTGACCGATGGATGGAGCGCGTCAAGCTGGTTCTCCATGAAAAATTTCCAGTTGGAGCGCTGCACCACCCGATAACAGACCGGTACCGCCTCCACCTCGCCCTCGGGCGACCGATCGCAGATGTCGTCAAACGCCACCTTGGAATCACCGAGAAATTCGGTAAGCGAAGGCCCAGTGGAGGACAGACTTGCAAACACAAAGCCGCGATAACTGCCCACTCGTGCCGCCGGCACCATGCTCGCCTGCGGGTCGTCAAACGTGAGCCGCGTGCCTTCGTAGCCCTTGGCGAGCGGAATTGCGCTGATCCGGCCATCGAGCTTGAAGCTCCAGGCGTGATACGAACACACGAAATGCCTGCCGGTGTTACCGCTCTGATTCCCGCAGAGCATTACGCCGCGATGCGGGCAGCGGTTGTAGAGCACGTGAATGCGCATGTCTTCGCCGCGCACCATCACCATCGGCTGGCGGCCGATCTGGAGCGTCCAGTAGTCGCCCGGCTTTTTAACCTGCGATTCATGGCCGCAGTACACCCAGATTTTCTCGAAAATATGCTCCATCTCCAGATCAAACAGGCTTTGATCGGTGTAGACGGTGCGGTGCACGCGGTCGGGCTGCACCAGATAGTCGAGGTTGGTCGCGCTCATGCGGCACTCCGGCTGGATTCGGAAACGACCCACCTTAACAAAGCAGCCGCCCTCCGCCAACAACCATCCATGCTTTTTCCATTACTCTAGGTTATGGATTATCGAAAAGTTCAGATGTTTCTTGCCGCGGTCCGCCACGGCAACCTCACCGAAGCCGCCGCCGAACTCGGGGTGTCCCAGCCGGCGCTCTCGAAGAGCATCAAGGCGCTGGAGCGTGCGCTTGGTGTGCGGCTTCTCGATCGCGGCCGGTTCGGCGTCGCGCCCACGCCCGCCGGCGAAGCGCTGCTGCAGCACGGTCAGGTGGTCGAAGCCGAGCTTCGGAACGCCGCTGGTGCGATTGAAGCCTTGAAGGGCTCGCGAAGTGGCCATGTGCTGATGGGCTGTGGACCCACCGAAGCCAACCGCCTGCTGCCGCAGGCGCTGCTGCGGCTCGAAGGCTCGCATCCTGAGCTGCGGGTCACCGTCCTGTACGGGCTCAATGAATCGCTGATGCCCTGGGTCGCGCAGGGGGAGGTCGACTTCGCGCTGTCATCGGTGCCCGCACGCGCCACCAACGCCGCGCTCACACACGAGGCGCTCTTCACCGAAACCGGCGTGGTGGTGGCGCGCGCCGGTCACCCGCTGGCCCGTCAGCGTGCGATCGTGCCCGCGCAGCTTGTCCGCGAGCGCTGGATCCTGCCCCGCCAGCGCGAGCTCGAACGGCTGGCCTTCGACGATTTTTTTACCCGGTACGGGCTCGAGCCGCCCGAAGCGCAGACCGAAACCACCTCCACGGTGTTGATGAAGGCGTTGGTGATGCAAAGCGATGCACTCACCTTCATCCCTCGAGAGTTGATCTGGTGGGAGGTTCAGGCACGCCAACTGGTCCCGCTTGATGTGCAGGGTACTGACTGGACACGTATCGTGGGCATCACGCGGCGCCGGCGCGGATCGATCAGTCCGGCGGCCATGCGGCTGGTGGAGGCGCTTCGCGAGGTGGCGCAGCAGCAGTTTGAGGGGATACCCCGATCAGCAACAACAATCTCTGGATTACGGGGCACGCAATCGCACTAAGGCTCACACAGGTCAGCAACAGCAGTCGTGAAGCTGAGCGGGTGCAAACGCTCAAGCTTAAAACCCGGGCGTCCCGCTAGCCTCCCGCTGCTCCGCCCCGCCGATTGAGGCGCATAATCCCCCACTGCCCGGCAATTCCGACCAGGGTGAAGCCGGTGAGAAGCAACGCCACATGCAGGCTCCCCACGGTGGACACCCAACCCACCGAATACCCCCCGAACGCGCCGCTCAACTGCTGGACCAGGCCCGCAGCAGCTGCGGCCGCACCCGCCAGCGCGGGCGCCGCGCCTACTGTGCCTGACAGCGTGGGCGGCATGAGAAGCCCGTGCCCTACACCAAGCACCAGCGCGGGCCCGGAGAACGCCAGCGCAGAAGGCCACCCCGCGAGTGCCACCATCAGAATAACCGCGACCAGCGTAATTGCCTGGCCCGTTATCATCAGTCGTTGATCGCCCAGCCTCCGAATCAGGCGACTGGTCATGAAATTACCCACCACATACGAAAGTGTGGCCGTCATGACATGAAAGCCCACGCCGTCAGGGCCCACGCCATAGCCTCGCAGCACCAGCGGTGCGGCAGCGAGGTAGGTATAGAACGCGCCGGTCGAAGCGCCCAGAATCGCGACATGAAGCAGATACACACGCAGGCGCGCCAGCGCCCGGTACGCGCGCATCATTCCCACCACCCAACGGGTATCACCCGCTGCACTGCCGCCACCAGGGGGCAGCATCCGCATGGCGAGGAAAAACAACATGCCCCCCAAAACGAATACCAGTGCCGGGTTGGCCTGCCAGCCGAGGCGCACATGAAGCTGCCCGCCAATCAGCGTGGCAAGCGGCGGGCATACGCCCATGGTCATGCCGATGAAGGCCATCACGCGCGTGCGCTCAGGGCCTGCGAAAAAATCCTGCACCAGCGACCGGCCCACCACCATGGTCGCGCCAGAGCCCAGCCCCTGGACTGCCCGGGCGAGAATCAGCTCATCGATACCTGGCGCAAACACTGCACCGAGCGAGCCTGCCAGTGCAATTGCAAGCCCGGTCAGCACCACCGGACGACGCCCATAGCGATCGGATAGGGGACCATAGATGACCTGCGACATTCCGTAGGCGATCACATAGACACTGAAGGTGAGCTGTACCCGCGTGGCGTCGGTGGAAAAGATCTCGCCCCATTCCTGCATCGAGGGCAGACAGATCGTCATGGCAAGCAGACCGAACACGATCTGCGCGAGAAGATAGGGCATGAGCCCGGCGGGGCGGGGCCGGACATCGGCGCTCAAAGCGAGCGCCCGGGGATCGAACAAGGTTGTGACATAGATCGGGCTTGCGCGACGCTCGCCGCTCAGACCCCCAGATACCTGTGCCAGACCGAGCGGTCCGCGGCCAGCTCGGCCGAAGTGCCGCGCCACGCCACCTGCCCTTTTTCCAGGATCACATGATGATCCGCAATTTCAACCAGCCTGCTCACGTATTTGTCGACCACTAGGAGGGTTTGGCCCGCTTCGCGAAGCAGTCGCAGGCAGCGCCAGATTTCCTCGCGGATGAGCGGCGCGAGCCCCTCGGTGGCTTCGTCGAGAATCAGCAGCCGAGGATTGGTGACCAATGCGCGGCCGATGGCAAGC
>SYIM01000010.1 GCA_005798775.1 Burkholderiales bacterium
GACCAGCCGGACCGGCCACGTTCCACCGCATCACTCAAATAAACCGGCCAGCCCTGGCGCAGAAAGAAATGCTGCCAGCCATCGCGCCCATCTGGTGTGGTTTCCCAACACGCACCTGACAAGCCGCCGCCATGCCACATCAGCATCGGATAGCGGCCCTTGCGGCTCATCTCGTGAAGCTTTACGTACTGCACATACATCTGCTCGACTTCAAAGTCGCCATTCGGATCAACCCTGAAGGGCGCCGCGCCAGCGGTGAACACGATCTCTTTGGTCGGTAGTCCCGAAAGCGTGACTTGCCGGCCCCCAATATGAAAACTCCCCACTTCCTTCACCGCGTAGTGGTCGGTGGCGTGGTGATGATGCGCGCAGCCGCCAAGTGCAAGCGCGCTCCATGCGACGGCGATACCAAGCAGTCGTGTGCTCATGCTGCTGTCTCCATGTCTGGTTGGATGTGATGACCGGCAAACTGCCCAGCCTGCGTGGGGCCCCGCGCGCTGGACGACGAACATCTTCGTCCGGGGGAGCCCTCCGCCCAGGGCACAATATCACGCTCATTCGATTTAGAGGATCCCATATGGCCCGCAAAGTGATGCTGCAACACCCGCTGAATAGCCTCATTCGCAGAGGCTACTACGGCTTCAGCTGGACCTACCTATTCTTTGGCTGGTGGGTGCCCCTGTTCAGGGGCGAACTGGGGGTGGCAGCGCTCCATCTCCTGTTTACCCTCGTCAGCTTCGGGCTCTGGCAGTTGATCGTGGCATTTCTCTACAACCGCCAGTTCATGATCCGGATGCTGGAAAAGGGCTATGTGCTCGCAGACCGCGAAGAGGTCATGGCAGACGCCCGCGTGGCACTGGGTATCGGTGCGCCTGCCAGCTGATCACCGCCGGATTTGTTACCCTTCGGCTCTCCTGACCCCGTTCGTCTAACCCCTTTGCAGCCGTCGGAGCGGACCGTATGAGTGCCATGGTCGTTTTTGCCACCACCGTTTTTCTGTCGGCGTTTCTGCTGTTTCAGATCCAGCCGATCGTGGCAAAGATGATCTTGCCCTGGTTTGGCGGCTCATCGTCGGTCTGGAGTACCTGCATCGTTTTTTTTCAGAGCGTCCTGCTGCTGGGCTATGGCTATGTGCACTGGCTCCATGAAAAAGTCTCGCAGTCGCGCCAGCCACTGGTTCACGCCGCTCTGCTGATCGTGTCCCTCGTCACGCTACCGGTTGCCGCCGATGCTTCCTGGAAGGGTATGACCCTGGACTATCCGTCGCTCGCGGTCCTTGCCGTGCTTGCGGTGGCGTGCGGCGTACCCTACCTGCTGCTCTCCACCACCGGGCCGCTGATGCAGGCGTGGTACGCACGGGTCGGTATCGCCAGTGGAGACGGCTCGCGCGCCTATCGCCTCTACGCGCTCTCGAATCTCGCCTCCATGCTCGCGCTGCTCACCTACCCCGTGCTGATCGAGCCGGCGCTTGCACTCGAAGCCCAGGCTAACAGCTGGTCAATCGCCTATGTGGTGTTTGTCGCCGCAGCGCTTGGCACCGTATGGCTCACCTGGCGAGCGGGCGACGGCGCTGTATCCGCTGCGGCGAGCGCTCAGTCCACGGTAACTGACGACGCCCCGCGACCCGGCGCGGGCGAACTTCTGGTCTGGGTGGGTCTATCGGCTACCGCATCAATACTGCTGCTGTCCATGACCCGCCACCTAACGCAAGACATTGCGCCGGTGCCATTCCTGTGGGTGCTGCCCTTAAGCATCTACCTCCTTAGTTTCATTCTCTGTTTTGATGCGCCGCGTTACTACGTGCGCAAGCTCTTTCTGCCGCTTCTTCCAGTTGCGTTTGTCGCGCTCGATCGCGTCCATGACGTCTACACCTGGGTGCCGGTGTTAATCGGCGTCACCTGCCTGTCGCTTTTCGTGTTCTGCATGGTCTGTCACGGAGAACTGGTACGTCGCAAGCCGCCAGTGCGGCATCTCACGCTTTTCTATCTGATGCTCTCGATCGGCGGTGCGCTGGGCGGCACGCTGGTCGGTCTGATCGCTCCCGCCATCTTCAACGCCTATTACGAACTCCCGATCGGACTATTTCTCTGCGCAACGCTCACGCTCGCGGTGTTGTGGCGCGAACTGTCGAAAGTGTGGCGCGTCGCCCTGCTGATTCTGGTTGCGCTCTATGGTCTGCGGCTCACCACCCTCTCGATCGCCTATGTGGAGGGCTTCCGTGCGGTGGTTCGCAACTTCTACAGTCAAACCCGGGTTGAAGACGTCAAGGACGAACACTTCGGCATGCGGCGCGTCATGCTGCATGGCCGAATCAATCATGGCGAGCAATATCTCGACGAAAAATTGCGGCGCGTCCCCACGGCCTACTTCTGCGAGCGCTCCGGCATCGGGCGGGTGTTTCGGAGCCTCCCGCAGGATCGGCCCCGCAAACTGGGCGTGCTCGGGCTTGGCACCGGCACGCTCGCGGTCTATGGTCGACCAGGCGACGAGATGCGCATCTATGAAATCAATGAACAGGTGCTCGATCTCGCCAAGAGCGAGTTCACCTTTCTGTCGGATTCGCCAGCCAAGATTGTGTCGATTCTGGGTGACGGCCGTCTGATGCTCGAGCGCGAGCCCGATCAGCAGTTTGATGTTCTCGCCATGGATGCTTTCTCTGGCGATTCAGTGCCCACGCACCTGGCCACGATCGAGGCCATCAAGGTATACCTGCGGCACATGCGCCCGGATGGCTACCTGATCTTCAACATCACCAATCACTATCTGGACCTGCGTCCGGTGATGGCCGCAGCCGCAGCCGAGCTTGGCAAGGTGGCGCTGGCCTACCAGGTCACCAAGGTCGCCGACGATGAGCTCTGCCGACCGTCACACTTCGCGATTCTGGTGGATCCGAGCCGGCTCGACAGCCGGCCAGAGTTGCTGCGCGACTTCACGCGGCTTGAACCGCGCCCGGGGTTCAAGGCCTGGACCGATAATTTCTCCAACCTGCTCAGCATTCTGAAGAAACTTTAAGCCTTCCGCCGCCTTGCCGGAGCGCCGCTCGCTACTGCCAGAACGTCACGTTGAGTTCAGCACTGCGATTGGCGGGCTCATAAACCGTGTCTGCTCCGGCCGATGCAAAGTTGGAGCGCTCGACCGCGCGCAATTGCACACGAATGCTTGCGCGAGTCTCGCCCCATTGCCAGGGTTGCTCCAGCGAAATCATCAGACCCCGGCGCTGGATGTTGGTGACATTCCGATACTGCGTACCCGCCTGTGCCAGCATCGACCGCTGCCAGCCTGCGAGAAGCAGCGCTGCGCGCAACTGCATCACGTTCGCCTGCTGCGCGTCGGAGATCTCCCAGGATCCCCCCAGCCAAAGAGAGAGGTTGAACCGCTCATAACCCACCTTGCCCGCCGTGGAGCGCCCGCGCAGGTCGGTCCATTCGGTGGTGAGCCCGAATTCCGGGTGCGGGATCCAGGTTGCACCCGGTCGGCTTCCTGGATGCACAAAAAATGCTGAGCCGATACGAAGCAGCCCATTGATATCTCCGCTGACCGGGCTCGAATAATCGGCATAGCCGACCGATAATTCGCTCTCCAGCATGAAGGATCGGTCAGCGGCTGCGAACGGGCGATCCGCCCGCAACCCGAAGGCAGGCCCGGTGATCTGCATAAGTGACTCGGCGTAGCGGTACCCGCTCAGGGAAACGCCCCAGCGCGAGACCCCGAATGGTGCTTGAGAGGAGCCTTCTTCGGTCTCAGACATCGAACCGGTCAGTGCCTCACCCGGCGGTTTCATTGCGTGCTCATCGGCCCACACCCCACCACCACAGCCGAGAGCCAGGGCAAGGGACAGGGCGAGTTGATAACAGAATCGACCGCCTGTAAACGGTAGAGCACGCATGATTTTCGACTTTCGCGATGTAGAGATTTAGGAGTTTGGGATCATGAATCTCAAGCATAGCCATGAGATCCTGAGTTGATCCTCCAGAATACCTGCACTTTTTTTCCGCTGTGTGACAGCCATCTGCTGAAGCCTGTCGGACGCGGCAGACGCTCGGCAACTACGAGCGGCGGGTATGATCAGGAGTTGCTCCGAACGCCCCCGACCGTCCGATGTCATCAGATTCCGATCACCCTCATATCCGCTCGTTTTCCGGTCGGCGCGGGCATTTCACTTCTGGTCAGCGAAGTGCCTATGATGCGCTGCTCCCGCGGTTCGGCATCCCTTACCGTGCTGAGCCGCTCGCGGTACCGGCGATGTTCGGGCGTGACGGCCCTCTGGTGCTCGAGATCGGATTCGGCATGGGTGAATCAACCGTCGCAATCGCACTGGCTCAACCCGAGCGGAATTTCCTCGGCGCAGAGGTCTACCCCGCCGGGGTCGGATCACTCCTCAGGAGAATTGACGAGGCAGGACTCACCAATCTGCGCATCATTCAGCATGATGCGCTCGATGTGCTCACCTGGATGATTTCCCCTGCGAGCCTTGCCGCAGTGCATGTGTTTTTTCCCGACCCCTGGCCCAAGGCGCGACACCACAAGCGGCGGCTGATCCGGCCTGGGGTGGTCGCATTGATCGCGAGCCGGCTTGCGCCAGGCGGGGTGGTGCACTGCGCAACCGACTGGGCCCACTACGCGCTTCAAATGCTGCAGGTGCTTTCAAATGACCCCCTGCTCGAGAATACCGCGGGCGAGGTTCGGTTGTCCGAGGATATCGCTGAGGCGCGCGGCTTCGCCGAGCGGCCCGCCTACCGTCCACCCACCAAGTTCGAGCGCCGCGGTCTGGCGCTCGGTCACGGCGTCTGGGATCTCGTCATGAAACGGCGTTTACTCCGTTGAGGCCGGTGCCCAATCCCATTCATGTTCCAGCCTACACGCAGGGCAGGACCATCGCCAACCTTGCAGCACAGATCGGGCGTCGCTTTGGCTCGCCCGTCGAACGCCCAGCCCTGGCGCCCATTGCGAACCCGGCGCTCGGGCGCGTCATTGACGAGGCGCGACATATCGTTCTGCTGCTGCTCGATGGCGTTGGCTGCGCGCAGATCAACCAGCTGAGCCCTTCGGGACCACTTACCCGATCGCGCCTGTGCGAAATCGAGTCCACCTTCCCGTCCAGCACGGCCCCAGCGATCACCACCTTCGCAAGCGGACAAACGCCCGCCGAGCATGCGGTGACCGGCTGGCACCTCTGGTCACCATTCCACCATGCCGTTGTGCGGCCGCTTCCCCTTGATTTTTGGGGCATGCCCGGACAGGTCGAGCCCGGTGAACTGTTTCAGTGGTCCGCTCTCAGTCGCGAGATGCAGGCCCGCTGCACGGTGCTGCAACCGTCGTGGATCGCCGACTCTGCCTTCACCCGGCACGCGTTCAATGGGTCAACTCGGCGTGGTTACATGAAGCTGAGCGAGGTGCGGCAGCTGATTCTCGAGACCGTGGCCGCCCCGGTACCCCAGGGGCACTACGTGTTTGTCTATCTGCCGCATTTCGACATGACTGCTCACGAGTCCGGCAGTGCCAGCGAGCCCGCGTATCGGGCCCTGCAGGCGTTCGAAGCACTTTTTGCCGACCTCGCCGCCAATCTGGTTGGCACGGGCACACTGCTGATTGCGACCGCGGACCACGGCTTCATTGATGTGCCGCGCGAGCAGATCCTCAGAATCGAGTCATTCCCCCATCTGTCAACCATGCTCGAGTCGCCTCTGTCGGGCGAGCCGCGGGTCGCGTTCTGCAGAGTGCGCGCCGGCCTTGAGGCCGCTTTTTCTCGCGAAGTTTCAAACGTGCTGGGTCACGCGGTCGACTGTCATGAGAGCGCGGCACTGATCGAGGCCGGCTGCTTCGGGCCCGCGACGACCAGTCGGTCCTTTTTGCGCGACCGGATCGGCACACATACCCTCATCGGCCGCGACCGCTTCTGCCTCACCCAGTCCCTACCGGGCGAACCACCAGCCACCTTCATTGGAATGCACGGCGGTACGCACGCCGACGAGATCAATGTTCCAGTGTCTGCGGTGACTGATGGCAGCCGCCTCCAAACGCCCACCGGCCGGAGAAACGCCCATGTTTGAACTGCTGGTTGCCCTACCGCTACTTGTGAAGGCACTGATCCTGGGCGTGGTGGAAGGGCTCACAGAATTTCTTCCTATTTCGAGTACCGGGCACCTGATCCTGGCATCCAGCCTGCTGGGTTTTCACGGCGAAAAGGCCAAGCTGTTCAGCGTGGCCATCCAGACGGGTGCAATGGTCGCGGTCATCGTCTACTTCCGGGCCCGGATCGGCGCAACGCTCGTCGGCTTCGGGCGCGATCAGCGCGCTACACTATTTGCCATCAACGTGCTGATCGCGTTTCTGCCTGCGGCGGTGCTCGGTTTGCTGTTTGCAAAAACCATCAAGCAGCACCTGTTCTCGCCGGTGCCGGTGGCCACCGCTTTCATCGTGGGCGGGCTGATCATCATGTGGGCTGAAGCACGAGCGGCACGCGCCACCTCGCGTCCGCGGGTGAGCGACATCGATCAGCTTGCGCTCATCGATGCGCTGAAACTGGGCCTGGCCCAGGCAGCAGCGCTGATCCCTGGCACCAGCCGCTCCGGCGCCACCATCATCGGCGGCATGTTTTTCGGGCTATCTCGTCAGGTGGCCACCGAATTTTCTTTCTATCTCGCGATTCCTACCCTGATTGGCGCGGGCGCCTACGACACCTGGAAACACCGGGCACTGCTCGATGCGGCTGATCTGCCACTGTTCGCCGTGGGATTGGTCGTTTCATTCGCGAGCGCGCTCGCGTGCGTGCACTGGCTCATGCGCTTTGTCGCCACGCATAGCTTCGTTGTGTTTGCCTGGTATCGGATCGTGTTTGGCGGCGTTGTGCTGATCACCGCCTGGACCGGCGTGGTGAACTGGGCTGACTGAGCGACGACTGACGAGAGGCCTCAACGCTGCGAGGCCTCCACGCTGTAAGGCGCGTCAGCGATACCAGTGGCCGCGGTGATGTCCATATCCGTGCCCATACCCCTGCTTATAACCCTGCCCATACCCCTGCCCATGTCCGTCATGAGGGCCGTGGCGGTGGGGCGGGCGGCCATGGGTGATCACCACCACCGGCACACCCCGATAGATCACGGCGGGCGGCGCATGGTAGGTATAGGCAGGCCCATAGACTGGGTGAGTGCCGTAGACCGGCGCGAGATAGGGGCCCGGCGCGGCGTAGACCCCCTGCAGTTGATAGGCGTGGGCGTGATACACGACCGGCGGCGCAACCCGGACCACCGGATCATGCGCGCTCTGCGCAGCGCCCGCTAGCGCGCCGATCACCCCGCCGGCGATCGCGCCGTCACGGCCACCGAGCGCCTGGCCCAGCAGCGCGCCAGCGCCCGCACTCACTACAGCCCCCAGAACCGCATCACTTGCCTGCGCAATGGGCGGCAGAGCCAACGCAAGCAGACAGGCACTGAGCGCAATCGGGAATCGGGCCTTCATGATCGATACTCCTGAGGATCCAGCGGTTAGGACAGCCCGACAGTACCGGGGAACGCCAACCTTCAACTAGACCATCTCTGCAAGAATTGTAAGCAATCATGTAGACTAAATGACTTACCGGTCAGTAATAGACCGCGTCGCCTAAATCCCCGCCATGGCCAACCCATCGCCCTATCCATCCAATGCGTCCCCGCGCTGGGAGCGCCGCAAGGAAAGTCGTCCGGCCGAGTTGATCAAAGCTGCGCTTGACTGCTTCGTCGAGCGCGGCTACGCCGCCACGCGCCTGGAAGACGTTGCATCGCGCGCAGGCGTAAGCAAGGGCACGCTCTACCTCTACTACGACGGCAAAGACGATCTGTTCAAGGCGGTCATCCGCAGCAACGCTCTACCGCTCATCGAAGCCTTCCGGCACGACATCGAACGTTCCACGCTCGCCAGCACTGAACTGCTAGGCCGGTTTTTCCACGACTGGTGGCATCAGGTTGGCGAAACCCGACTCGCAGGTATCGCCAAACTGATCGTGGGCGAAGCGGGGAATTTTCCAGACATCACCCGTTTTTTTCTCGAAGAGGTCACGCTTCCCACCTGGCAGTTGCTGGGCTCGATCCTCAACCGGGGTATCGCGTCGGGTGAGTTCCGTCCGGTCGATGTTGAAGCCGCCACCGTCCTCTGGATGTCGCCGCTGATCCTGAAGGCGATCTGGATGCGCTCAATTGCACCGAGCTGTGCCGAGGTCGAGGTGGTGCCTACCGAACGCTTCCTCAGAACCCATACCGAACTCGTGCTGGCAGCGCTGAGCCCGACAGGGTCAGCGCTATGAGCCGGGGCCAGACCCTGGGGCTGGTTGTAATCACGCTCGCGATCGTTACGGGCGCGCTGGTCTGGTGGCCGCGCTCAGATCAGAAGCCCGCAACGCGTTCGCCTCCGCCAACCCTCGCAAACACACCGCGCGCTCTCGAATTTTCTGCAGCCGAGGTCATGAAACTCGAGCCGGTCGCGCTCACCCGCGTGGTCCCAATCACCGGTACGCTCACCGCCACCATCCAGACCATCGTCAAATCGCGGGTCTCGGGCGATATCAGCGAGATCACGGTACGCGAGGGCATGTCGGTGAAGGCGGGGGAACGAGTAGCCAGCATCGATCCCACCGAGTTCCAGTTACGGGTGAGCGAGCGCGAGGCGGCACTTCGATCGGCGCAGGCCCAACTCGAGCAGGCGCGCCGTACGCTCGCAAACAATCAGGCCCTGCTGGAAAAAAACTTCATCTCGCAGAACGCCTTTGACAACGCCAGCTGGAGCACCGATGTTGCCAGCGCAGCACGCGATAGCGCGCAGTCGCTGCTCGACCAGGCACGAAAGTCGCTTACCGATACGCGCATCACCGCGCCGATGTCAGGCCTGGTGTCGCAGCGCTTTGTGCAGCCAGGCGAAAAAGTCTCGCCTGATAACCGGATTCTGTCGATCGTTGATCTGTCGCGCCTGGAGGTCGAGGCGCAGGTGCCCGCCGGAGAAGCAGGGAGCCTTCGAACCGGTCAGCGGGTCACGATGCGCATCGAGGGCGTCCCGGAGGCCTTCAGCGGTCGAGTGCTTCGTATCAACCCCGCAACCCAGGCGGGTACCCGCGCAATCGTGGTCTACATCGGCCTCGACCGAGGTGATGAGCGCCTGCGCGCGGGTCTGTTCGCCCAGGGCTCGCTGATTTTCGAAACCCGTGAGGGCGTCATTGCAGTTCCGCCGGCTGCGGTTCGGGACGCGGCAGGCCGACGGTTTGTCTACCTGATCGAAGGCGAGGTCATCGCAGAGCGCGAAGTCAGGTTGGGCCTTCTTGACGATGCAGCCCGCGCACCCGCCGGTGGCCTGGGTCTGGTCGAGGTGGTGTCCGGGCTTGCCGCTGGCGATCGGGTGATCGCGATCAATGTCGGCCTGCTCCGACCTGGCGCGCCCGCACGCGTCGGCCCACGCTAACCACAATCATCAGACACAGCCCCAATGTGGCTCACCCGCGTTTCGGTCAACCACCCGGTCTTTGCGACCATGATGATGTTCGCATTCGTCGTGCTCGGGCTCTTTTCCTACAAGCGCCTCGCGGTGGATCAGTTCCCCGACATCCAGTTGCCAGTGGTGGTGGTAAGCACCGAATACCCGGGTGCCTCACCCGAAGTGGTCGAGGTCGATGTCTCGCGAAAGATCGAGGAGCAGGTCAATACGATCAGCGGCGTCAATGAACTGTTCTCGCGCTCGTACGAAGGCTCGTCGGTCGTCATCATTCAGTTTGATCTCTCGGTCGACCCGGCTCAGGCCGCCCAGGATGTCCGAGAAAAAATAGCCCTCGTGCGGCCCAGCTTCCGCCCCGAGATCAAGGAGTCGCTTGTCACCCGGGTCAACCCGGAAGATAACCCGGTTATCTCGGTGGCACTTCAGTCCGACACCCGCAGTGCGCGTGAACTCACCACGCTCGCAGAGCAGGTCGTCAAGCGCAGGCTGGAAAATGTTCGTGGAGTAGGACGCGTCACGGTGGTCGGCGGAGTGCGGCGCGAAGTGCTGATCCAGCTCCGCCCGGCTGACATGGAGGCGTTCCGGGTGGGCGTCGACCAGGTCATTTCCGCGCTTCGGACCGAGAATCAGGATCTCCCCGCTGGCACCCTGATCGCAAGCGATCGCGAACAGGTGGTGCAGATCCGCGCGCGCATACGCTCGGTGGAGGAGTTCGAGCGGATCATTGTCGGTCGCCGCGGCAATCAGCCGATCCGGCTCGCGCAGATAGCCGATATCGCCGACAGCGAACAGGAGCGCGAAACCAGCTCGCTCGTCAATGGCGCACGCGCGGTGTCTATCGACGTGGTGAAAGCGCAGGGCGAGAACACCATTGCCGTGGCCGACGGCGTGAGAAAAACCGCCGAAGCGCTCAGCAACGCACAGTTACCGCCCGATGTGAAGCTTGTGGTGGTGCGCGATGCCTCAACTTCCATTCGCAATTCGGTCTCAAGCGTCCAGCGCAATATTGTCGAGGGCGCGATCCTCACTGTACTGATCGTGTTCCTCTTCCTGTCGTCCTGGCGTTCAACGGTCATCACCGGGCTCACACTCCCGATCTCGCTGATCGGCACCTTTCTGGTGATGTATGCGATGGGCTTTACGATCAACCTTGTTACGCTCCTCGCGCTGTCGATTTGCGTGGGCCTGCTGATTGATGATGCGATCGTGGTGCGCGAAAACATCGTCCGCCGCCAGGCGATGGGTGAAGACCATCGTACCGCATCGCTCAAAGGGACCGCCGAAATCGGACTGGCCGTGACGGCCACCACGCTCACCATCGTGGCAGTGTTTCTCCCGATCGGATTCATGGGCGGCATCATCGGCCGCTTCTTCAAGGAGTTCGGTGTCACGGTTGCCTTTGCCGTGCTCTTGTCGATGTTCGTTTCGTTCACGCTGGACCCGATGCTGTCAGCGGTCTGGCATGACCCGGATGCTCACGGCCCGCGGGGCCGCGGTCCAATCGCCTGGCTTCTGCGCCGCTTTCAGGCGCTTATCCAAAGTTTGGAGCGCGGCTATGTGGCGCTCCTGCGCTGGGGACTGGCGCACCGCGCGCTCACCATGACACTGGCACTGGTCGCCTTCTTCTCCGCGTTTCCGCTGGTGAGTAAGGTCGGTAAGGAGTTCGTTCCCCAAGCCGATAACAACGAGTTCTACGTCCAGTTCTACACACCCGCCGGATCGCCGCTTTCCTTTACCGAGCAGCGCCTGAAGATGGTCGAGGCTGCGCTGCGCGAATTCGACGGTGTCACGCTTACCTACGGCACGATCAATACCGGCATCGCCCTCGGGCGAAACTACGCAAATGTGTTCGCGCGCCTGGTCAACCGGTCAGAGCGAACCCTATCGGTTCAGCAGATGAGGCCCCTGGTGCGCGAGCGCTTGCGAAGAATCCCCGGTGTCATGCTCACTGACCTTGGTAATCTCAATACCGTGGGATCAGGCAAGCCGATCCAGATCAGCGTTCAGGGACAGGACATCGGTGAGCTCGAGCGACTCGGTCAGCAGGTTCAGGAAGCGATGCGGGCAGTCAACGGTCAGCTCGACCGCGAGGTAATCGTCGAAATCGACAGCAGTTCCAAGCCTGCAAAGCCCACCGTCACCGTGGAAATCGACCGTGCGCTTGCTTCCGATCTTGGGCTGAGCGTTGCCCGCTTGTCGCAGTCACTCCGTCCGCTCATTGCAGGCGAATCGGCCACCACTTGGCGCGCACCCGACGACGAAAATTATGATGTGCGAGTTCGGCTCGCCGCCGCCAATCGAAGCTCGATTGCCGACCTTTCCCGTCTGACCATCGCCTCGTCTATTCCCGATGCCGACGGACAACCCCGCATGATTCCCTTGCGCCAGGTGGCCGAACTCACCCCAGGCTTCGGTCCCACGCAGATCAACCGCAAGGCGCTGACCCGTGAGGTGCTGATCTCTGCCAATGCCGACGGCATCGCAGCCGGCACTGCGGGAGCGCTCCTGCAGTCCTACCTGGAGCGTATCGCGCTGCCACCAGGCTACCGGCTTGCTACGGGCGGGGGCAACAAGGATATGACCGAGTCGTTCACTTACGCGCTGCAGTCACTGGTGCTGGCGGTGATTTTTATTTACATGATCCTCGCCTCCCAGTTCGGTAGTTTCATTCAGCCGGTGGCGATCATGGCGTCGCTGCCACTGTCGCTTCTGGGGGTGGTGGTTGCACTCCTTGCGTGGCGCTCAACGCTCAATATTTTTTCGATGATCGGATTCATCATGCTGATGGGTCTGGTCACTAAAAACGCGATTCTTCTGGTTGACTTCGCCAACCGGGCACGCCGCGAGGGCATGGCGCGCACCAGTGCCTTGCTGCGGGCAGCCGAAGTGCGCCTGCGCCCCATCCTCATGACCACACTTGCCATGGTGTTCGGCATGCTGCCGCTTGCGGTAGGCGTCGGCGAGGGATCCGAGCAGCGGGCACCACTCGCACATGCGGTGATCGGCGGCGTCATCGCATCCACACTTCTCACCCTGCTGGTGGTTCCAGTCTTCTATTCGCTTCTGGATGACCTGGGAAGGTGGCGAGGCCGCCAAAAACCAGCTCCCGAGGTGCCCAGGATGCCGGCTCGTTGATACACTAGGTTTCCGCTCGTTTCACCTTATCCGGTTCGTCATGAATTTTGAACTTGCACGCCACAATATGGTTGAGCAGCAGATCCGCCCCTGGGATGTGCTGAATCCAACCATTCTCGAAACCCTCTCGGCGATTCACCGTGAAAACTTCGTCCCGCCGGCCTACCGTTGTCTAGCGTTCACCGATATGGAAGTGCCGCTGGATTTGAACGGCGTCAAAACCGGCGAGGTGATGCTTGCGCCCAAGGTAGAAGCGCGACTGCTCCAGGCGGCGAATCCGCAGCCCGCCGATTCGGTCCTCGAAATCGGAGCCGGCTCGGGCTACATGGCTGCGCTAATTGCCCGCCATGCCCAGCGCGTGCTCAGCTACGAAATTCGCGCCGATTTGGCGGCGTTTGCGCGCGACAACCTGTCCCGTGCCGGCTTCAGTCAGGTCGCCGTCAAACACGGTAATGGACTCGATGAGCTCAAAGGCGCCGCGCAGTTCAGCCTGATCCTGCTGTCCGGTTCGGTTTCATTTGTCCCCGACGTCTTGCTGCAGGCGCTGAGCGCGGGTGGTCGGGTGATCGCCATTGTTGGCGACGCTCCGGTCATGACAGCGCAACTCATTACCCGTGCGTCAGACGCCCGCTTCATCGCTGAGCCGCTGTTCGAAACCATCGCTCGCCCGCTAGTCGGTTTTCCCCATAAAGAGCGCTTCGTATTTTGAAGCCGCGGCGCATGCCCCGCCAGCTGCGGTTTTGGAGACCCCTTGCCATGACATCCCGTGCGTCTGTCCGTTCACTGCTGCTCGTCGCACTTGTAACCCTTCCTGCGCTAGCCGGGGCGGTCGATCTGGTGCAGGCATATCGACTCGCGCTTGCCAATGACTCGCAGGTCGCAAGCGCGCGCCTGCAGCTTGGCGCTATTCGCGAAAAACTACCTCAGGCTGAGGCGGCGTTCCGCCCTCAGGTCAATAGCGCTACCTCGCTACAGCAGCAATACGGCGAAATTTTCCCTGCCAGAGGTAATCAGTACAGCACCGACTTCACCAACCAGAATTACTCGGTATCGCTCACCTACCCAATCTATCGGGCGCAGAACGCTGAGGTGCTCGAGCAGAGCAAACTGCAGATCTCGGTCGCCGAAACACAACTGGCCGCAGCGTCCCAGGATCTGGTGTTGCGGGTCTCACAGTCTTATTTCGACGTGCTTGCCTCACAAGATAACCTCGCCACCATCGGCGCACAAAAGCGAGCCATCACCGAGCAGCTGGCAGCGGCCAAACGCAACTTCGAGGTCGGAACCGCCACCATCACCGACCAGCAGGAGGCCCAGGCCCGATTCGACCTCGCCGTTGCCCAGGAGCTCGCTGCACTCAACGATCTCGAGGTCAAGCGCGCAGCGCTCGCCCTGCTGGTGGGTCGACAAGTGGGAACCCTCTCCATGCTCAAGCCTGGCATCCAACTGAGCGCGCCACAGCCGACGCAGGAATCGCAGTGGACCAGCGCCGCGCGCGAGGCCAACTACTCGGTCCAGCAGGCGAGGCTCAATTCGGAAATCGCCAAGCGTGAAATCGAGCGTCAACGTGTGGCAAACAGCTTCACCGTAGATCTCGTCACATCGGTGACACACGGGCGAAGCGCCAACTTCAACCAGGTAGGTACCAATTCCGTGATCGGCGGGATAGGCGTTCAGGTGGCCAAGCCCCTCTACACCGGCGGGCTGATTGAATCGCGTATCAAGGAAGCCCTCGCGAGTCATGAGCGGTCCCAATCAGATCTCGAAACCGCCCGTCGTCAGGCGGAGCTCGCCGCCCGTCAGGCTTTCTATGGTGTCAACAGCGGGCTCGCGCAGATCCGCGCCCTGGAAGCGGCGGAGCGGTCAAGCCAGCTCGCGCTTGATTCAAACCTGCTCGGCTATCAGGTGGGCGTTCGTATCAACATCGATGTTCTGAACGCCCAACAACAACTCTTTACCACCCGGCGCGATCTCGCCCGCGCGCGCTACGACACGTTATTGAACAGCCTTCGGCTCAAGACCACCAACGGATCGCTTGGCGAGGCTGATCTCACGACCGTCAACGCCATGCTGATCGCGGGCGCACCGGCAGGAAAGTGAATCCCGCTGCGGCGCCGCTCGGAAAGGCTGGCTCATCCCGATGAAAACCCGGCCTGTCGTTATCACCCTCACCAGCATCCCTCCCCGCTTCGAAAATCTGCCGCGAAAGCTCGCCTCGCTTGAGCGTCAGACGGTCAAGCCCGATTTCATCGAGCTCTACCTCGCGCAAACCTACCGACGCTTTACCGGGCTGCGCCCGGCGCTCCCACCTTTGCCGGCAAGCGTGCGCGTGATTGAGGTCGAGCATGACCTCGGTCCTGCCACCAAGGTGTTGCCTGCCTGTCAGCGCTGGCAGAATGAAGACGTCGACCTGCTGCTCTGCGATGACGACCGGGCCGAGGACCCAAACTGGGTCGAGCGATTCGTGCGCGCACGCCATGAACGGCCAGACGACATCATTTGCGAGGCGGGCTGGTTCGTTGACAGCTTTTCACCTCATCCACGCACCGAGCTCGATTCGCCGCGTGTTGAGGTCTCACCGCGTCTTGGCAAGAACCTCGCATACCGCGTGAAGCGCCTGCTCACACTGCAGCGCTACACTCCCAAGATTCATATGTACTCGCGGTCGGGCTATGTCGATGTCTTCATGGGCGTCTACGGCGCAATGATGTCCCCGCGCGTCTTTCATGCTGAAGCCTGGGAAATTCCCGATATCCTCTGGACCGTCGACGACGTGTGGCTCTCCGGCATGGCCCGCGCAAACGGCAACAAGGTCTGGGTCAATGCTGTCGCTCGTACCATGCCGCGCGATGGTCGCTTCGACCGCACCTCAGCGCTCAAGGATCACGTTGAGCAGGGGGTCGATCGCGACGGCGCCAACCGTATGTGTATCGACTACCTGCGCGACCGCTACGGTATCTGGCGCTGAGGCTTGCGCAGCACCGCGGTCATGTTCTCGGAAGCAAAATCGCGACGCCGGAAATAAACCAGGTAAACCAGCGTGTTCAACGCCCAACGGAAAATCCGGCCGAGCAGTTTTCTCAGCCAGCGAACAGGGCTGGAGCTATAGAGCACCTGCGCCTGTCCGCCCGCAAACAGCAGTTCGGCTGATACCGCCCGCGCCAGGTATTCCACCTTGCCGCGACCCAGCACGGTGACATGCGTGATGTCGCTGTTCTGGTGGATGAGTCCAAAAGGTGAGTCGCCGTTGGGAAAACGCGCGATGAATACGCCGCCGGGTCTGAGCATCCGCATCACCTCGAGTAGCCAATCGCGCAACTGCTCCTGCGGGATATGCTCAAGGACATCAAAGGCCACCACCAGATCTGCGCTCTGGTCTGCGAAGCCTGTAAGCACCTGCGCGCACTCGGCGTTGAAACCTGCGTCGCGTGCGAGTCGAACCAGATCGGGGTTCACCTCCAGCCCGGATATCTGCCACTCCCGGTTTCGTCCGTACGCAAGAAAAGCACCGCTACCGAAACCCACCTCCAAAACATCCGAACCGGGGCCGAACTCGCGCCGGGTACGACGCATCTCGGCATCGAAATATCTTGAGTCGGCCTTCTTGAGACGGGCGAAGTTGTCGGCGCTCCACTGTTTCCAATCGAGGTAACCGGAGTCAAAGGCTGCGGGCGCAGCCGGCGTGGCGGGCGGGGTCGTGTCCAAGGGCATGGGCGGGTCGCCAGTCGGCAATGGGAACTAGAATTCTAGACCTTGCGCAGCGCATGCGAAGCCACTGATTGAAAACCGGTTCGGCCTTCGATGACTGGTGTGATGGCATCGAGCGTGCGCACTGTGGCCCCCCGGTGCTGCGCAGCAAACGCCAGCGCAGCCACCGACATAGCCTGTCTGCGGGCCGGTTCGCCAAGCAAACGTAGGCTCGCGTCGAGCGCTCCAGCAGCGTCCGCCACCCGCAGCGCGGCACCGGCCGCTATGGCGTCATGGCTGACTTCCTCAAAGTTGAAGGTATGCGGCCCCAGCAGGACTGGGCAGCCCACGGCGCAGGCTTCGATCAGGTTCTGGCCCCCAAGCGGCGCTAGCGACCCACCGATAATCGCCACGTCGGCGAGCGCATACCACGCAAACATCTCGCCCATCGAGTCACCGATGATCAGATCAGCGTGAGCCGCCTCCGGCCCATCGCTATCGAACGCTGAGCGCCGCTTCACCCGCCAGCCCTGCTCACCCGCAAGTTGAGCGACCGCATCAAATCGTTGGGGATGACGGGGAACAACCACCAGAAGCGGCCGCCCTGAATCGGACGTCGGTCCGACAAGGGCGCGCCAGGCGTTCAGCAGCATCGCTTCCTCGTCATCACGGGTACTCGCAGCCAGAACTATTCCCCGCAAAGGTTTATGAGAGAGCAAGCGCTCACGCCATAGCGTACCGCGGGCCAACATCGGGGCAGGCGGTTCGATATCGAACTTGAGGTTGCCAATCGCCGGAACCGCTTCGCGCCCCAGTTGCCCGAGGCGATGCGCGTCGGACCGGGTCTGCGCCAGCACCTGGTCAAGGCTACGCAGCGCGGGGCCGATTAGGGCCCGCCAGCGCAGGCCCTTCCGAAGCGACCGCTCGGACAAACGCGCATTTGCGAGCACCACCGGGACCGAGGCACTGCGGGCAGAAGCCACCAGATTGGGCCAGAGTTCGGTCTCCATGACGAGCCCCAGCACCGGGCGGGACCGCGACAGCATACGGCGTGTGGCACCCGGATAGTCCCACGGCAGCCAGGCCTGGCGCAGCCGCCCGCCCGCCGCCAGATCCGCAAACGAATTGGCGCCGGTCTCGCGACCGGTCGGCGTCATATGGGTGAGCAGGATCCTGATGTCAGGCCAGCGGTCGAGCATGGCCCGGATCAGTGGCTCGGCTGCTCGAGTTTCTCCCACCGATACCGCGTGGACCCAGATCAGCACAGTCCCGGGTTCAGTCACCGGACAGTAGCCGAAACGCTCGCCGACTGCAGCCAGATAGCCTCTCTGGCGCAGTCCGCGCACGACGAACCAGAGCAGCAGCGCGGGCGTGACGAGCCACCAGGCCACGCAGTAAAGGAGACGTGCGAGGCGCTCGCCGGCGGTCATTCGAGCAATTAAGTTCATGCTGGGGCCGGATGCTATGCTCTGGACGCACCCGGGGCAAGCACGGTACCCGCGACAGCACAGTACCCGTCCGATACGAGCCGACGCTGTCGCCCGGGCTTCCCCGGCTCAGGTTCGCTGCGCGGCCAGCCTGCGCAGTCCGATTGATCAAGCGCGTGTCATGTCGCTCAGTCCCAACCCCGAAGTCATCGTCTTCAACCTGAAAGAGCGCTACACCGGTGTCTCGGCTACGGTCAACGCGCTGGTGCCGCTCCAGATGGAGCAGTGGCCGCTCGGCTACTGCGGTACGACGCTCTCGAACGGGGTCCGGGGCATGACGCTGCGCGAGGCGACCCGGCTCTCACGCCACCCGCCGCCAGACCGGCCGTTCCGCATCTGGCATGTACGCCGTGACCACGAAATGATGGCGGGCCTGTGGGCCCGCGACCTGCTGAAGCTCCCGATCCGCCTGGTATTCACCTCGGCCGCCCAGCATCGACATGGCTGGTTTCCGCGCTGGCTGATCTCCAGAATGGACGCCGTGATCTCCACCACCGACAAGGCGGCGAGCTTCGTTCCCAACACCAGCGCGGTGGTGGCCCACGGCATTGACCTCGCCCGGTTCAGTCCTTCGCCTGACAAGCTCGCCGCATGGGCCGACAGCGGGCTGCCAGGCCGCTATGGAATCGGCGTCTTCGGACGCGTTCGCCTTGACAAGGGCACCGACGTGTTTGTCGAGGCGATGATCGCGGTGCTGCCCCAATTCCCTGAGGCCACCGCCGTCATCGCCGGCCTTGCCCAGCCGCAGCATCGTACGTTCGAAGAATCCCTCCGGCAGAAAATCGCGGCCGCCGGACTCTCTCAGCGGATCGTCTTTCTCGGTGAGGTCCCCGCATCGCGAGTCGCTGACTGGTACCAGCGCTGCCTCATCTGCGTAGCGTGTCCGCGCTATGAGCCGTTTGGTCTTACACCATTTGAAGCGGCCGCCACAGGCTGCGCACTGATCTGCTCGCGAACCGGCGCGTTCGAGGCACTGGTACAGCCCGGTGTCAACGGTCTGCTGGTCGATACAGGGGATGCGAGCGGGCTTGCGCAGGCGCTGTCGACCCTGCTGGCCGATCCGACCACTACGGCAACGCTGGGCCGTCATGCCCTCGACCGTGTGAGGATGGATTTCACGCTCGAGCGCGAAGCTGACGGTATCGGCGCAGTCTACCGACGGCTATTCGCCGGAGCCTGAGCGTACCCATGACGCACGCATCCGAGTCCTTCACTTCGTCGTCTTCGACGCTGGGAACCTCCGCGTCGAACGCCGACCTCTCGCAACTCGCGCGCGTCACGGTCATCGTCGTCACCTTCGAGAGCGCGCACTGCCTGCCCACGCTCGTCCCGCTGCTGGCGGTCTGTCCCCACGTGATCATTGTCGATAATGGCAGCGGCGATGGCAGCGCCCCGATCGCGCAGTCCGTCCTGCCGCATGCGCAGGTGATCACACTGGAGCGTAACCTGGGATTCGGCGCGGCCAACAACCGCGCACTCGACCGGGTGGCGACGCCGTTTGCGTTTCTTCTCAATCCCGACTGTGAAATCGGAGCCGAAGACCTCGCCATTCTGGTGCAGGAGGCCAAGCGCTTCCCTGATGCAGCTGTCGTCGCGCCACAGTTGGTGAATACGCGAGGCGAGCCCGATCTCAGCTACCGCTGGCCAAGCACGCGCTGGTCGTCTCGGGGTCCGGGCGCGAGCGCCCCCCTCTGCGTGGGCTTTGTCTGCGGCGCAGCCATGCTGTTCGTGATGGATAACATGCTCGGGGCGGATCGCTTCGATGAGCGCTTTTTTCTCTATTACGAGGATGATGATCTGTGTCTGCGGATTTTCGAGCAACAGCGCGCCATCATCCTCGTTCCGCGCGTGACGGCACTGCATCGTTCGCGTGGCTCGGTGGGCGGTCGACAGCGGCTACGCGCCGAATACCTCCGCGGCTATCATCATGCACAGTCAAAGCTGAGCTTCGCCGAAAAGCACATTGGCATGGCATCAGCGCGGCGCCTGCGCGCTCGGACACTGACCCTCGCCCTGGCGGGCTGGCCGCTCAGACTCGTCGCGTTCTCACCCCGAATGCTCGCCCGACTGAGCGGACGGATCGCAGGCTTGACCCGCTGGAGACCTCATGACTGATTCCAGAATCAGCCGGCCGACACTTTGCATCGGAATTCTGGCCATGAACGAGGCGCGCAGGATTGGCGCCTGTGTGGCGAGTGCATCGTTCGCGGATCAGGTGCTCGTGATTGATTCCGGCAGCACTGATGACACTCGCGACATTGCTACGGCTGCAGGAGCCGACGTTCATGTCTACGAGCGGTGGGAAGGCTTTGCTACCCAGCGTAACCGGCTGCTCGCTCACGTAAGTACCCGCTACATCTTTTTCCTTGATGCCGACGAAGTCATTCCGCTAGCGCTTCGCGACGAAATACTTGAACTGATCGCAGGCGACCAACCAGTCCGCGGTGCCATCCTCTGGAATCAGGTGGCCTATGGCCGACCACTGAGTGCCATGAAATCCACCGGCGGCATCGAGCGGCTTTTTCGTATCGATACGCTGCTCCGCTTCGAAGGTGTGGTGCACGAGGGCGCAGTACTGAATGACCCCTCGCTGCCGCTCGTTACCCTGCGTCACCGCCTCCAGCATTTCTCGCGCGAGACGGTCTACGACAGTCTGCTCAAGCTCGCGCAGTATGTTCAGCTGGGCGCAGCCAAACGCGCGGCAGCTGGTAAGACCGGCGGGCTGCTCCGTGGGTTAGGCTCAGCCCTTGCCATCTTCGTTCGGCTCTATTTTTTTCGGCGTGGCTTTCTATGCGGCGCTGAAGGGTTTTTGTTCTGTTTCTTCATCGCGCTAGAATGCTTTTTTCGCTATGCCGCGCTCAAGTATGATCGGGCGATACTTAACGGCACGGTCAAGCGCTGAGCGTGCTCACGTTGGCGCTTACCCCTTCTGCCCCGCGCACCCGCCTCTGATGAAACTGTCGCGAGTCTTTCAATTCATCCACCAGGGCAGCCTGCGCGTACACTTCAGTCAGTATGGCGAAGACGTGATGCTGCACAAGCTGTTCGGGCGTAAGCGCTCCACGGGGTTCTATATCGATATCGGCGCGCACCACCCGTTCCGGCAGTCCAATACGGCTTACCTGTGGCTGATGGGCTGGAATGGCGTTAATGTCGATGCCAGCCGCACCGCCATCGACCTGTTCAAGCGGGCGCGGCCGCGAGACGTCAATCTGTGGAGCGCCGTGGTTGACGATACAACCGCCGCGTGCCAGACCCACATCACGCTCCACTCCAACATGGCGCTCGACCTCGGTGCCACGTGCGACCCGGAGCTTGCCAAGCAGCGCGGCACCATACGAACCGAGCAGGTACCCTGCACCTCGATCACAGAGATCATCAACCGCCATGGCACGGCAGAAGGGGTTAGCCTCGACCTGCTCAACATCGACATTGAAGGCTTTGACGAACGCGCAATCGCTTCCATCGATCAATGGCGCGTTCGGCCACGCGTCCTCTGCGTCGAGATGGCGCAAAAAGATATTCGCGCGCTTCTCGACTCGCGCACCTGCCACACCCTCGAGCTTGCCGGATACCTGCTCACCGACCGGATGGGGCAATCGGCGATCTTCCAGCGACAAGACGGCTGACGTGTTTGGAACACTGCCCCCAATCCGGTCTGCGCAGGCCGCATCAGGCGGGGCACTTGTCCTTCTCGCGCTGTCAAGCCTCAACTCAAAAATCGCGGGCATGTTGTGGGGCCTCACGTTCATCGTCACTGCCATTCTCGCGATCCGGGCGCGACCATGGCCGCCCCCTGATGCGCTCGATCGAATCGCCCGCCTGTGGGTCGTGGCTACCACTCTCGGTCTCACCTGCTGGATCGTGAGCGCGGCCCTCTGGGATGAACTCTATCCCCAGTATTCGGCCGAAATCAATGCGGGCCTGCGGCTGATAACCGGTGCGCTGGCGGCCTACTGGCTCACCCGCGTGGTGCGCTTGAGCCGGAGCGAAATGGGAAGCCACGCAATCACCTTCGCCGTCTCGATCGCCAGCCTGGTCGCATTACTCGTTGCACTACTCGCCAATAACCGGGAACAACTACCAAGTCACGCCATCGCCTGGGCAGCAGCCATAGGGCTCATGATCGTGCTCCTGGTGGCCCGTGCCGCTGACAGCACCCAATCAGCGCCCAGCCGTGCGGTGGCGGCGCTGGGCGTTCTCTTCGGTGCGCTTGCCATCCTGGGTAGCCAGTCGCGCGGTGTCTATCCCGTGATCGCCTGGTGCGTCGCAGTGCTGCTCGTCAGCTGGTACCGTCGTAGCATCAACCGCGGGCGCGTGCTGATCGCAAGCGCGCTGAGTGGGCTTGCGATCGTCATCGGCCTTGCGATCGCGATCGCCCATCCTTCCGATCCGCGTCGTCTGCAAGAAGCAATCAGCAGCGTTCAGCAGGTTCGGGACGCGCAGCAATACAACACCCCCACCGGCGCGCGAATTTATCTCTTTACCCTCGCCTGGCAAACCTTTAAGGAATCGCCCTGGATCGGCGTCGGCGCGCAGAATCGGCTCGCACTGATCCATGGAAGCGGGCTGGGTGAGTCGGAGGTTCGGGCGGCATCGCTCTGGCACGTACGCGATATGGGGCATGTCCATAACGCATATCTGCATCACGCCATGGATGGCGGGGTGATCTCGCTCCTCGGGTTCCTGCTTCCGCTGGGCATGCTCGCGCTCATGGCAGTCAGGCTGAGGGCTCAACACCCCGCATCCGCCTTGCAGATATGGGGCATCCTGTTTATTCACGCCCTCACCAACCTGACCAGCGTGAATCTGGCCCACAACTACTACGCGCTGATGCTGGTCATCAGCGTAGCCCTGGTACTGGTTCAGGCGAGACTCGCTGGACCCTTATTGCAGACTCCTCGATGAGGTTTCGATGGAAAACGCCGAACCTAAACGCCTCGTCCGCAAACTCTACAAGGCGCTGTCGCGTCTGGTGCTTGTCCAGCCAGATCGGGCAGGTCACGCATTACCGTCGGTCATCTCCTCAGCAGGTAGTGGCAATGCGCCATCCGGTCATCTCGTCGACCTCGGGCTCAAAGCTGCCGCGCTTGCAGCGCGCACGCCGATCACGGGCTTTCGCCCAGAGCTTGCCGACAGCGTGCTCTTTAACCGCTACCCGGGCGAGCACTATCGATTGCTGAACGCGCTGGTCACCTTGCTAGAGCCCGCGTCCATTGTTGAAATCGGAACGTTCACTGGCATGGGGTCCTTTGCGCTCGCTCAGGCCGCGCGTGGAAGCCTGCACACGTTTGATGTGGTGCCCTGGCGCAATTTCGAGAGCCACCTCAGCGACAGTGATTTCTCCGGCGGCAGGGTGATCCAGCACCTTGCCGATCTTGCCGACCCTGATCAGTTCAAGGCGCACCAGCCCCTGCTCGACGCTTCGACACTTATTTTTCTGGATGGGCCGAAAGACGGTAGCTTCGAAGTACGGCTGCTCGGCCGCCTCACCCGGCTATCGCCCTGTGCCGATCGCATCCTGGTGATCGATGACATCCGGTTTGTGAACATGATCGACAACTGGAACGCCATAGCCTCTCCGAAACTCGATCTGACATCGTTCGGGCACTGGAGCGGAACCGGGCTCGTCGACCTGTCTGAACCGCTGCGGCTCTATTGATCAAACGCGCCCCACAACCACCCGCAATCAGAACGGCAGTACCGCGTCGGGCTTTTCGTTCAGGATCACACGCCTGAAGTCGGTCTGGATCCTGGCGAGCCCCTCTCGCGTGTCCGACTCAAATCGGAGCACCACCACAGGCGTGGTGTTGGAGGGTCGGGCAAGACCGAAACCATCGGAATATTCCACCCGGATTCCGTCGATGGTGATCACCTCGGTACCCGATGGAAAGCGCGCATTGCGCTTGAGGGCGTCCACCAGCGAATGATTCTCCCCTTCGGCAGTCGCGAGCTGGAGCTCAGGGGTGGTGATCGAATCGGGCAAACCCTCCAGCAACGCGCAGGGGTCATCGTAGCGTGAAAGAATCTCCAGGAGACGAGCACCCGAGTAGAGGCCATCGTCAAAGCCGTACCAGCGCTCCTTGAAAAACAGATGCCCGCTCATTTCGCCTGCGAACGGCGAGCCTGTTTCTTTCAATCGCGCCTTGATCAGCGAATGGCCCGTACGCCACATGGTGGGACGCCCACCATGCTCGCGAATCCAGCGTGCGACATTACGGCTGCAC
>SYIM01000002.1 GCA_005798775.1 Burkholderiales bacterium
CCAGACGGTCGGACGCGATGGTGCCACTGCGACGGCGTCCGAGTCGGCGCAGAGCGATGTTGTCAGCCTCTCGAGCGCGGCCGGTGGCTCCAACGGTTCGATCGTCATCAGGACGATCGCGGGTTCGATCACGCTCAGCGAGGGTAGTGCAGCCAATGACATCGATCCCGATGCGGCCGTCATTGCCAACGGTTCAGGTAACGTCTTGATCTCGGCAGGCGGCAGCACGTCGGACCTGACGCTGCTCGCGAACGCCGACATCCGGAGCACCACCGGCCATATCACTTTGAAGGCCGGTAGAACCATCGACCTCCAGACACAGGCTGGGGTGTCGACCACCGGGTCCGGCAGTCTTGACATTGCAGCCAGTGCGGGAAGCCTCCTGATGGCTCCCGATGCGGGCTTCGCTTCGGTAAACGGCGATATCCGGTTATTCGCAGGGAACGATGTTGACGATCAGATCGCTCTTGGGGTGATCGTCGCAGCCAACGCCAATGTGTCAATCAGCACCACGGGTTCGGTGGTTGATGCCGACGCTGTCTCTTCGTCCGATGACACGACCGTGGATGTACGGGCACTCGGATTGCGCGTTGACGCCGGCAAGGGCTTCGGCTTGCTGGCAGGCAACAGCCTCAATCTGGCGGTAAACGCCATCGAAACCACAGTCGAGACGCTCTCGGTCATCGTTCGCGGGTCGGATGGTGTGAACGTACTCGAGACCGATGCTCTTGGCATCGGCAATGTTGCAAGCCTGGTCGATGCGACCCAGGCGGTATCGGTTCAGACAGTTGGCGCCAACGTCACCACTAGCGCAAGCAGCGAAGCCACCCAGAGCGATGTTGTCACGCTGGGCACGAACGGAGCGAACGGCAGTATCGTGATTCGCACCCTGGCAGGTAGCCTCACGCTCTCCGAGGGCACGGCGACCAACGACCCGGATAGCGACGCGGCGGTTGTCGCGAACGGCTCCGGCAACGTCCTCCTGCTGGCGGGCGGCGCCGGCGCCGACCTCATCGCCCGTGCGAACGCCGATGTGCAGAGCACGACCGGCCACATCACGCTCAAGGCTGCGCGCGCGGTCGACCTCCAAGCCGGCACGGATGTCTCGACGACCGGTGCCGGAAGTCTTGATCTGCTTGCGGCGGGCGGCAGTTTCACGATGGCTGCTGATGCCTCGCTTGGCACGGTCAATGGCGACATCCGGGTGGCCGGTGGAAGCGATGTGTCACATCAGGTGTCGGTCGGCGTGATCCGGGCGACGAATGCCAACGTATCGATTACCGCATCGGGGTCGGTACTTGATAGCGATAGCGTCACCGCGCAGGCCGACGACTCCACCGTTGACATCGAGGCGCTGGGGCTTCGGGTCGATGCGGGTAAAGGGTTCGGGTCGCTGGCTGGCAATAGCCTCAATCTGAGCGTCAATGCGATCGAGACCAAAGTCGCGGTCCTGTCGGCCGTGGTGCGCGGCTCGGACGGCATGAACATCCGTGAATCGGACGGGCTCCGCATTGATGATGTGTTCAGCCGGGTCGACGCCGATTCCAACCCCGCCACGCAGTTTGCAGCGTCGGTGTATTCGGTTAAGCCAGACGCCGGCACGCAGGTCGCGACCGACGCGGCGCGGAGCGATCTCACGACCATAGCCACTGAGGCGGGTGGCGCCAACGGCACCATCGTGCTGCGCACTGCATCGGGCGATCTGGTGCTCGAGGGCGGCAGCGCAACGGGTGCGGGGTCAGCGGTGACCCTGAGCGGCAGCGGCGGGCTACGGCTCGAGGCGCTAGCCGGCGCGATCCGGATTAATTCCGACGTAACAAGTGCCACCGGTCACCTCACGATGCTCGCGGGCTCGGGCATTTCGGTCGGGTCGACCACTGCTGCGGGCGTCCATATACGCTCGGCCGGTCAAGGGTCGGCGCTTCTGGATGCAGGCGCTGGGGCAGTGACTTTCGACGGCACGGCGTCGCTTGACATGGGCGGCAATATTCAACTCCGTGCCGGTACCGCGATCACGCTCGCTGGGCTCAAGGGAGCCTCGGTCAGCCTGTCGGCTGTGGGCGGCGCGATTTCACCGGCCGCCAATTACGTCGGTCCTGCTTGGGTGATCACGGCTGATGCGCTCAAGCTCGATGCCACCGGTGCGATCGGAACACCGACCTCGCCCTTTGCGCTCGACGTCGGGAAGCTTTCGGCGCGAACAGGGGGTACCGGTAATGCGGGTCTGTTCCTGCGCGAGCGTAACGACGTTGTGATCGACACTGTCAGCGCGCCGCTTAAGCTCGTCGGTATCGATGGGCAACTCGCTGACCGCTCCGATGCCTGGGCGGGTGATCTGGTGGTGGCGTCGGGCACCGGGGCGATCGTGCTCACCACTGAGGCAGGTTCGATCGAGCTTCGTGAAGGGCGCGCGCCTGACGTCACAACCGCCACAACCGATGCGGGGACGGCGGTGGGCACCCCGGGGGCGGGCAATGTCCTGATCCGCGCCAATGGAACGGGCGCCACATTGAGTGTTCAGGGCGATATCCGCTCGGGCTCCGGCGATATCACCCTCATTTCCGAGGGTTCGCTGTCGGTGGGAAGCGTGGCGGTTCCGGGTGTCGACATCATTACCGGTCAGCCCGCCCAAGGCGTTCCGCCGTCGACGGTTCTGGTTGAATCGAGGACGGGGTCGGTCCTGATGCGCGGCACCAGCGCTGTGGGTGCGCCGGGCGACGTGCTGATCCTCGCCGATCAGGATATTTCGCTGAGTAGCGTAACCGCGGAGGGCTTCTCGGCCAAGGCCACCAAGGGCAAGGCGTCCGTCGGCGAAGGCGGGGCGCCGCAGACGACGGTGTCGGAACTCCTCCTCAGCGCAGTCGGCAGCATCGGTACGGCCGCGTCGCCGCTTCGTGTGGAGGGCGGCCGGCTGACGGCACAGTCCGCAAGCGGAGACATCTACCTGCAGTCGAAGGGTGAACTCCGGGTGGTGTCTGTTGGGATCGACGTTCGTGAGGTACAGACCAACGGTTCGAGCCTGGCGAAACCCACGCTGTCACAAAACGGCATCCGCAGCACCACCACTACGCCTTCTACGGTCGCGATCGACGTTGAGCAGGGTAACCTCGTCATCGATGCCGGTCTGATCCGTGCCGATACCGTCAGGATCACCACGCGCCAGGGCTATGTCGTAGACGGAAACGACGGAGCGTCGGGCAATTTCGTTGACGCCGATCTCGATATCGATGCCCGCCGCCTGATCCTCGATGCACCCTGGGGGGCGCTTGCGCAGCAGAACAAGCAGGTGCTGCTCGACGCATTCGCCAGCCGACCGACGCTTTCCGAGGGCACGAACGCGAGCCAGTTCCTGTTTGGCGCCATTGGTGATAACGACTCACGCGCCGCAATCGAGTACGCGGTGGCGTCCCAGACCGAATACGAGTCGTGGCTCTATCCGAACAAGGTCGGTAACGACAACGGTCTGGCGGACATTCCCAACCTGCGGAAGTTCGCGCGAACGCTCGAGTTCGTCGCCAACCGTGAGCCCTCGCGTGCGATTACGCTTGCGGCGATGAACGACCCGAGCCGGGTTGCCGATCGGGGCGAACTGCGAACCACCGGGCTCAAAGTCACCGGTACCACGGTGAACTTCGAGACCGCTGTGGTTGCTGACCTGATCGACCTTGATGTGGGCCCGTTGACCGGAAGCGATAAGGGTCTTCTGGTGCTGAATGGCAAATTGAAGGCGTCTGGTCTGGGTGGGCTTAACTTCTCGGATCGCGCGTTCGACGTGCAGGTTCCCTCCACATTCCGGGTGACGGCCAACCCGGCGACCGGGTCTTTCGAGCTGGGCGGCCCCGCGTTGGGCGATGTCAGCGTGCGTCGAGTCGATGGCAAGCTGATTCTTTCGCGTGAGGGCAGCACCGTCGAAATCGCCAACCCGGAGGCCGTGACCTTCAACGTGCGCGCGGGCGAGGTCCTCACGGGCACGGCGGACGCGTTCAGCAACCTGCGTATCACCGGGGCGGGCAGTGTTGTGCTGCCCGCACTCACAGCGGCCTCGACCACGCAGCCGGTCCTGATCAATTTGTCTCAGATTGCCGGAAGCACGCTCACGCTGGCCGTACCGGCCTCGGCCACCTTGGATGCCGGCTCCAACATCGGTCAGTTTAAGGTGCGCATGGGCTCGGGGCAGACGCTCACGCTGTCGGCTGCCCAGGCAAGTGGCAAGTCAATCAATGGAACGGGTTCGGTCACCATCACGGGTCTTGGGGCGGGCGGTACGGCAGTTGACCTGACTGGTGTGATCTCGACTGGCGCGCTGCTGGCCGAGGCGGTGCCGGGCGCGGTGCTCACCACCGCCACCTTGCTCAATCCTCGCTTCGTGATCCAGTCGGCTGGCGCAACAGGTTCAGCGCAGTCGCTCACGATTGCCTCGGCCCTTGCCAACGGTCGCCTGATCCGGGCGGCGGGTGAGGTCACCGTCACTGGAATCAACGGCACGGCGGTCGATCTCACTCGGGTTCAGGCCATTGGCAACACGGCGCTGAGCCGTCGACTGATCATCGCTAATGACACGACGCTCGCGGCCGCGACCGACCTGGGCGGCTTCGGGGTCGAAGTCGCTTCGGGTCGCACGCTCACACTGGGTGCCGGACAGGCTAGCGGTCGGAGCCTGACCGGAGCGGGCAATGTCCAGATCACCCGGGTGGACGACCGGACGCTCGACTTCAGTCAGGTTGCGGTGAGCGGGACCCGCAGCGGGGCCCTCGCATGGGGCGTGTCGCTGGTTCGTCTCGACGCGGGAACGGTGCTGAGCGCCGTGAATCTGTCGGTCGGCGCAGGCCAGACGCTGGTGCTGGGCGCGGCGCAGGCGACTCGCATTGCCACCGATGGCGGGCGTGTGGTCGGTGCGGGCACCACCAAAATCTCGAATCTGGGTTCGGTCTCGGCCAATCTGTCCTCGATACAGACGGCACGTGTAGAGGCCACGCTGACCGCGAGCGTGTCAGCGCTTGCGGCCGGTACGGTCCTCGGCTCGGCCGTCGTGTCGATCCCGGCAGGGAGCAGCCTGGCGCTGTCGGCGGCGCAGTTGAACGGCGCGCGTCTCGAAGGGGCCGGCACTCTGGTGCTGACCGGACCGATCTCGTCGAGTACCTCGCTCGCTGGCGCGGCGACCCAGACGGTCGATCTGACCAGTGCCTCCCTTGCTGCCACGACGGGCGCAGGGACCGAGATCACGCTCTCCAGTTCGTCCCGCTTTGTCGTCACGCCTCAGCAATTGCAGGCCACCAAATTACGTGGAAACGCTGCCAACAACACGCTGCTTGTCGATGTGTCGGGGCTCAGCTTTACACCGGACATCTCGGGTACGCCAACGGCCACGATGCTGCTTGACATCACCGACTCGGTCGGTGGTAACGATACGGTATCGTTCCGGTTTGGTTCGGGTAGTACGGCGCGGGTTGTTCGGCTCGATCCCGCCTCGGTGATCAAGCTCGGCCAGATTGGTAACGGCGAGAACAACACGCTCGAGTCGAGCAACGGTGTGCTCGACATTAGCCGGGTACCGCTCGCCAATCTCGGCGGATTCTCCCGCGTGGTGGTGAACTCGGCCCTCACGGTGTCGGTCGAGCAGATGAAACACCTCCTCGATACCGGGGGCCTGTCTGAATTCCTGGGCGACGGTGTGTTGACCGTTGAAGGCACGATCGATCGCGAGATTGATCTGCGCAAGATCGCTTCGTTCCAGCCAGGCGGTGCGATCAAGCCTGAAATCCGGTTTGCGAACGCCACGCTGGCCTCGGTCAAGGACAGCAGTGCGGCGGGCGCGGGGATCATCCTCCCGCCGTCGGGCAGTGCGGTACAGATCCGGCTGGGGTCTCAGCTTGCGCCTGGGTTCGATGTTCCCGGTGCGCCCATCGCCGCAAACGCCAGCGTGGTCGTGTTCAACGGCAGGCAGCTCCAAGCGCTCGCCAGCCAACCGGATGTAGCCAATATTTCTTCGATTACGCTTTCTGGGGATATCGCCATCACCGGGTCAGTCAACCTGGGTGCGGGGGGCCCGTTCCGGTCCAGCCTTGTGCTGGTTAACAGCGCCACGTCGATCAACGTCGGCGCCGGTGCGACGCTCACGCTCAGTGCGGCGCAGGCCAACGGGGCGATGGTCGGTGGCGCGGGCCAGGTGAAGGTCACTGGGCTGTCGCAATATCTCGCCGCCCAGGGGGTACCCAGCTTCGACGGATTGTCGGCCGCAACTGCCGTGGTGATCGATACCACCATGACGCTGCCTGGAGCAGTCGAACTCGGCCAAGCCGGGCTTGAAGTGGCGGCGGGTGCAACGCTTACCGTAAGCGCCTCGCAAGCCAGTGGGCGCACGATCAGCGCCGGTACCGGAGCACAACCGTCCCTCGTCATCACCGGGTTGGGTGGCTGGACGGTTGATTTCACGCGCGTGGCGTCCGGGCTTGCCAGCCAGGCTCAGGTATCGTCCAACCTTACTGTCTCCTCGGGGAGCCTTCTCGGCCCGGTAGCCCTCGCGCTCTCTGGCGGGGCACAGGTTGTGATGTCCGACAGCCAGGCCAGTGGCCGCGCTGTGACCGGTTCGGGCTCGGTCAGCCTCACCAGCCTCGATGCTGCGCCGTCCAACCTGTCGGCGATCGCGGTGCCAACTTCAGCTGTCATCGGCCGCAGCATTGAAGTCCACCCGGCGTCGGTCCTTGGGGATCGACTCACGTTGCAGGTCGCCGATGATGTATATCTCACGCTGACTACAGCGCAGGTAACGACCGGACAAGCCAGCAACGTCGCAGGGCGTTCGATCACGGGTACGGGCTCAGTGGTCGTGACGGGATTGGGCAGCGCACGGGCGATGCTTGACAACATTTCTGTTGCGGGTACGGTCACGGCGATGGCGTCGGTCAGCGCGACGCTTGATAGCGAATCCAACCTTGGAGCGTCGTCGATCCGGGTGGGGGCTGGCGCAACGCTCACCATGTCCCCGTCTCAGACACTGGTGGGCAGTGGCGCGACAGCGGTGGCTCGCGACATGGCGGGCGAGGGTGCGCTGCAACTGGCGGGCGCGGCCGGAACTGCGGCCTCGCCGACGGTGGTGAGTGGGGCGAACCTGTCAGGAAGCGAACTCACTCTGATCGTCAATACGCATCAGAATCTCTCTGGCGTATCGCTGGGTACCTCGCCGGTCGTGGTTAATTCGGGGGCGTCAGTCACCCTCAGCGCATCCCAGGTTGGTGGACGCAAGGTTAGTGGTGATGGCCAGGTGCTCATCACCGCACTCGGCGCGTCGCCCCAGGCCGATCTCTCCGGCGTCACGGCGTCAAGTGCCACGGCGCTCATTTCCTCAAGCACGATCTTCAAGGGGGCCTTGGGCAAGACCCAGCTGGTGATCAGCCCGGCTGTTACGCTGACCATTAACGGTAGCATCGTAAGTGGCGCAACCGTTACCGGTGGCGGCCGGTTGATTGTCGTCACCGGTGAGATCGCAGGCCCGACGGGCAAGATCCTGTCGCCGACCGAGGCTCTCACCCGGTTCGATCTCAGCAAAGTCGCGAAGACGGTCACGATCGAGTCCCGCCTCAACTCGGGCACCGAGCTCGAGACCGATTCGGTCGACATCAAGGCCCTTGGACAACTTGCCGGTTCTAACGATATCGTGCAGCTGCGTCCCACGGTGGATACCAAAGGGATCAGGCTTGCGGGCGCATCCAATGCAAGTTCGGCCACCTCGCTCTTCGTCAACACCACCGAGCTGCAGGCGCTGAAGGTCAAGGAACTGGTGGTCGGTTCCTACACCGGTAAGCACACGATCGACGTAGGCGATCCGGGCAATGCCCAACCGATCATCTTCAACGTTCCGCTAACCCTGCAGGCGCCGGTAGCGGGTGGGCACATTTACCTGAACCAGCAGATCAAAGGCGAAGTGCTGAAGATCTACGGTTCGGGGGCGACCACCTCACTCAACAACGATGTGTCAATGTCGGACGATGTGTTGATCGACGACCGGGTGATCGTGACCGGAGGCCGCACGATCGTCGCGAGGACGGCGGTGCCAGGTGGCGCGGGTACCGAAGGCATCCGCATCACCGGTGACGTGGTCGATGGCAACGCCAATGGCACCGACAGCCTCACGCTGACCGCCGGGGGCCATGACATCACGTTCAACAAGTCGGTGTCGCTCAACGCGATGACGCTGTCGAATTTCGATGACTTGAAGTTCGAGGGCGATGTCACGATCGATGGCGGCACGCTTGACATCACGGCGGGGGCGGGCGATACGGTTCGCTTTGGCGGCCGCGTGACGCTACTGAACGGTGCGAGGCTGCTGGTCAACGGGGCTGCGGGCGGTGTCGCCGATATGGTGATCTTTGACGGCGGCCTCGGGATTGGCGGCACTTCGGCAGCGGCAGGGGTGAGCGTAACGCTATCCAACATCGATCAGGTGGTGCTGAACAACGCCGCCGCTACGGTCGGCACTGCGGGTCACTTCACGATCAATAGTGCAGCCGAAGTGAAGCTCACCGCGCGCACGGGCGCAGGCGCCAAGACGCTGATTGAGGCAACGGGTAGCGACGGCGCGGGCCTGACCTTTGGTCCGCCCCAATACCCGGCCAAGACCGGTCTCACCTCGCCGGCGGTGACCACGGCCATGGCGCTGGGCAGTATCGACCTGGTGATTAATGCAGCCGGCACGCTGCAGTTCAACAAAGGTCTCGCGCTCCTGGGCGGCTCCACGCTCGACATCAACGGAGCCACGGTTGAGGGCGCGACCAACCGGGTGATCTTCGACGGCGGATTGCGTAGCGACGTCAGCGGTGCGCGGACCACTCAGGTGAGCATCGACAATGTGTCGAGCATCGACTTTGGCGCGCTCAGCCTGCCTGCCAACCCGGCCACTGCGGCCACCGCCTCGAACCTTCGTCTGTCGGCAGTATTGGAGGGGGGTACAGCGGGTAAGTTGTCGCAGGTGGAGATGAGCTTTGCGGGGAATGATGGCCAGCAACTGCTGATCCGGTCGGCCTCAGGTCAGGGCGTGGTGTTGGGTGCGATCAACGCGAACGCGTCAGTGTCGGCTGCGGACACACGCTTTGACATCACCGCCGCAGCGGCGCGGTTCGACCAGTCGATGTCGGTGCACAGCCTCGCTGTGAGGGGCGATGCCGGGGGGTCGCTTGCGATCACCTCGGGTGCGGCGGCCGGGCAGACGGTTACGGTCACGACGAGCGCGACCAGTGGACGCGCGGTTGAGTTGGCCGCCGACAGCACGGTGGATATCGCCGCGGCGGTGAAGCTGCGGGGTTCGGGCGGGGAGTTCGCGTTGAGCCCGGCCACGCCCACGCAGGCCATAGTGATCGGCGATCTGGCGAGCGATCCGGGGGCGTTGCGGATGCTGGCTCGAGGCGGGTTCGATAGCGCGCTTGATGGGTTCAGCGCGTTGGTGATCGGCAGCGACCAGCAGACGGGCTCGATCACGATGGGACAGTCGGGGACGGGCCTGAGCTTTGCCGATCCGGTGGCGGTACGAGTGAAGGCGGACGGTGCGGTACCGGTACGGTTGCAGAACGAGATCCGGGGCGTGTCGCTCACGATTGGCGCGGGCAGCGTGGTCGTGAGTAGCGGGCCGCTTCTGAGCTTCACCGACCGGATCGAATTTGGCGGCGCGTTACAGGTGGCGGGCAGCACCACGCTACAGTCAAGAACCATTGATTTCCGCGGAGGGGCGGGTTCAGTGACCGCGCCCACATCGGCAACGCTTACGCTGCAGCCCGATAGCAAGACCAGTGCCATCCGCTTGGGTGGCAACGAGGCCGCAGGCACGTTTGTGCTCGATGCCGAATCGATCGCTGCGCTTGCCGCGGGTAGCGGCCGTGTGGTGGTGGGCTACGACGCAAGCGCCAGCACCGGTGGCCGGGGCGATGTCTCGGTGATCAGTGCGGTTGACGTGAAGCGGCCGCTGTCGGTGTTTGGCGGATCGCTCGCCATGACGGCGGCTGATCGGCTGAGCGGTAACGATGTACAGGTCCGCCTCACCGGTAACGCGACGGTGTCGGAGATCCGGGGCGACACCTCGGTGGCGGTACACAGCACGGGTGGGGTGATTCAGTCAGCCGATGTGAGCCTTCTCAACATCGGCACGCGTAGCGCGGGTTCGGTGCCGCTCCTGGTGGTGAGTGGCAAGGGCCCGGCTGTGGGGTCCGGGCAGTCGCCTCTGAAGGCGTCGGCTGACAGCGTGAATGTGATGGTGCCTGCGGGCGGCGTGGACCGCACACAGCTTGCAAACGGCACCACGCGTTATCTGGGCTATGACGCCAACGGTCGTTATCTGATGCTCAACGTGACGGCGGGACAGTCGAAGTTCAGCCCGTCGATTTACGATCCGCAGGGCGATAGCTGGCAGCAGAGCCAGCTTGGGGCGGCGGCGGTGGCGTATCGCGCCACACCCAGCGCCACGACGCTGCTTGCGCTCAAGTCGCTTGACACGGCGGTCGCGGTGGCACCGTCGGGCGGTGGCGCGGCGCCGGTACTGAAGAGCCTCAACACCAATACCCAGGCGTACCTGCAGTCGCTGGGCAGTGCGGAGCGGGTAAGCGTGGGGGCGGCCCCGAACTGGGGAACAGCGCGGACGGGCGATGGGCTGCTCGATGAACTATTCGATCCGCTGGAGGCCGACCGGGCCACGGATCCTTCGCAGCTCGAAAATGCATGGCTGCTGGGTACACCGTCTTATCTGCCGGGTGTGACCGGGGCTGACACGATCGGTGCGAGCGCGTATGAATATTGGAGTGATGACGATGAACTCAGCATCTGATCGCGGCGGGCGGCAGCCCGTGGACGATCGTCGTAGCGTGGCGGATCGGCTTCGTCACCTAGCGGCTTGGCTGTTGGCGGTACCGCTCGTCAGCCTGCTGGTGGCTGGATGTGGGGGAGGAGGCGGGGCCTCCACAGCCTGGTTCGAGGTGTCGGTATCTGGGGTCGGGAGTACAACGAGTTCCGCTTTTGAAGGCGGCAGCATTGTCCTGAAGGGGAGCGACGGAGCGACCTACACCGTGCCAGCGGTGGCGGAGGCGGGTGCAGGATTGTTTGTCACGAGTACGGGCAGCGTACCTGCCACGCTGGTAGTCGATCGCAACCCCGTCAACCGGATGTGTTCGATCAGCGCCGCGCCCGCTGCGTTAGGCGGACGGGGCTCGGCTTCGCTATCTTGCGTGCACACGCCAATCAACGATACGGGCCTCACCGACTGTATGTCAGGCGTTGACTGTGCGTTACAAGACGGCGGGACTGGCCGTGGGGCGATTCCGGCCAAGCTGGGGAAACTCAATGCCGGTTCCCCCGGTTCGTTTGACTACACCCGGATCTGTAATAACGGCGCAGAGGAGGGCGCAGCGGGTTGTCCGAGTGGCGCTCCGGTGGGCGCGGGAGCGTCTGAGTGGGGATGCACCCGCGACAACGTCACCGGGCTGGTGTGGCGGGTCGTGGACTATCCCGGGCGCTACACGCAAGGCGACGCGATCGCTATTCCTGTGGAAGGCTGGTGCGGCCGCACTGCCAGCAGCTGGCGATTGCCGTCGGTCGATCAATTGCAATCGGTATTTTTCAATGCGGGAACCCTTGAGGGAACCGACCGCGTAGCGGCACACACGTTATGGCTGCCGATGCTCAACTTCAACCGGCGAAACGCACTTGAGAACCCCATTCCGTCCAGCATCAGCTCGGAAGGCAGCGGCTTCTGGAGCAGCACGCTGGTCGCCGCGGCTGCAGGCGATGCCTGGATGGCGCTCTTCCAGGGCAATGGTCGCGTTCGAGTTGAGGCGTCCAACACGCTACGCCTGCGGGTGGCACCCGTTAGCACAGCAGACCTGGCCTCGCGCTTTGCCGATACCTATTACACCGCAGCGCGCTGGGACGCGAACCTAGGCGCAGGTACGCTGCTGGATCGACGCAGCGGACTGATGTGGATGATCTGCTCGGCGGGCTGGAGCTTCAATACCACTGCGGGGCGTTGCGACCCGGTGGCAGGGCAACCCGCGGTGCGAGCGTTCCGGGACGCGCTCGCCGAGTCGCTTGCCGTGAATCAGGACTCGTCACGGAACCGCGGCTATTCAGACTGGCGAGTACCGAACCGGGCAGAGCTGGCAACCCTGGTGGATTGCGTGCGCTGGCGCCCTTCGGAGGGCGGCAGCGCCGGCTGTACCGATGTGGCGCTGAAGAAACTGGTTGACCTGGACCTCACTGGCGCTGGGTCGTTCTGGACGTCATCCTGGGTGCCCGGAAATGAAGTGTTCACGATCGATTTCAGCACCGGTGCGATCGGATTGAGTCCGATCATCGGACTCGACCCCCTCGATCTTTTGGCCCCGACCGCCTTTCGCGTCCGCCTCGTTCGTAATGCCCGCTGAGACGCTACACTCCTCAGGATCCAACGAGGCTTCTTCAAATGTTTGAACGACTTGTCGCGGTCAGTCGCGAGCAGCACGGCCATCTACGGGTTCGCCCCGCAATCGGATTCGGGTTTTCGCGTAACTTCCATCTCGCATCGCTTGCGATGCAGGAATTCGTACGCGCGTCGGCGTTCTATCCAATCGTGTTCCTCGACGACCGCGAGCGCGAGGCCTTTCGACCGGTGGCGCTACTCGGCGTAGAGTCGGGCGAGAATCTGTGCATCGACCCCGACGGGGTCTGGCTGAAGGGTGCCTACATTCCCGGTATTCTCCGGCGCTATCCTTTCGCGCTGGCAGATACCGAGCGCACTGACGAATACGCGGTCTGTGTCGATGCCGGTTCAGGTCTGCTCGATGAACATGAGGGGCTGCCGCTCTTCAATGCCGACAGCGCGCCCACCGAAACACTGGAGAACGTCAAGCGATTCCTGGGTGAACTCCAGCAGATGGATACGCTCACGCGACAGTTTTCCGCATTCCTAGCCAGGCACAACCTGCTGCGTCCGCTGAATCTGCGCGTCCAGGTGGCGGGGTCGGCGCGCGACATCGCTGGCAGCTACGTTATCAATGAGGAGCGCTTCGACGCGCTGAACGATGCGGTGTTCCTCGAAATGCGTTCGCTCCGGTACCTGCAGCCGATCTACGCCCATCTGTCGTCGCTGCCGCAGATCGACCGTCTGGTGCGACTCAAAGAGGGGCGCCTCACGGCGGCCTCGTCGTCCGAGCCCACGCCGGCGGCATTGCCTGCTGCAGAGCCGCCCCCTCCCGACGCGGCGGCTGCACCGCGGCCCCGTGCGCGGCGCCGTGCCGCTGCGAAGTCCTGATCGTCCACCCTCCAAGCAGCATGAACGATCCAGGCGCCCCGCGATCGCTACGCCCGGCTCCGGCCGAGCCCGGTGGCCCTCGCGTCGATGCAAAGGCTTTGCTTGTTGGCATCCAGCTTCTGCGAACAGCGCCTCAAGATGACGCTTTCTGGTGCGAATTCGTCCGCTGCGCGGCACTGCTGTGCCGGGCGCAGGCATCGGTCTGCCTTCGACTAGACGAAGCTGGCTGGCAGGCAATCGCCGATTGGAAGGCCGTCGAGACTGGTCTTTCTAACCGCTGGCCCGGGCTCGCCTCCAACCTCGCCGAGAGGCTGGGTGAAAAGGGCTTTGGAACCGTCCCCTCGGGGCCTGGCACGCCGGTCATCGTGCTGGGCATCCGGCTGCCGCAAGCCCGGTCTGCAATCCTTGTTCTCGAGATTTCGGAGGCCGAGCGCCCGCGCCTCAATGAACTGGTGCTACGGGCACAGCTGATCGCGGATATTCCGTCCGACGGACTGCCAGGCGCTTCGCGGCGTACAGGCGATGCGCTCATCCGACCCGCAGGCGTCGGACTGGAGGACCCTGCTGCGCGCGGTGCCTTGCTCGCCTGGCTGGACCTGGTGATTCAGGTCACGCGTCATCGAGAGTTTGGGTCGGCGTCGCTCGCCCTGGTGAACGGCATTGCCGCCCAGACCGGTTGGACCCAGGTGAGCCTCGGTTGGCGGCGCGGCCCGTATATGCGGATGCGCGCGATCAGTCATCTCGACCGCTTCGAGCGGCGCGCAGACCACGTACGCTTAATCGAGTCGGCGATGGAAGAAACGCTCGATCACGACGCCGCGGTTCATGATCCAGGGCCAGGCGAGGCAGGCGCCCCCGTCATCGCGCACGCGCGTCTTCGTCAAGGATTAGGTTTCGCCGCACTGCTCAGTATGCCGCTGCGTGGTAATGACGACGTCACCGAGGCCGTACTGCTGCTCGCGCATGACGACATCGCGCCGCCTCCTGTTCCGCTCGAGGCGCTGGAACTCGGTTTGCAGATGGTGATGCCCTGGCTCGCCGAACTGGAGCTGCGTGACCGGTGGATTGGTGCTCGCGCCGGGCATCACATTAGCCGGCTGGCGGTTGAGGCGGTACGTATCAACCATATCGGCCGTAAGCTCCTTGCCATCTGCTCTGCGGCTCTGATGCTGTACGGAATTTTTGGGTCCTGGCCTCACCGCATTGACGCCAATGCCGAGCTGGTGACTGACAGCGCGCAGCTGCTCAACTCCCCCTTCGACGGTTACATGGACCAGGTGCTGGCCACCAGCGGCGATACGGTTCGTCAGGGGGCTGTCCTCGCGGTGCTCGACCGGCAGGAATTGCTACTTCAGGAATCCGAAATCAGGGCGGAAATCCGTCGCTTCACTGCAGAGTCTGAAAAGGCACGCGCAGCCGGGCAAACCGCTGATGTGCAGATCTCGATTGCAAGGCGAGCTCAGGCACAGGCGCGCCTTGAGCGCACGCTCTACCAGCTCGAGCAGGCGCGCATCGTTGCGCCGTTTGACGGGGTGATTGTCGAGGGCGAACGTCGCGAGCTGCTGGGCTCGCCGGTTCGGCGCGGCGATAAGGTGTTCCGTGTGGCGAAGGTCGAGGGCCTGTACGTCACGCTCTACATCCCCGAAGCCGATATGCGGTTCATCACGCCCGATTCGCGGGGCGAAATCTCGCTGCTCAGCCAGCCCGACCGAAATTACCCGATTCAGATCGAAGCAGTGATTCCCGTTGCCCAGGTCAAGCCCCAGGCGGGTAATCTTTTCATGGTGAGGGCCAGGCTTCTTGAGTCGTCCGAGGCCTGGTGGCGTCCCGGCATGACCGGACTGGCTCGAATTGACGCCGGGCAGCAAAACATCCTATGGCTGATGACCCGCCGCGCGATTGACGCGTTGCGGCTCAAGCTGTGGTGGTGATGCGCTCGCACCCGCTGTACACCGCCGGAGCCGTGCGGTGACTGCCCAGACCTTCAGCGAGTCCTGGCATCGTATCGCCGAGGCGCGCATTGGCCTGCTGCCCAGCGTACAGGTGCAGCGTCAGCGCTTTGGCGGCGCTGACTGGTATGTGCTGCAGGACCGATTCACCCAGCGCTTTTTTCGCCTGACGCCGCAGGCCTGGCGATTCGTGTCGCGGCTGTCTCCACGACGCACGGTTGATCAGGCTTGGCGCGAGTCGCTTGAAATATTCCCTGCGGACGCGCCGAGCCAGCACGAGGTTATTCAGATCCTTGGCCAGTTGCATCAGTCGAACCTGCTTTATTTCCGGAGTGAACCCGATAGCGTTGAAATTTTTGATCGCTATCGGCAGTTCAAGCAGCGTGAGCTGTACGGCAAGCTGCTCGGCTTTCTTTATTTGCGGATCCCGGTCTGGAACCCGAATGACTGGCTGAACACCATCATGCCGCTTATTCGGGCGATGGTGAGCGCGCCGGCAACGCTGATCTGGCTGTTCGTGGTCGTGGTCGGAGCCAAGGCGGTTCTTGAAAATTTGCCGCAAATCGCCGATGAGACGCAAGGGGTGCTCGCGCTCGACAACCTGATCTGGCTTTACCTCTGCATGGCCGCAATGAAGGTTGTGCATGAACTTGCTCATGCCTTTGTATGCAAACGCTTCGGCGGTGAAGTGCATGTGTTCGGCATCATGCTTCTTGTCATGGCGCCGTTGCCCTATGTCGACGCCACCGCATGCTGGGCCTTTCGAAGTCGCTATCAGCGTGCGCTGGTGGGTGCGGTGGGCGTGTTGTCCGAGCTTTTCATGGCTGCACTCGGTGCAGTCGTCTGGGCCAATACCGGGCCAGGGCTTGTCCATACGCTCGCCTTCAACGTCATGTTGCTCGGCTCCATATCGAGCCTTCTTTTCAACGGCAACCCCCTGCTGCGATTCGACGCGTATTACGTGCTCTGCGATCTGATCGATATTCCGAACCTCTACCAGCGGGCGAATCAGCAGTGGCTTTACTTCGCAGACCGCTACCTGCTCGGGAGCCGCGATGCCAAGGGACCATCGACCGATACCCGCGAGTGGTGGTGGCTGACTGGCTACGGCGGACTCAGTTTCGTTTACCGGCTGATGGTTGTTGCGCTGGTCCTCGAGTACGTGGCTGACCAATGGTTCTTACTTGGCGTGGTGTTTGCCCTCACGACCTTCATCATGCTGGTGGTTATTCCGCTCGCGAAGCTCTTCGGGCATCTGGCCGGGCCAGCTGTCTCGCGCAACCGAACCCGAGCCATTTCCGCCAGTGCGGTTGGATTGATCATTCCGATTCTGCTGGTGTCGATGGTGCCGTGGCGCGCATCCATTCGGGCGCCTGGGGTGATCGAGTCGGTCTCTGCCAATTCAGTTACCCCCGGCATGGCGGGGCGGTTGGACGCGCTGCACGTGAGGAATGGCGACCGCGTGAAAGCAGGCCAGCTGATTGCGCAGTTGAGCAATCCCGAACTCGAATACGAAATTCGGGCTTCCCGGCACCAGATCACTGAAACCGAGCTGATGCGCAACCAGGCCCTGGCGACCGCGCCCGCCGATGTTCAGCCGCTTCAGCGGCGGCTGGCGATGTTGCGTGAGAGGTTGACCGAGCTCGAGTACCGCTTCGAGCAGCTGAAGGTCTTGGCCCGCCACGGCGGCACATTCGTTGCGCCCAGAGTAAGCGAGAAACTCGGCAGCTGGGTGCAAAGAGGCGAACCCCTCGGGGATGTGGTCGATCTCGAGAATCTGCGATTTGTGGCGGTGGTGACGCAGCAGCAGGCCGACGAGCTCTTTACCTCCACGATTGAAAACGTGGCCATCCGGCTGAGCGGCCAAATTGATCGCGAGGTGCAGTCAACTGATTTCAACGTGTTGCCCTATCAGCGGCATCGACTTGCTTCGGCCGCGCTGGGGTGGAACGCTGGTGGAAGCATTCCGGTTCGGCAGGACGACCAGAAGGGTGAGACCGCAGCCGAGCCATTCTTTGAGGTGCGAGTACGGCTCGACCACACCGTCCCGGATCTGCTCACGTTAAACGGGCTGACGGGGCATCTGCGGGTTGCGCTCGCCCCAGTGCCTCTTTTGATGCAATGGCGTAAGTGGGCCATGCAACAGCTGCAGAAACGCTACCAGATCTGATATGAGCCCGTCTGGCCAGCAGCGCGCCTTGCGTTGGTATCCACCGCGTGAGGAAGTGCCCGTCACAGGCGAACGCTGGTCAGATTGGCGTCGTTGGCTCTGGTTTCGTTCTGGCCTCGCTGCGGCGAGGATCCGGGCCGAGGCCCGTGATGTGCTCGCGCGGGCCGCGCTTCTGGGTTCGCTGAGTGACCAGGAATTGTCGGCACAGCTTGCGCAGTCGGGCGCCACCCTGTCGCGTGCCCGGCGGCGGGGCGCACCCGCGGACCGGAAGCTGCTGCTCTTTACCCTCGCCCATGTTTGCGAGGGAGCTTTGCGGCGCGTTCGGATGAAGCCCTACCCGGTTCAGGTACAAGCCGCACTTGGACTTCTGGAGGGGTGTGCGGTCCAGATGAATGCAGGCGAGGGTAAGACGCTCTCGGTGGCCCTGGCCGCCTCGATGCATGGCCTCTCGGGGCGGCATTGTCATGTCGTCACTGCCAATGATTACCTCGCCGGGCGCGATGTAGAACTCATGCGGCCGTTGTTCGAGCTTTGCAACTTGAGTGCTGCGGCAGTGAGTCCTGAGTCCGACCCTGATGAGCGTATCGGTTGCTACGGTAGTGACCTGGTGTATGCAACAGGCAAGGAGTTACTCGCCGACTTTTTACGTGACCGGCTGGGCGGAGCCAGTTCTGGCACGGGTGCCTTGCGAACGCTTCGGGCGATGCGAAGCGAGCACGGATCGGTTGTGATGCGGGGGCTCGATGCCGCAATTGTTGATGAGGCCGACAGTGTGCTGATTGATGAGGCCACCACCCCGCTCATCATCTCCTCGGGCGAAGGCAACGAGATGCTGATGGAAGCGGTGCGTGTCGCCCGCGACCTTTGTGATGATCTGGTCGAAGGCCGCCACTACAAAATCGATCAGCGTTTTCGCGATCTTGACTTTACCGATGAGGGGCGTGCCTTCATCGAGGAGATCACTCAGCATCTTCCGGGGCTTTGGCGCTCAGAGGCGCGTCGCGAGGATCTTCTCGGCCAGGCGGTGGTCGCGCGCGACCTTTTCGAACGCGACCGACACTACATCGTTCAGGACGACGAAGTGGTGATCGTCGATGAAAACACCGGCCGTACCATGCCCGGCCGCTCCTGGAGTTACGGTCTTCACCAGGCGGTCGAGGCGCGGGCGGGTGTCGAAATGACTGAGCCTGCGCGGACCATCGCCCGGATGAGCTTTCAGGATTTTTACGCGCGCTACCGTCATCTGTCTGGCGCCAGCGGCACGCTCCAGGGGGTCGGCTTCGAGCTTTGGCGCACCTACGGCCTATCCTCCATTGTTGTACCGCCGCGCCTGCCCAGCCGGTTGCAGGTGCCGCGTCCGCGGCATTTCGCCACCTGGGATCGCAAATTCGAGGCCTTGATTGACACTGCGGTCGGCCTCCAGGCGGAGGGGAAGGCCGTGCTGGTGGGGACACGCCGGATCAGCGACAGCGAGCGCGTGACCGTAGCGTTCTCCGTTCGCGGCGTTGAGTGCGCGGTGCTCAACGCCAAGCAGCACGACCAGGAGGCGATGGTCATCGCCGCGGCGGGTGAGCCAAGGCGCGTCACGGTGGCAACGAATATGGCCGGCAGGGGGACTGACATTCTTTTGAGCGCCGAAGTGATGGCCAACGGCGGGCTGCATGTTTTGATGCTCGAGCCGCACGAGTCTTCGAGGGTCGACTGGCAACTCTTCGGACGTGCGGGGCGGCAGGGGGCACCGGGTTTTGCCCGCGCGTTTGTCAGCCTTGAAGACGACCTGCTTGAGCGCCATGTCGCCTGGTTCGCCAAGCCGCTCGCCTGGCTGGCGACGCTCGCACTACTTCGTCCGTTGCTAATTTCGTGCCTGGTCTGGTTGGCGCAGGCTCGCGCTCAGGCGCTTGCTTGGAGCAGTCGACGGATGCTGCGGTCATTCGAAAAACGACTCAACCGACAGCTTTCTTTTGTGGGCGACCCGGGGAAACCCGGGGCCGGTCCGGGCGGGCCAGGTTGAGGTCCTGCTTGGCGGGATTTCGTCAGATTTTGTAAGCCACCAGATCGATTTTTCCTGCTACCCTCCTATGCTGGATACGTTTATCTACATACCGGAGTCTCAAGATGTTTCAGAAAGTCGTTCCGATCAACCGCGAGCGCCATGCCGGTAAAAAGATCAAACAGGCTACCGGTTTCGGGTTTGCGTCAGGTTTTCATCTTGCCTATGTCACCATTCACGAGTTCGCCCGCGCTGCGGCGATTTACCCGATCGTGTTTCTTGAGGACAAGGAAGCAGACGAGTTCCGTCCGGTCGTTCTGCTTGGCCTTGAAGCCGGCGAAAATTTGTTTGTGGGCACCGATGGTAAGTGGAAGGCCTCGTATGTGCCCGCTATCATCCGTCGTTATCCCTTCGCCCTGTCCCGCACCGACGAACAGGACCGTTTCACCATCTGCATTGACGAAGACAGCGAACTCGTCAATGACGCAGAGGGTGCTGCACTGTTCGACGACAAGGGTGAGCCCACCGAGGTCATTGAGAACGTCAAGCGCTACTTGGCCGAACTGCAGCAGATGGACGTCATCACCCGTGATTTCTGCAAGTACATGGCCGAGCACAACATGTTCACGCCGCTCAATATGCGTGTTCGCGACACCGATCGAGTCAAGAACATCACCGGCTGCTATGTCGTCAACGAAGAGCGTCTTAACAACCTCTCCGACGATCGCCACCTTGAGTTGCGCACTAAACGCTATCTGCCAGCGGTTTATGCGCAACTGATTTCGCTTGCCCAGATCGAGCGCTTGGTCACGCTTCGCAGTGGTGGAGAAGAAGCACCCACCATCACTGCTGATTCCCAGGCTGCCTGATCGATTCGCCGCTCCGCCCGCTCTCACCGTAACCGTTGATCCGGCGCGCGGTGAGGCTCAAGGTGCACTGATGGCCCGGACGGCGATTCCTCCTCCGGGCCTTTTTTGTTGGCGTCGTTTCCCGTTGACTCGTTCCATTTCTGGTCTGGCGATTACCGCCGCGCTGGCGTTTTACGTGGTGGGGATGGTGAGCGTCGTCGCGCCTTCGGATGCGCTGGCCCAGCCGCTATCCCGAACCGAGGCGCCCTTCTCCGCCTCCCAGCCTGAGGAATTCCGGTGGGCGCGCGGACACGAAGCGCGAACGCTTGCGCAGGCTGCGGCGCGCGCTGCCGAGTTAGCGCCGCTCGCCCCCGACAGCGACCAGCTCGAACTCGATCCCACGCAGCTGTTGCAGTTGGTGGTCGAACGTAATGCGCAGATCCTCATGTCGCGCATGCAGGCGAGGGCGTCGGGTCTGGTGGCCGAGGGTGAACGCGCAGTCTATGACCCGGTGCTTTTCAGCTCCCTCCGGCGGGAGGGGCGCGCGCGCCAGCGAACGGGTGACGAGATCATCACCACGCTCAACGCTCCCGCGCAGAACGAACTTCTCGACGAAGACGCCAACTCCCTCGAAAGCGGCTTGAGGCAGCGCGCGAGTACGGGCGCTGAACTCAGCATGAGCGTGCGTTTGAATCGCCGTCGGAACAACCTCGTGCCCATGACCGCAACGCACGCCGAACAGAAGCAATCCCTGGTGGTCTCGGTTCGGCAGCCGCTCATGAAGGGCATGGGTCGCCAGGTGGTTGAGACTGACATGGAGGTGGCGCGTCTCGACGGTGAGATCGCCCTGCTCGACTACCGTCAACAGCTCGAACGCGTGAGTGCCGAGGCGCTGAGCGCTTACTGGCAGCTACAGCGCGCCCGCGAGGTCCTCGAGGTGCTCGCGCGCTCCCGTGACACCTCGCGCTCGCTCCTTCGGGACATCGAGTCGCGGGTCGAGGTGGGTCGGGTCGCGCCGATCGGCGCGGTTGAGGCGCGTGGAGCGCTGATGCTTCGCGAGGCTGAAATCGCCCGCACCGAACAAAGCCTGCGAGACGCCGAGGCGCGCATCAAAGGGTTGCTGCGGGCCACGGGCGAGGAGCGCCGCCCTGAAGCGCTCAAGATCATCGCCACCACGCCCTCCCGGAAGTTCGATTACCAGCCCGACATGTCAATCACCGCGATCGCGCGTGCGGTCGATCGCTGGCCGGCGGTGCGCATCGCTGCGCTGCGCCGTGATCAGTCTGTGGTGAGGCTCAATTTTGCTGACAACCAGCGCCGGCCGTCGCTAGACCTGCAGGCAAGCTACAGCACATCGGGCATGGCCTACGAATTTGGCCGGGCTTGGGAGTTCGCCCGCACCACACGGTTTCCCGACTGGTTTATCGGCGTCAATTTCGAAGTCCCCCTCGTTGGGAATCGCAAGGCCAACTCGCTTTACGAGGCCCAGGCACTTCGGCTGAGGCAGAGTGAGGAGGAACTCAATAGTGTTCGTGCGGGCATCGCGATCGACCTTCGCGCGCGCCTCGAACAGTTGATTTCCTCGCGTGATGAGATCGGGCGCTACGCTGCCGAGATTGATCTTCGCCGCCAGCTGCTCGAGCTTGAGCGGCGTCAGCTGTCACTGGGCATCTCGCGCGTGGGTCAGGTTCTTCAGCGCGAGGCTGATTTCGTCGAGAGCTCGCTTCGCATGATTGAAAGCGAAACGCGGGCTGCTTTGCTGCTGACAGGGATCATGCTGGCCGACGGTTCATTGTTGCCGCGGCATTCGATTGAGGTGGAGCAGTGATGCGTTGTGTTGTTGGGCGCCTGCGGTCGACGATATCGTTTCTTGCCTTCTTTCCTGGGCTTGTGCTGGCCGCTGAGTTCACCGGGCTCATTGTTCCGCGCCATGACATTCTCGTGAGTACGGGTGTGGCGGCAGCGGTCATGCAGGTTCAGACCGAGGTCGGTCGACGCGTAAAAGAGGGCCAGTTGCTGGTCCAGCTCGACGATCGACTGCCGGCCCTCGAGGCTCATCGCCGGCGGGTGATCTTCGAAGACGAAAGCGAACTGCGAGCCGCCCGAGACCGGGTACGAATCTTGAAACCACTCGCCGAGGACTCCCGTCGAGCCTTTCAGGCCGGTGGGTCGGTCAGCCGGGAGGAGCTCTCCCGCCTAGAACTCGACCTCTCTGCCGCCCTTGCCCGCCTCGACCAGCTGGCGGCCCAAAAAGTGCGGGAGAAGTCAGAGCTCGATATCGCAGACCAGGAAAAACTGCTGCGGCGGGTGATCGCTCCTGTGAGCGGGATCGTCACGCGGGTGGATCTCGAGTTGGGCGAGTGGGCCAAAATCGGTGAGCCGGTGCTGCAGATCGTTGATGCTGATGTCTGTTACCTTCGGGTCAACATCACCCCTATGGCCCTCAGGCGGCTGAAGCTCGATCAGCAGATTCCCGTCAGTTTTGAGCCGCCGCTCAAGATCCCGCCAGTTCGTGGCCGCATCAGCTATCTGTCGCCAGGGATTGACGCGGCGAGTGGTCTCGTCGAGATTCGGGTGACCTTCCAGAATCCGGGCTGGCGGGTGCCGCCGGGAGTGAGAGGGTCAATTACCGTTGAAGAAGACTGAATCGCCCGTCTTTAGTGCATCGACTGGGGCGGTATGGCCGGCGCTGGCGCTGGTTGCTCGGTGGGAACGGGCGTGGCGAACGCATCGATCGCCCAGTTGGCGGTGGCACTCAGCCTACGCAGCAACTGCTCGAACCCTACCAACAGTGACGCATTGCAGTTCAGCGTGAACTGCTCGCTCGTTACCGTTTTGAAGGTGAAGGTGGTGACGTCGTTCTGGCGACCCCAAGACATGGCACTGATCAGCGGGATGCGCTCGCCAAACACGGGTTTCCGGCCTTCGCCCTCGTAAGGTTTTTCAAGTGAAACGCCCGACATTGCCTTCTGGTCTGCGAATTCGCGCGCGACCTGCGGATCGAGGGTGGGGGCGCCGAGCTCCTGGGCAAACCGCGTACCGGCGTCCGAGCGCTGGGTGCCAATCACTTTAAGCAGTTCTACGGTCAGCAGCCGGGTCATGAAAAATCGGAGTTCCTGATGGCCCGAAATGCCGATACGAACGATCAGTCGGTCTTCGAGCCGGTTGTACTGAAGGTTGATTTGTTCGATCTGCATGGTGTCAGGAGCTGGTTTTAGCCTTAAACGGAGTCCAACGGGCTAGATTTTGTGGAGCGGAACGAATGCGAGGGATGTTAGACGACGCTTCGCGGAACGCGTTTGCGCTAGGTAACAAACTCGATACGCCATGGTGCCCGCTGGCGGCACAAAGTCTCAACTTTTTTCTGATAACCGTGGCATCATAGGCGAAGTTTTGTCGGGCGTATCCCTGTGACCGCTTTTTCGTAGCCTTCCGTTACGTGAGTAGGTTTGCTTGAATGTTGCAGCGCAATGCACCGTGCTCGCTCGCCACCCTCTGACAGGTTAGCGGGCATCGGTTCTTTCGGCTCGTGGTTGCATGAATCTGCGCTGTCTGTCGAGGGTCGTCATTTCCAGTCCAAGTTGATCCGGAGTCGTCATGTCTGAATTTCGTCCAGCGTCCAAGATCCCCTCCCCCGTTGCATCTGGCGCAGACCCTGTTGCGAACAGTCCCGTCCAGACCGTCCCTTTGGCGGAACCCCGGCGGGTTGCGGGTCTTTCAGCCGGCGGGACGGGTAAGCGCGGCCGCGAGGTCATGGCCGACTCTCAGCGGCCCTTGCCGGAGGCGCTCTTCTCCCTGCCTGAATCGCCAGCCGCGCCTTTGCAGGCGACGCCCGGTCAAGCGGGATCGTCCCCGCGCGCGCGGCGGCGCGAAGATTTCGAAGACATCCATCACCAGATTTCTCTCGATTTTTCTCCCATCGAACCACCTGTGATCGTTGAGGCCGCACCGCTATCGGAAGGCCCGGTTTTGTTCGCCCAGGCCACAAACCCGGCTGGGGCGCAAGCTGCCGCGGAAGGCGCTGCAACCGCGTCGGGTGCGGCAACGGCGGCGGGGCTCTCCACGCCTGTCCTGGGTGGCATGCTGATCGGCGCCGGCGTGCTGATCGCGAGCGCCATCAATTCGTCTTCTGCCCCTGCTGCGAGCGCGCCGATTGCACCAGCGCCTGACACAACGCCGCCGCAACTCGTCTCTACTGCGGTGAGCAGCACCGCCAGTACGGTTACGCTCACGTTTGACAGCACCCTTGATGCCAAAGCGCCGCCATTGAGGACAGCCTTTACGGTGGCCATCAACGATGCACCGGTAACGGTGCCCGATTCGATCAAGGTCGAAGGTAACAAAGTCATCCTGACTTTTGCAGCAGGGTTCATCCCCGCCGGAAATATCAAACTTGCGCTTACGTATACCGATGCGGCTGGTGACGGCGCCCTGACCCTTCAGGATGAAGCGGGCAATGATGCTGCGTCATTTAGCATCTCGCAGGGTGTTGTTGCCGACGGCTACATCCGGGGCGCGCAGATCTATGCCGACGCCAACAACAACGGCGTCGCTGAAGCCTCAGAAATGATCGCGGGTGGGGTGACTGATTCTGCGGGTCGCTTTTTCCTGCCCAGCACAGCCCCCAAAGGTACGATCATTGCGGTGGGTGGCGTCAACATTGACACCGGCCTTCCCAACACCTCGCCGTTAAAGGGGCCGGCGGGATCCACCACCATCAACCCGCTTACCACACTGGTCCAGGCGGTCATTGAAAAGTCGGGCACCACCGCCCCGAGTCAAGCTGCGATCCTGGCGGCAGCCAACCAGGTAGCGGCAACCCTGGGCCTGCCCGAATCCGTTGCCACTGGCGGCAATCTCCTCAATTTCGATCCCCTGTCGGTGAAATCAACGGCCAGTGCTGGCGACAAGGCCACTGCGCTGGCGGTGCAGAAAGCCGCAGCCAACGTGGCAACAGTCGTCGCGCTGGCGTCGTCCGACAGTGCGGCGGCCGCCAAGGTGGTTTCGAATCTCGCGTCCTCCATCGCATCCACGATCCAGGAAGCCGGTGGTCAAACCTTGAGGCTCGACGATGTCAATGTCCTAAGTAGTGCATTAAAGGGGGTCAATGTCACGCTTGAATCGCGAGTGTTGCTGGCCGAAGCGGTGTCGGCGATCAGCGCAACCTCGAGCATCGACGGGATCAGTAACGTTCAATCACAGGTGCTCGACAAGATCGCACCCGACAAGCCTGTGGCATCGGTTGCGGCACGGTCGCGCACCGCAACGCCGGAAGTCAAGGTGTCGCTCAACACCCTAAGCACCGATGGTAAGGCGGTGGTGGTGGGGGATGTCATCCGCCTGGTTGAGGGTGGGGTCCAGATTGGCAGTGCAACCATCACCGAGGAGGATCTCGCTGTCAGCTACAAGAACGTGGTCGTTTCTGCATTTTCCCTTTCCGAGGGTAGCCATTCGCTGCAGGCTCAGGTCGTAGACAAATCGGGTAACGTCAGCGCGCTGTCGGCTGCCGCGGCCGTGCTGGTCGATCTCACTCCGCCCAAAGCCATGGTCACCAACAGTGTGGGCGCCATGGCTCCAAGCGGTAAATCTACGCTCACCATCTCGTTGTCGGAGTCGGTGGAGGCGTTCACCAAGGACGACATCCTGATTCCTTCGGGCAGTTCTCTGGGCGCGCTCAGCGCGCCGGCGGTGCTGGCCAACGGTCAGGTTGCCTACACGATCGACTTCACCGCTCCCGCCACGCAGGGCGCCGCAAAAGTATCGGTGGGCACCGGGTTCACCGACCTGGCTGGCAACGCGCCTGCCGCTGCAAGTGCTGAAATCGACCTTAGTGTTGACGCCGCCCCCACGGCAGTCATTCTCGACAACACGCCGGGTATTGCCACGGGCCCGGTGACCTACACGATTACATTCAGCGAGGTGGTCACCAAATTTGCGACCTCAGACGCTGCAATTTTGGATATCTCAGATCTGACGGTTACGGGTGGCACCGCCGGGGCGCTCACCACCATTTCCGCGGGTCAGGTCTATTCGTTTGTGGTCACCCCTGACGCGAATGCTGCGAATATCACGGTTCAGCTCAAAGCGGATGCAGTACGAGATATTCCGGTCACCGGCCCCCAGGGCAAATCCAATCTCGCGGTGTCGGCTGAAGCGCAGCCGGTCGACACTCAGGCGCCCACTGTCACCATTTCTCAGGTGGCGGGTGATGACAAGATCAACGCCGCGGAAAATAAGTCGATCCTGGATAACGTCGCAGGTTCGGAGGTCGTCGTTGCGGGTACCGCAAGCGAAGCGGGGGTGAAG
>SYIM01000094.1 GCA_005798775.1 Burkholderiales bacterium
GGATGGATGACCCCTCTCGACTTCACCGTGGTTCCTGGAGAGCCGGATGCATAGCGAAAGATGCACGTCCGGTTCGGCGAGGGGGCACGCGAAACTGCCGGTCGCAAGATCGGCGCGGCGCGCGTGCTCTACTCAACCCTATATCGCCACCGTCGAAGGCTGGTTGTACCTGGCTGCGGTCATTGACCTGTTCAGCCGCCAAGTGGTGGGCTGGAGCATGCAGCCGTACATGCAAAGTAGCCTTGTCGCGGACGCCCTAAAGATGGCATGGTTCCGGCGCCAGCCAGCATCAGGCCTGATATTCCACTCGGACCGAGGCCGCCCCAATACTGCGGACACGAGTTCCAAGGTACGCTGGCCACTTACAAGATGAGAAGTTCGATGAGCCGCAAGGGCAACTGCTGGGACGACGCCCCGACCGAGAGCTGGGAGAAGAACCTTGAGTACGAAGCGCATGGCGTTGCCCTGAAAAGGGTTGATGGAAGAAACTGAGGCCCTCAACACACCACAATCGTTGTGTAGCCGTAGTTAAATGCTGCGCCGGGGGAAATCCTTCAGTTCGTGTTTATCACATCGTCGCTGCGCGAGCAGTAACTGCTACTGCCTTAGAGGGAGGCCCGCCGCGCTAGCGCCTACCTCGCGCCGCCCCAGATAAGCCTCGACGACCTCGGGCCGGCTCAGCACCTGATCGGGCGCGCCTTCGGCGAGCGGCCGGCCGTGCGCAAGCACCACCAGCCGATCAGCCAGATCGCTCACCATCTGCATATCGTGCTCGACCCAGATCATGGACACACCCAACTCGATACGCACCCTGAGAATGAAGCGCGCGAGATTCTCGCGCTCGTCCCGATTGAGCCCTGATGACGGTTCGTCCAGCAGCAAGAGCGCGGGTTCCATCGCCAGTGCCCGCGCAAAACCCACCACCTTCTGAAGGCCAAAGGGCAGGCCCGCCACGTCTGCGTGTCGCCAGCGCTCGAGTTCGACAAACTCGATCACCTGTTCCACCGCACGCCGGTGCGCGCGCTCCTCGTCGCGCACGCGGCGTGAGAACAACCCCTGGGCAATCAGGCCCGCGCGCATCCGGGCGTGTCGGGCGACCAGCAGGTTATCGACTACGCTCATATGTGGCACCAACTCGCCGTGCTGAAACGTGCGGGCGATACCCAGTTGGGCAATGCGATGCGGGCGCAGACCCGCAAGCGCCTGGCCTTTGAAGCGGATGCTGCCGCGCGTGGGCGTGTAAATGCCGCAGATACAGTTGAGCACCGAGGTCTTTCCCGCGCCGTTCGGACCAATCAGTGCCACGAGTTCAGGGCCATCGACCGCAAACGCCACGCCTGACAGCACCTCGAGCCCGCCGAAAGAAAGCGACAACTCCTCAACCTGAAGCACCGGCGCTTGACTCATCCGAACCACCTTCGGCTACGCCGATATTGCTTCACCTCACGATAGCTGCGCCGTTCGCCTGAGCCGCCCAGGTAGAACTCCTGAACATCGGCATGCTCGCGCAGGCGTGCGGGCGTGCCATCGAGCACGATTCGACCGTTTTCCATGATGTAGCCATGATCGGCCATCGACAGCGCGAGCTCGGCGTTTTGCTCCACCAGCAGCACCGACACGCCCATCCGATCGCGCACCTGTCGCAGTCGCTCGGCGATGTCATCAACGATACGCGGCGCAAGGCCCTGCGAAAGCTCGTCCACCATCAGTAGCCGTGGCCCGCATACCAGGGCCGCGCCAATGGCGAGCATTTGCCGTTCACCACCCGACAGGAGCCCGGCGGTACGCCGCTTCAGTTTCGTGAGTGCGGGGAATAGCGTCCACACTGCCTCGATCAGCGCCCGACGGTCACTTCCCGATCGCGTGACCGTTGCCTCAAGGTTCTCAGACACGGTGAGGTTGGGAAACACCTTGTCGCGCTCGGGCACTAGTACGATACCCCGCGCGGTGATGCGATGAGGGGGCTGATTTTCGATGGCCTCGCCATCAAATACAATGCGCCCGGCCGTGACGCGCGCATCATCGAGCCCAATGAAGCCCGACACCGCACGCAGCGTCGTGGTCTTACCCGCACCGTTGGTACCAAGAATCGCTACGATACTGCCCGCGCTCACGTCAACGCTCACGCCCTGTAGCGCGGTGATCACGCGGTGATAGGCCACCTCTATCTGATCGATCTGCAGGAAAAGCGGCTTTACAGTCAAGGCTGCGCCCTCACTTGAGCGGCCGCTGCCGGAATGGCCAGAGCAGAAACCAGTTTCGTATCCGCTGCCAGATGCCGACCAGCCCCTGCGGCTCAAACAGCAAAAACAGGATCATGACCAGTCCGAAGGCCGCGTAGTTGACCGCGAATACCAGGCTGGACATGGATTCGCCACCTGGCAGTTGCGCCATTGCCGTCTCGATCAGATACGGGAACAGCGTCACGAAGGTCGCCCCCAGCACCGCACCCAGAATTGAACCCATGCCACCGATGATGATCATCGCCACATACTGGATGGTGAGAAAGAGCGAAAACGCTTCGCTCGATACAAATCCGCGGTAATAGGCAAACAGGCTTCCCGACATGGCGGTGAGGGTGGACGCGATCACGAATGCGCTCACCTTGGCACGCGCCACCGGGATGCCGAGCGCCTCGGCGACCGGTTCACGCCCATGTAGTGTGCGCCAAGCCCGACCCGTACGAGACCGAAGCAGATTGAGCGCGAACAACACGGTGGCGCCCGCGCATACAAAAAGCGCGGCATACCAGAGCCGTGGGTCAATCAGCTCGGCGCTAAAGAGCGACGGTGGGTCGATGACAACCCCCGAAGAGAGCCCGCGCCGGGTCTCGTATTCCTGGCCCGCATGGATCACGATGAAATGAAGTGCGAGTGTTGACACCGCCAGATAGAGCCCCCGCAGCCGCAGGCTGGGGAGGCCAAACACAAAACCAATCAGCGCGCCCGCCACGCCTGAGGCTGGCAGCGCAATCCAGAATGGCGCACCGGTCTCGCGGGCGAGGATTCCGGTGGTGAAGGCACCCGCTGCCATCAACCCCGCATGTCCGAGGGAGACCTGTCCTGCATAGCCCGTGAGCAGCATGAGCGCCACTGCGCCCACCACTGCAATCAGCACCTGGTTGGCGAGATCCAGCTGGAAGGGCGATGCCAGAAACGGAAACAAACAAGCGAGCACCACGCCAGCAAACGCGGATGCACGCTGGCCACGGGTTTGCAGCAGTCGCCAGTCGTTGGCGTAGTCGGTACGGAAGTGTCCGCTTGCGTGAGGTTGGGTCATGCAGGACTTACACGCGGTCGAGCTCTTCGCGCGTGCCGAAGAGGCCCCAGGGGCGAACGATCAGCATGGCGAGCAGCACGATAAACGGCACCACGTCGGCGAGAAGCGGGCTGACAAACTGAATGATCAGCACCTCGGCCGTGGCGATGATGAGCGCGCCTAGGATCGCGCCGGCGAGGCTATCCAGTCCACCGACGAGCGCGGCCGGAAACGCCTTCAATCCGATCACCACCATCGTCTGGTCGAGCGCGGTATTGAGCGCGAGCAGCATGCCGGCGGTGCCTCCGGTGAGGGTGGCGAGACTCCAGGCAAGCGCATAGATCACATGAAGCGAGATGCCACGCTGTGCGGCAAGGAGCGGGCTTTGCCCCGCCGCGCGCATGCGAATGCCCCAGGGTGAGAACCGCAGAAAGACAAATAGCCCGGCATAACAGAGGACCGCCGCGCCGACCAGCGATGCATCAATGGCTGAAATACGGGCGCCCGCCGGCAATTCGAAAACCGGGTTGTCCCAGCCCAGCGCCGCAAGCGGGTGCCGCTCGCTCGGGCCCCAGATGAGCATCGCGAGGCCTCGCAGCAAGATACCGAGGGCAATGGTGGCGAGCACGGCCGCGAGCACCGCCTCACCCGTCATACGCCGCATGAGCGCTGCATACACCGCCACGCCCACGATCGCCGCGAGCAGCAAGGCGGCGAGCACGGCGACCAGCGGTACCCCGTCAAACATCGCGATCGTGACCCACAGGCCGAACGCGCCCAGCATCATCAACTCACCATGCGCGAGCGACAGCACCCGGCTAGTCCGGTAGACGACCACGTACCCGCAGGCGATCAGCGCATAAATCGATGCGAGGACCGCGATGTTGACGAGCGTCTGCATCCGGTGCGCGCCGCTTACTGCTTGACGTCGACCGCCACCCAGTCCTGCACCCGGCGCACGGCACCGGCGGAGCTATCCCACCGCCATACGCGGTAGTACTGACGGGTACGGAAATGGTTGTCCTTGGTCCACTCAAGCGGACCACCGCGCAGACCCTTGAGGTCGACCTTGAGGTTGTTCATCGAGGCTGTGACCGCCTGAGCGGTGGGCTGCGCCGCTCCCTTCATCGCGGTTTCAATCACCAACCCCGCAACAAAGCCCTCGGCGAGAAAGCTGACGGGATACTTGAGGTTTGCGCGGTGCGTAACCGCACGGATCTCAGCGTGAATGGGCAGGTCGTCGCTGAAAAACGCATTGCTGCCGATCACGAACAGGCCGGGATCCTTGATTCGCGCCAGATCCTCCTCCGCGTTCAGGTGCGCCCAGGCTACATACTGCCCGTTCCAACCGAGCCTTCGCATGGCTTCGAAGGTGCGAACCTGGGAAATCCAGGGTGACCAGGCCCAGACCCAATTGGGATTGGCGTCCTTCAGCTTGGTGGCGAAGGGCGTGTAGTCAGGCGTGGGGGGAGGGGTGATTTGCTTGTCGACCGGCGTCATGCCTACTTGTCTAGACAGGCCTTCGGCGAAATCAATCTCGCCGCGCGACAGGGGAATCGCCATCGCGGCCAGCCCCAGGCGTACTGGCTCTTTAGCCTGGCTCTTGATGAAGTCGAGCGCGGCACGCGAATCGAAGGTGGCCCCGAAGGCGGTGGAGCAGAACTGAAGCGGGTCTGCCGGCGGATAGGTTTCCTTCGGACAGGCCGATCCAGCGAAGAGCAGTGGCACGCCGGCGCGTTTGCTGTCGGCCACCACTGGCGCATAAGTGGAAGACAAACTGCTGTTAATCAGCAGCACAACGCGGTCCTGGTTCAGCAGTTTCTTCGCGTTGGCGGCTGCGCGCGAGGGTTCGCCCTGATCATCGGCGATGATGAGCTGGATCGGTCGCCCCTTGACCCCGCCCTTGCCGTTCACATGATCGATGTAGGCCCTGAGAGCATCCATCACCGGCGCATAGGTGCCTGCAGCGGGCCCGGTCATGGCGGCGGTGACGCCCACCACATAGGCATTTTGGGCCTGCGCACTGGCCGCGGCTGCCGCAATTGCCGCCGCCGACAAAAGCGTGAGTGTCTGACGCTTCATGGAATGAGTCTCCCTTCTGGTTTGATGAATTCGAACAAAGTTACTTCAGCATGCCAGCTGCGGCCTCGGCGAACAGGCGCGCTTCGCTATCACCGTACATCGATTCAATCAGATCGCGAAACCTGGCCTCCATCTGCTTGCGCTTGACCTTGCGCGTGGGAGTGACCGGTTCGCCCTCGGTTTCAGGGTCGAGTATCTTGGGAAGGATGCGAAAGGCCTTGATGGTTTCAACGCGTGCGAGCTGGCTGTTGGCTTGGCCGATTTCGCGTTCGATCAGGTCCACCACCAGGAGATTCTCAACCAGGCTCGTAAAGCCGGTGTAAGCGATATTCTGCGCGCGAGCCCAATCCGATACGGTGTCGTAATCAATCTCGATCAGTACGGTGAGATATTTACGCGCATGACCGATCACGATGGCTTCGGCCACATAGGGGCTCGCGCGAAGCAGGTTTTCAATGGTTGAGGGCGAGAGCGTCTTGCCGCCGGCGGTCACGATGAAATCGCGCGCACGGTCAACAAGCTTCAGTCGCCCGTTGGTGAGTTCGCCCACGTCGCCAGTGCGTAGCCAGCCATCGGCTTGCAGCACCTCTGCGCTCGCCTCGGGCTGACCCCAGTAGCCCTCGAAGCGACAATCGCCTCGAAGCCAGATTTCGCCGCGCTCAACCGATCCGGGGAGCGGTTCGCTGGGGGCGCCTTCATCGACCGGCACGAGTTTCATCTCCCAGCCCGCGGCGAGTTCACCCACGTCGCCCGGGCGCGGAAACGGACCGCGCTGGCCGGTGATGATGGCCCCCGCTTCTTCAGTCTGGCCGTAGATTTCCCGCACGTCCACGCCCCAGATTTGCCATAGCGCGGCGGTGTCAGCCGGAAGCGGTGCGCCCCCGCACAGCACGAGGTCCAGCTTGTCCAGACCGAGCTTATTGAGCACCCGTCGCAACACCAGCGCGCGCGCGGCGGCCGCGCCCGCAGCCAGCAGCAGGCCTGACTCGCCCTCCCAGCGCGCTCGCGCATGCACGCGCGCAGCGCTCATTGCGAGTTCATAGGCCCAGGCCTTGATCCCACGGGTATTCCGGATGCTGACCAGTACGCCCGCTGCAAATTTCTGCAGATACCGCGGCACGGTAATGAGCACGGTAGGCGCGACCTCGAAGAATGTGGTGGCCAGGTCCTCTGGATCTTCGCCAAAGTGTGGCACCACGCCGCCCAGAAGCGGCAGTGTCCAGGCCACATCTCGCCCGAGCACATGGCAAAGCGGCAGATAGATGACGGTGCGCTGCGGCCTGCCGAGCTCGGGATAATGCAGGATCAGGTTCGCCGCTCCCGCCAGATGCCGACCGTGCGTGACCAGGGCCCCTTTGGGGTGACCTGTTGTGCCTGAGGTGTAGACGATAAAGGCCGGGTCATTGGGCTGGATCTGCCGCACGCGGTCGGCGAGCCAGCCCAGGACATCTACCGGCAGGTCCTGGGACAGTTGCTTCCAGCGAACGAGTTTTGGATGGTCAAGGCCCAGCAAGGCACTATCGTCGATGATCACGATGTGTCGCAGCGCAGGCAGTCGGTCGATAAGCGGTAGGACTTTGTCCAGGTACTCCTGGTCCTCGGCCACAAAGATCGCGGCGCCGCCGTCCCGCATCTGGTAGTCCAGTTCCTGCATTGAAGCAGTGGGGTATATGCCGTAGACGACCGCACCGAGCGCCTGGGCCGCCTGATCAGCAATCACCCATTCTTCGCAGACATCCCCCATGATGGCGAGCCGCTCGCCGCGTGCAAGCCCGAGCCGATCGAGGCCTGCCGCGACCTGTGCGACCCGTTCTGCCGCTTCGAGCCAGCTACGCTCACGATAAAGGCCCTGATGCTTGGACCGCCAGGCGATAGTCGAGCTGTCGTGGCGAGCGCGCTCGAGCAGAAGACCCGGCGCAGTCTGCTGTCTGAGGGTGGCGGGGAGGGGCAGTGTGTTCATGCGGGGCTGAAGTCTACCGACTGTCGCTCTGGAATTTGGCGATCAGTATCAGTAGCGCCTCGCCATAGGTTTCCAGCCTGCGCTCGCCGATGCCGTGGACCTGGGACAGTGCAGCCAGCGACTCGGGTTGTTCGAGCGCAAGCGCCTGCAGCGTGGCGTCATTGAGCACGATGTAGGGCGGGACGCGCTGGGTTCGTGACTGCTCGAGGCGCCAGGCCTTGAGCAGGGCGAGGAGCCGGGTGTCGGCGGTGCCCGAGGTGGCGGATGAGCGTCCAACCGCCTCACGGCCGGTGCTGCCGTGGCTCGCGCCGCGCGTGGCCTTCCGGCGCGAGGCGGCGCGTACTGTCACGCGGGGTCGCCGGAGCAGAAGTGTCTGCTCGCCGCGCAGTACCGGCCGGGCTATTTCAGTGAGTTTCAGCGCACCGTGAGCCTCATGATCGACCTCCACCAGACCGAGCGCGACCAATTGACGGAATACCGCCCGCCAGGTGGCCTCGTCGTGAAGCGCGCCAATCCCGAATACTGATAGCTGATCGTGGCGCCAACGACTCATCCGTTCACCAGTTCGGCCACGCAGCACCTCAATGAGGTGTATGACACCGAATCGTTGTCCGGTCCGATAGACGGCCGACAAGGCCATCCTCGCCGCCTCGGTGGCGTCCCAGGTCTGGGGTGGAATGAGGCAGTTATCGCAGTGCCCGCAGGGCGCTGACGCCTCGTCGAAATAGGCGAGCAGCGGCACACGGCGGCAACCCGCAGTTTCGGCGATGCCGAGCAGCGCGTTGAGCTTGGCTGCAGCGATACGCTTCCAGGCCTCGTCGGCTTCGGACTCGTCAATCAGCCGGCGTTGCTGCACCACATCAGCCATGCCGTACACCATCCAGGCGTCCGCGGGTCCGCCATCACGGCCAGCACGCCCGGTTTCCTGGTAATAGCCTTCCACGCTCTTGGGCAGATCAAGGTGCGCCACAAACCGGACATCGGGCTTATCAATTCCCATACCAAAGGCAATGGTCGCCACGATGATGACCCCATCCTCCTCCTGAAAGCGTTGCTGGTGGCGCGCACGAATGGAGGCGTCAAGCCCCGCGTGGTAGGGAAGCGCGAGCAATCCGCGTTCGGCCAGCCATTCGGCGGTTTCCTCGACCTTGCGCCGTGACAGGCAGTACACGATGCCGCTCTCGCCCTCGTGAGAGCCGCGAATGAAGTCAAGCAGCTGCGCGCGGCCATCGCCCCGATCCTCGATCATGTAGCGGATGTTGGGGCGATCGAA
>SYIM01000095.1 GCA_005798775.1 Burkholderiales bacterium
ACATCGAAGTGGCGCATGCCCAGCGCGCGCACCGACGCTTCTCGGCAGACCGCAAAAGCCTCAGGCAACAGCGAGTCGAGCGCTTCGCCCCGCGCGATCCGTTCGCGGAACTCGACCGTTCTTCCGGCTAGCGCCGCGTCAGAGAGCTTCTGCACATCCGATTCGAGCGCATTGATGCCCTCGACTGCCTTGCGGTACTGGCGCAGCAACCGTTCGTTGCGACTGCCGAAGATCTTCTTAAGGAGGTTTTGCAACATCGTCGTGGTGCGCTCTGGTCGCCTGGCCGTGGGGCTCGGTCGGTGTTGTCCCGTCGGTGTTGGCCCGTCAGTGTCGTCCGATCAGGACCGGCGCATGGGCGGCCTAGCCTGGGAGGCACAGCCTGGGGGGCCGGCAGGTCCGCGCGGGGACCGACGAGGGTTAAGCCGCGGGAGTCTAGCATGCGAGACCGGCTTGGTCGTGCTAGCCTGGGGGTGGGTAGAAATCGCCCCCGCCCGGTCTAAACCGCCCCAGGACTCCGCAGGTCGGCCGCCCATCCACAGACCACCTGCCAACAGGAGATTCGATGCGCCGTTTGTCGCCGCTCTGCCGGCCAGCCCCCAGCGGATCGTCCGGGTCCGCCCGCTTGAAAGCTGTTGAGCCTGGCCGAATCGGGGGCGGGCGTGTCGGGATCGTCTGATGAGCGCGGCAAACAAGCGGGCGAGCGCCATCGACTGGCTGCAGGCTGAGCCCGCTTTCCGCGAGGTGGCCAGTCGGCTCGCGAGCATGGTCGAACTGCAGGCGATGGTGTCGGCAGGCTACCGCCAGTCGCCGCTCACCGTGCTCAGTCTGTCCGAAGACGGCACGCTCGCGATCGCCGCGCGCAACGCCGCCGATGCCGCCCGCCTGCGCCAGCTTGAACCGACGCTGGTCGACCACCTCAGGCGGCGGGGCGCGGCGGTCGCCCGCCTGCGGATCCGTACCCGTCGGAACACGACCGATGCGGTTCGGCCGTCCCCGGGACCACCACGCAGCCCGATCCCTGAGGCAGCGTTGTCGGGATTCGAGGCGATTGAAGCGAGTGCGCAGTCAGAGGGGTTGCGGCGGGCGCTTGCCGCGCTGATTCGTCACCAGCGGGCGGAGCGCGAACGCTAGCCCGGGGCGCACCCTCAGGCGGTTCGCCAGTCGAGCTCGAAGAGTCTGGGCGCCTCTCGCGAGCCAGCAAAAGTGGCCCACTGCCAGCAATCGGTCCGCGCGAGCAACTCGCGCAGCAACAGGTTGTTCAGGGCGTGGCCGGATTTGTGCGCCACATAACCCGCAAGCAGTGGATGCCCGACCAGATACAGATCACCGATCGCATCGAGCACTTTGTGCATGGCGAATTCATCGTCAATTCGCAGGCCCTCATCGTTCAGGACCCGGTACTCGTCCATCACGATGGCGTTACCGAGGTTGCCACCCTTGGCGAGCCCGTTGGTGCGAAGTGCCTCCACATCACGCATGAAACCAAACGTGCGGGCCCGCGCCACCTCTCGTGTGTACGAACGCTCGGCAAAATCCACCACGATCCGCTGGCCGGTAGCGTCAATGGCAGGGTGACCGAAGCTGATGGAAAAGTCGAGCCGAAACCCAAAGTACGGCTCCAGGCGCGCGAATTTGTCACCTTCGCGCACTTCGACGGGTGCGGTCACCCTGATGAAACGTTTGGGCGCAGACTGCTCGAGGATGCCGGCTGAACGCAGCAGATACACGAACGACGCCGACGAACCGTCGAGGATCGGGATTTCGGCGGCATCAACATCAACGTGAAGGTTGTCAACGCCCAGGCCTGCGAGCGCCGACATGAGGTGCTCCACCGTAGCCACGCGGACAGTCTCGGCGCCGGGCGCCTGCGTCGACAGCGTAGAGGCCATACGCGTTTCATTCACCGACTCGGCGCGGGCAGTCAGGGAGACCGCCGGCTCCAGGTCGACCCGGTGAAAAACGATGCCGGTATCGGGCAAAGCGGGCCTCAGCGTGAGCTCGACCCGCTCGCCGGAGTGCAGACCGACACCGACGGTACGGACTCGCTCGCGAATCGTGCGCTGGCGCATCACCGGATCGCCGGCCTCAGACCTTCCTCAGAGCTTGGCGAGCATTGCCTCGGCGCTCGAAGCTTCGTACTTGCCCGGGGCTTCGATATTGAGTTGGCTTACCGCACCGTTATCGATCACCATCGAGAAGCGCTGCATGCGAACGCCCATTCCGCGAGCGATCAGGTCAAGCTCCAGGCCCAGCTTCTTGGTGAACTCAGCGCTACCGTCGGCCATCATGCGCACCTTGCCGCCCGCCTTCTGGTCGCGCGCCCAGGCGCCCATCACAAACGCGTCATTGACCGACACACACCAGATTTCGGAAATGCCCTTGGCTTTCAACGCATCAAAATTCTTGACGTAACTCGGCACATGCTGCGCCGAACAGGTGGGCGTGAAGGCACCAGGCAAACCGAACACGGCGATTTTCTTGCCGCCGACGATATCGGCAACCTTGAAGGCGTTGGGGCCGATCGAGCAGCCGTTGCCCTCGACCTCGATGAATTCAAAAAGCGTGGCATCTGGCACGCGATCGCCGACTTTGATCGTCATGGTGAGGACTCCTGAAGAAATTAAACGGGAGAAACGAGTTTAACCGGTCGTCGGGCACCGCCGGTCAATGGCCATGCGCGGGCCAGGCCCGCGCAAACGGCGCAAACGGCGATCCGGGTGGCGGGGAGACGTCCGCCACCCGGATGCCGGCATCACGAAGCGGGCAGGCCCGCCTCAGTCAGCATGCTTGCGCAGGAACGCCGGGATGTCAAACCGCTCGACCCCGCTTTCCTCCAGCGCCTGCACCTGCGCCGCCGCGCTTGCACGCGGATTGCGCCAGACGGTCGGCTGGTCGAAACGGTCGTAGCCGCCCGTTGCATCAGCGATCGGCGTATTGTCGGTACCCGTGCGAAGCGAGGTCTGCGGCACCAACACCGGGCGCGAGGCGCGCTTGCCGATACCAGTAGCCACCACGGTCACGCGCAGGTTGTCGACCATGTCTTCGTCGAACACCGTGCCGTGAATGATGGTGGCGTCATCGGCGCAGAACGCCTTGATCGTATTGATCACCTCGTTGGTTTCCTTGAGCTTCAGGCTCCGGTTAGCGGTGATGTTCACGATCACGCCACGCGCGCCCTGCAGGTCAACACCATCAAGAAGCGGCGATGCAACGGCCTGTTCGGCGGCGATCCGCGCCCGATCGAGCCCGCCCGCCTCGCCAATTCCCATCATCGCCTTACCCTGCTCACCCATGACGGTGCGCACATCGGCAAAGTCGACGTTGACCAGACCCGGTACATTGATGATCTCGGCGATACCGGCCACCGCGTTGTGCAGGACATCGTCGGCTCGCTTGAAAGCATCTTCCAGGCTCGCGTCCTCGTCCATCACGTCAAAGAGCTTCTGGTTGAGCACCACGATCAGCGAGTCGACATGCTCGACAAGCTGCTCGATCCCCGACTCGGCGATCTGCATCTTGCGGTTGCCCTCGAAATCGAAAGGCTTGGTGACCACGCCCACCGTCAGCACGCCGAGCTCTTTGGCGATCTCGGCGACCACCGGCGAGGCGCCGGTACCCGTACCCTTACCCATGCCAGCGGTGAGAAACACCATGTGCGCACCGGCAAGAGCCGCGCGAATTTCGTCTCGCATCGCTTCGGCGGCAGAACGCCCCGCCTCAGGCCGTGCGCCCGCACCCAGACCGTTGCCACCCAGCTGGATGGTGTGGCTTGCGAGCGATCGGGCAAGCGCCTGCCGGTCGGTGTTGAGCGAGATAAAATCCACACCCTGCACGCCCCGCTGAACCATGTGGTTGACAGCGTTACCTCCCGCCCCACCGATTCCGATCACCTTGATGACGGCGCCCTCAACATCCTCTTCGATCATTTCAAACGACATCGCGGTCTCCTTAAAAATTGCCCGTGAACCAGTCCTTCATGCGTCGCAGCGTCTCCGTGAAAGAGCCCGACTGTTCCGCCACCTTCCTGCCCCTCAACCTCTGCAGCTTCGCTTCCTCAAGCAGACCCACCGCCGTCGCGTAGCGCGGAGAACGCACCACATCGGCGAGCCCTCCCGAGTACACCGGCCGGCCCACCCGGACTGGCTTGAGAAAAATGTCTTCGGCGAGTTCGGCCACACCAGGCAGCTCGGCACTGCCACCGGTCAGCACGATTCCCGAGGAAAGCAGTTCCTCGTATCCCGACTCGCGGATCACCTGATGGACGAGCGAGAACAGCTCCTCCACGCGCGGCTCGATCACCGCCGCAAGCGCCTGGCGCGACAGTTGGCGCGGACCGCGATCGCCCAGCCCGGGCACCTCGATTTTTTCCGCAGGATCGACCAGCGCCTGCTTGGCGATACCAAAGCGCAGCTTGATTTCTTCGGCGTCTTGCGTGGGTGTGCGTAACGCCATGGCGATGTCGTTAGTGATCTGGTCACCGGCAATTGGAATCACCGCCGTATGCCGGATGGCGCCCGCCGTGAAGATAGCGATGTCGGTGGTGCCCCCGCCGATATCAACCAGTACCGCGCCCAGTTCCTTCTCGTCCTGCGACAGTACCGATAGTGACGAGGCAAGCGGCTGCAGGATCAGGTCCTGCACTTCAAGTCCACAGCGACGCACGCACTTCACGATGTTCTGTGCGGCCGAAACCGCACCCGTCACGATGTGCACCTTCACCTCGAGCCGCACGCCGCTCATTCCGATCGGCTCGCGAATATCCTCCTGGCCATCGATAATGAATTCCTGTGGCAGCACGTGCAGAATCTGCTGATCGGTGGGAATATTGACCGCCTTCGCGGTCTCGATCACGCGAGCCATGTCGGCCTCGCTCACTTCCTTGTCCTTGATCGCCACCATGCCGCTTGAGTTGGAGCTGCGAATATGGCTGCCAGCGATACCGGTATACACCGTGCGGATCTTGCAGTCGGCCATCAGCTCGGCCTCTTCCAGCGCTCGCTGGATTGAAGCGACTGTGCTCTCGATGTTGACGACCACGCCTTTTTTCAGGCCGCGCGCCTCATGCTGGCCGAGTCCGACCACCTCGTAGTGGCCATCGGCATGCACCTGCGCGACGATCGCCACCACCTTGGAGGTGCCGATATCGAGCCCGACGATCAGATCTTTCGCATCCCTGCTCATCGCCTTGTCCTGAAAATTCCGTTCATGGCCGCCTTGACCCGCTAGCCGCTTGGGGTTCGCGGGTTGCATCGCCGCCGAAGGCCACCGGCCGCAGCGCAAACCCGTTCGGATAACGCAGATCGATCGTCTGCACCCGCTGATTCAGGCGCCCGGCAACCTTTGGATAGACCTCGGCCCAGAGTGCAAGCCGCTCCCGAACCGACACGCCCTGATCGCGGCCAAGCAGCAGCCGCGACCCATCGGACAGACGCGCTGTCCAAGCCTCGCGCGGCGACAGCTCGAGCTCGGCCGGCGATAACCCCAGGGGCTTTAAGGCCTCGATCAGTTCAAGCCAGCGCTCCATCACCAGCTTCTCGCTGCCGCCCGGGCCTGAGAGGTGGGGCAGCGCGCGTTCTTCCTCGGCTTCGTCGAGATTGGCGGCAAACGATTCGCCATGGGTGTTCATGAGTGCTTCGCGGTTCCAGATGGCAAATGCGCGGTGCTCTTCGAGCGTGACATGGAGCGAATCCGGCCAGACCCGGCGGACCGTCGCGCGCCGCACCCAGGGCACGACTTCGAAGGCCGCGCGAACTTCCTGAAGATCGATCACGAAGAAGTTACCGCCGACCCGGTCACCCACCACCGCGCGCAGCGCGGGTTCGTGCAGATACCGCAGCGTATGGCCGGCGGCCGCATCGACCCGGATGTGCTGGATCGAAAACATCGGCCGCTGCGACAGCCACCACAGCGACGAGCAGAGCAGCGCGCCGAGCGCCGCTGCAAAGAGTCCATTGGCCACCGAGTTGAGAAGCCGGGTATCGTGCCAGGGCGTACTCATGCGACCTCCGAGTTGACGCGATTGCGCGATGACGCTGCACCGATCTTGAGCGAAGCCGAGCCCAACAAATTCAGGCACAGGTCTTCATAACTGATGCCTGCTACTCGCGCTGCCATAGGCACGAGCGAATGGCCAGTCATCCCGGGGGATGTATTGACCTCCAGCAACCACGGCCGAGAATCGGCCCGCGAGAGCATGAGATCGACCCGGCCCCAGCCTTCGCAGCCAATTGCACGATATGCAGCGAGAGATATTTCGGCCACTTCGCGAGCCACCTCGGGCACCAGAGGCGCCGGGCAAAGATAGCGGGTGTCATCCCCAAAATATTTGTTCTGGTAGTTATAGTTGCCGGCCGGCGCACGAATTTCGATCACCGGTAGCGACCGCGCAGCCGAGCCCGATCCCAGAACGGCCACCGTGAGTTCGGCACCATCGATAAATCGTTCGATGATGACTTCGCTGTCGTACTGACGCGCGAGCGTGAACGCAGCCTCGAGCGACTCAGGCGATTCGGCGCGGGAAAAGCCAAGGCTTGACCCTTCGCGGCTGGGCTTGACCGCGAGCGGCAGGCCGAGCTCATTGACTGCCCGGCGAGCGTCCTCAAGGGTTGCAGCACGTCGAAAAGCTGGTGTGGGCAGGCCGCGCGCAAGCCAAATATCTTTGGTACAGGTCTTGTCCATGGCGATGGCTGAGGCCAGCACACCCGAGCCAGTGTAGGGAATACTCATTAATTCGAGCGCTCCCTGCACGCTGCCGTCCTCGCCGAATCGGCCATGGAGGGCGATGAAAGCGCGCACGAAGCCCACGCGACGCAGCTCACCCAGGTCGCGCTCAGCCGGATCGAAGGCATGCGCATCCACCCCGCGCCCGTGCAGCGCCGCCAGCACCCCCGTGCCGGACATGAGCGAGACCTCACGTTCGGCCGACGCGCCGCCCATCAGCACCGCCACCCGGCCGAGCGCTTGCGCCCCGTCTTGATGTACGGCTTCAGTCACGCCTCGCACCCCCTGCGGCTTCACCAGCGACTTCGCGAACGCCGGAGGCCACCTGACCGATCGATCCTGCGCCCATGGTGAGCACCACATCACCATCGCGCACGCTGTCTAGAATGGCGCGCGGCATCTCGCCGATACGCTCGACAAAGCGCGGCTCGACCCGGCCGACTACCCTGACCGCGCGCACGAGCGACCGTCCGTCGGCAGCAACGATCGCAGCTTCACCCGCAGCGTAAACCTCGGCAAGAATCAGCGAGTCGACGGTGCAAAGCTCCCGAACGAAATCCTCGAAGAGGTCACGCGTTCGCGTGTACCGATGGGGCTGGAACGCGAGCACCAGGCGCCGCCCGGGGAACGCACCGCGCGCCGCAGCAATGGTTGCGCTCATTTCGGCCGGGTGGTGGCCATAGTCGTCAACCAGCGTGAAAACCCCCCCGCCAGATGACGCGGGAACCGCGATCTCGCCGTGGCGCTGGAAGCGCCGACCGACCCCGCGGAACTCTGCCAACGCAACGACAATCGCCTCATCGCTCACACCCAGTTCATCGGCCACGGCAATCGCGGCAAGGGCATTGCGTACGTTATGAACACCGGGAAGATTGAGTATCACCGGTAACGGCTTGGCGTCTTCGCGAAGCACCGTAAAACGCATGGTGGAACCTTCAGGCCTGACATCGATTGCGCGAAACTGGGCGCCCTCGGCGAGCCCGTAGCTCAGCACCGGCTTGGATACGAAGGGGAGGATTTCACGAACCTGCGTGTCATCAATACAGAGCACGGCTGCGCCATAAAACGGCAGTCGGTGCGTGAATTCGACAAACGCCTGTTTGAGCCGGGCGAGGTCATGACCGTAGGTGTCCATGTGATCGGCGTCGATGTTGGTGATGACCGCGATCATTGGCGACAGGTTGAGAAATGAGCCGTCAGATTCGTCGGCCTCGACCACGATGGTGTCGCCTGCGCCCAGGCGCGCATTGACTCCGGCGCTGTTGAGAAGCCCTCCGATTACGAACGTGGGATCCATGCCCCCGCGCGCGAGCACCGAGGCAATCAGGCTCGTGGTTGTGGTCTTGCCGTGCGTACCGGCCACTGCAATGCCCTGTTTGAGTTTCATCAGTTCAGCGAGCATCAGCGCCCTGGGCACCACCGGGATACGCTGGTTGCGCGCGGCAATCACCTCGGAATTGTCAGGGCGTACCGCCGACGATACGACCACACAGTCGGCGCCCTGAACGTTGGCCGCCTGGTGGCTGGTGATCACCTGAGCACCCAGCGAGGAGAGCCGCCGGGTGAGCGCTGATTCGGCGAGATCAGAGCCGCTGATCTGGTAGCCGAGCGTGAGCAGCACCTCGGCAATACCGCTCATGCCGGCCCCACCGATGCCCACAAAGTGAATACGCTTCACCTTGTGCTTCATGCCCGGGCTCCCGAAGCAAGCGCTTCACAGATATCAGCGACCTCGTGGGCGGCGCGCGGACGCGCGAGCGAGCGCGCACGCTCGGCCTGCTCGGCAAGCGCCTGGCGACTCGCACCGCCAACCACGGATGACAGGCGCTCAGCGGTCAGGTCGGCCTGAGCGATCAGCGTCGCGGCACCCTGCTCTGCAAGAAAGCGGGCGTTACCGGTCTGGTGGTCGTCGACTGCATGCGGAAACGGCACTAGGACGCTTGCGACACCTACCGCGGCGAGTTCCGCAACAGTCATCGCTCCAGCCCGGCAAATCACGAGATCCGCTTCGGCGAGCGCCCTTGCCATATCATCGATGAAGCTTGTCACGTGCGCCGCCACGCCGAGTTCTCGGTAACGCGCGACCAACGCCTGCGCGTGAGCCCGACCTGCCTGATGGACCACCTGCGGCCGCTGGGCAGGGTCGGTCTGCGCGAGCGCCTGCGGGACGATTTGATTAAGCGCCTGCGCCCCCAGGCTGCCGCCCACCACCAGCAGGCGCAACGGGCCGCTTCGTGCCAGATACCGCTCCCGCGGCGAATCGACGCGAACCAGATCGGCGCGTACCGGGTTGCCCGTGCACACCGCACCCGCCAGCGTGCCAGGGAAGGCTTCCAGCACCCGGTCGGCCAGCCGTGCAAGTAACCGATTGGTAAGCCCGGCCACCGAGTTCTGTTCATGCACGACCAGGGGATAGCCCGCCAACGCGGACATCAGCCCGCCAGGAAACGCCACGTAGCCTCCCATGCCCAACACCACCTCGGGTTTGATTCGGCGCAAGGCCGACAGGCTCTGCCAGCAGGCGCGAACGAGTCGCGCCGGCATCGCAATTGCATTGAGCAGACCCTTGCCGCGCAGGCCTCCGATTCTCACCGGCTCGAGCATGATCCCGCGCTGAGGAACCAGCGTTGCCTCCATGCCCTGCGGGTTACCCAGCCAGACAACATTCCACGCGCGTTCGCGCATCACCTGCGCCACCGCCAACCCCGGCATGACATGCCCACCGGTGCCGCCTGCCATAACGAGTAGCGTGCGCGGGGTCATTTGGTGCCTCGCATCAGCATGCGGTTCTCGAAGTCGACCCTCAAGAGGATTGCCACCGCCACGCAGTTGGCGAGAATGCCGCTTCCGCCGTAGCTCATCAGCGGCAGAGTCAACCCCTTGGTGGGTAGCAGCCCCAGATTCACACCCATGTTGATAAATGCCTGCAGACCCAACCAGAGCCCGACGCCCTGTGCCACCAGCCCGGCGAAGGTGCGGTCAAGATGAATGGCGACCCGGCCGATTTCGAAGGCACGGCGCGTGAGCCAGAAAAACATGAGCACGATCGCGAGAACCGCAACCAGCCCGAGTTCCTCACCGATCACCGCCAGCAGAAAATCGGTATGCGCCTCGGGCAGGTAATGAAGTTTTTCGACCGAGCCACCGAGGCCGACACCGAACAGCTCGCCCCGGCCGAAAGCGATCAGGGAATGTGACAGCTGATAGCCCTTGCCGAGCGCGTTCTGTTCGCTGAACGGGTCGAGGTAGGCAAAGATGCGCTCGCGGCGCCAGGGCGAGAGCATGATGAGCGTCCCGAAGGTCACCACGCCTACCGCCACGAGCCCGGTGAACAGCCGCCCGCTCACCCCGCCCAGGAAGAGCACGCCCCCAGCGACCACCGCGATCACCATGAAGGCGCCCATATCGGGCTCGAGAAGCAGAAGAAGCCCCACCGCCGCGACCGCGGCCCCGATCGGCAGCGCGCCCTTCGAAAAGCTGAGGATCACATCCTGCTTGCGAACCGTGTAGTCGGCTGCATAAAGGATCACGAAAATCTTCATCAGCTCCGACGGCTGAAGGTTGAGAACATAAAACGACAGCCAGCGGCGTGCGCCGTACACCACCTTGCCCACGCCAGGGATCAGTACGATCACCAGCAGCACAAGGCCGAACAGGAACAGCCACTTCGACCAGCGCTGCCATTCACGGATAGGCACGGTAAAGGCAAGGATTGACAGCCCGACCCCGACGGCAATTGCAAAGAGATGCCGCGCGAGGAAGTGCCAGGGTTTGTAGTTCGCAAAGCGCGGCGCGTCGGGCAGCGCAATCGAGGCCGAATAGACCATCACCGTACCAATCACCATCAGGATGCCGGCAACCCAGATGATCCCGGCGTCGACGCTACCGAGCGGTACCGCGGTCTGCGTGCGGCCGGTGACCGTGCCGAGTCCGGCCCTCACCCGCCCGAGAGTCTGACTCAGCATGCGAGCTCCAGCGGCTGCCCGGCATCAAGCGCAAGCTCGCGAACCGCTCGACGGAACGCCTGTCCGCGATCGACATAGCTGCTGAACATGTCAAAACTCGCGCAGGCAGGCGAGAGGAGTACGGTCTTGTTCGGCTGTGCAAGCATGGCAGCGCGTTTGACCGCAGTGGAGAGGTCGGCGCAGCTTTCAAAAGCGACCGCCTGCTCGGCAAGAGCCTCGCCGATCGCTCGCGCGTCGCGTCCGATCAGCACCGCAAAGCCACCGCGGCGTGCGAGGGCGCGCGCAAGGGGAGTGAAGTCCTGGCCCTTGCCAATACCGCCCGCGATCAGTACGCAGCCCGGCGGCATCGCATCGAGTGCAGCCACCGTTGCACCCACATTGGTGCCCTTGCTGTCGTTCACGAAGTTCACGCCGCCAAGGGTGGCCACCGGTTCACAGCGGTGCTCGTTCGCATTGAAATCCCGAATGGCACGCAGCATCGGAGCAAGCGGCAGGCCAATCGCTGATCCCAGCGCGAGCGCAGCCATGGCGTTGGCCTGGTTGTGTCGGCCCTTGAGCGCGAGCGCCTCGGCAGGCATCAGCTTGCGCACCGTCATGGTCGGATCGGTATCGCGGGTCCGGCCCGGCAGGGGATCGTCGCCCTCGGCAGCAGCCAGCCAGGCAAGCCCGCCGTCGTGGATGATGCCGAAGTCACCGGGCGCGTGCGGTGCATCGAGCCCGAAGCTCGAGCGGCGGCGGGCGGGCGGAGCATCGGCCGCTTGCCGCCGCGCCGGCCTTGCGCCGGCCAACCGCGCGAGCGCCGGCGCAGGCCGCGGCACGGTGGCCGGATCATCGCGATTGAACACCACCCAGGCGTGGGCGCCGTGAACGCGGCGCTTGGCCTCGCCATAACGCGCCAGATCAGCATGCCAATCCAGGTGATCTTCGCCCAGGTTGAGCACCGTCGCGGCACTGGGCTCAAAACCCTGAGAAAGCGCCAGCTGAAAACTCGAGAGCTCAAGCACCCAGATCTCGGGTAGCGACTCCTGCGCGAGCGAATCAGCAAGCGCTGCAAGTAAAGATGGGCCGATATTGCCGGCCGCGCGCGCTGCACGACCCGTGGCGGCAAAGAGATGCTGAGCAAGCGCCGTGGTGGTGGTTTTTCCATTGGTACCGGTGATCGCCACCACCTGGGGCCGATAGCCAGTCTCGGCAAGCGTGGCGAGCGCCTGAACGAACAGGTCGAGTTCACCCAGCACGGTAATGCCACGCTCGCGGGCAAGCGAGTAAAACGCCGCGGAAGCGCCGATCTCGATCGACAGACCCGGGCTCCAGGCTACGAGGTCGATGCCATTTAGCCAGGCCGCATCAAAATCGCCCCCATGAAACGCGATATCCCCCAGCTCTGCTCGCAGGCTCGAGAGTCGTTCGAGCGCGCTGCCGTCAGCGCTGCGGGTATCGGCAAGCTGCAGCCGTGCTCCGCGTGATGCCGCCCAGCGCGCCATCGCCTCGCCCGACTCGCCCAGGCCCAGCACGAGCACCGCACGCCCGGACAGATCGAATAACTGCATCTGCGCGGGCTCGTGATCGGCGGCGGGTGGGCTCATCGGTTTCTCGCTAGCGCAGCTTCAGGGTCGACAAACCCGCGAGCACCAGAATCATCGTGACGATCC
>SYIM01000096.1 GCA_005798775.1 Burkholderiales bacterium
ACGAAGTGCTGGCGCGACTGCTCGCCATCGCCAATCACGTCGAGCCCGGCGTCTTCCTGAAGCTTCAGCCACACGAGCGTGGCGTCAGCCTTGGCACGCGCCAGCGCTTCGCCCTCGGCGCCCCAGCGCGGCCATAGTTTTCCGGTCTCGGCGAGCCAGCCGGGTTTGGGCAGACTGCCCGCAATGCTTGTCTCGAACATGTGCTGATAACTCCCCGTAATGTGGTGTCGAAAGGGTCAGCCCCGCAGTGAGCGAGGCTCAGCCGGTAAAATAAAAGGTGTATGGAAACCGCGATAATATCTGCCGGTGCAATCGCCGCGTTGGGCTTTGGCCTCGGTGGCGCCTTTGGCCTCATTGGCGCCCGCACGCACTTCTGCACGCTGGGCGCCATCTCCGACATTCTGAACATCGGCAGCTGGACGCGGATGCGCATGTGGTTACTCGCAATCGGCGTGGCCGTGCTCGGCGTATGGACGGTCGAGATCACAGGACAGGTCAGCACCTCGCGCTCGCTCTATGCTGCCAGCCGGCTGCCGTGGCTGTCCCACCTCGTGGGCGGTCTGCTTTTTGGTATCGGTATGACACTTGCCTCGGGTTGCACCAGTAAGACGCTGATCCGTCTGGGCGGCGGCAACCTGAAGTCGGTGCTCGTATTTCTGATGGTGGGTATTTCAGCGTACATGACTCTCAAGGGTCTGTTCGGCGTCTGGCGCTCAGCCACTGTCGACCAGGTGGTCATTGAGCTGGGCGCGAGCCAGGAATTACCGGCGCTGCTGGCGGCCTGGACAGGCACCGAGGCCGCTGTGCTCGAGCGTTGGCTACCCCTGATCCTGGGCGTAGTGCTTACGCTTGGCGCGCTCGCAAGCCGCGATATGTGGCGCGACGAGCCCTATGCGATTACCGGCGGCGTTCTGATCGGCCTCATCGTGGTCGGCGGCTGGTATGTCACCGGTCATATCGGCTTTGTTGAAGAGCATCCCGAAACCCTAGAGGCCGCCTACATCGGCACCCAGGGCAACCGCCCCGAATCCCTGTCGCTGGTCGCGCCCTTTGCCTACTCGCTCGAGCTCCTCATGCTCTGGAGCGACAAGTCCCGACACATCACCTTCGGCATCGCCACCGCGCTCGGAATGGTGGCGGGCGCGCTCGCGTGGGCCATCGCCACCCGCAGCTGGCGCGAGGAAGTGTTTCCCGATGGCGCCGATTTCCGTCGCCACCTGCTGGGCGGGGTGCTGATGGGGGGGGGTGGGGTTACCGCACTGGGCTGCACCGTCGGTCAGGGCTTGAGCGGCTTGTCCACGCTTTCGTTGGGTTCCTTCATCACCACGGCCGCCATCATCGTTGGCTGCGTGATCACCATGAAAATCGATCTCTGGCGGATGATGCGCGAGGCCTAAGCGGGCCAATGGATGGCCTGACAGGCCTACTAGCCGCCGTAAACTTTTCCGAACTGCTCCCAACCACGGCCGCTGAAGCGCATGAGCTGAAGCGCCTCGATCGGAAAGTAGTCGTCAGGCGAAGTACGCACGCGCACCCCCGGTAGCAGCATGGGCAGCGTGAAATCGAGACTGGCGGCCTGACGCATCACGTTATCGCGGGTCAGTTCGTTACCGCACTGCCTGAGCACCTGCTCGACGGTCTGCGCCACCGAGTAGGCATAAACATTGAAACTGTCGCGCACATCGCCGCCCGTGTGCCAGCGTCGCATCCAGTCCAGCCAGGCGTCGTGCTCAGAGCTGCCCGCCCACTGCGGGTCGGTAGGATCCTTGATGTAATTAGACGATACGATACCAGTGGCTGCCTCGGCACCCGCCGGCAGCATCACCGAGGCCACGGCGTTCGACACGCTGTTCAGGTACTGCTGCGGCCGCCATCCGATCCCGAGCGCCTTGCGAATCGCCTGCGCGGCAAATTTCGGTGTGGTGATATTGAAGAAGGTATCCGCACCGGATGCCATCAGTCGGATCAGCTGACTGTCGATGGTAGGGTCGGTGACCTCATAGGTGCTCTGCGCCACGATCATCTGCGCGGCACGGTCACCAAGCCCGTCCTGCAGCCCTTTCAGGTAGTCCCGGCCGTAGTCATCGTTCTGTAGCAGCACAGCAATCTTCGCAGCGGGTCGCGTCTCGAGAATGTGCTGTGCATAAACTCTTGCCTCGGACTGGTAGCTGGGCTGCCAGCCCATGGTGAACGGGTATTGCGCCGGATCCCCCCAGCGGGTGGCACCCGTTGCGACGAAAAGCTGAGGTACACGCCGCTGATTGAGATAACGCTGAATCGCCACGTTGGGTGCGGTGCCCAGCACCTGGGTGATGAAGAGCACTTTTTCATGTTCCACCAGCCGGCGCGCCTGCTCGACCGTGCGCGGTGGACTGTAGCCATCATCGACACTCACATAGCGGATCTTTCGTCCACCGATGCCGCCATCGGCGTTAAGCCTGGCGAAATACGCGCCCAGCGCACGACCGATCACCCCGTAAGCCGATGCCGGCCCCGAATACGGCACGATGTTGCCGATTGCAATCTCGGTGTCGCTTGCGCCGGGGTCATAGCGTTTTGGCTGGGACCAGGCGGGCAGCGACACCAGGCTGGCGGCGGCGGTCAGCCAGCGGCGCCTCGTGCTGCATAGGGTGTCGCGAGCAGCGACTGCTTTCGCGCGACTCAATGAGGTAGCCCCACATAATTCTCGGCAAGCGCGGTCGATGCCGCACGAGAACCCGACAGATAATTGAACTCGGCCACCTGTACGCGACGATCAAATCCAGTGGTTTCCGGGAAGCGGTGCATGAGCGAGGTCATCCACCAGGAAAACCGTTCGGCAGCCCAGACGCGACGAAGGGCGGTGTCAGAGTAGACCGCGAGGGCATCAGCGCGGTTGTTCTGGTAGCGTTCAATCAGCGCACGCGACAGATAGCCAACATCGCTTGCAGCAAGATTAAGCCCTTTCGCGCCGGTGGGCGGCACGATATGAGCGGCATCACCGACCAGGAACAGACTGCCAAAGCGCATGGGTTCGGCAACGAAGCTTCGGAGTGGCGCAATGCTCTTTTCGATAGACGGCCCGGTTTCGAGCCGGGCTGCCACCTCGGAGCCCACGCGCAGGCGGAATTCATCCCAGAAGCGATCGTCGGACCACTCCTCAACCTTGTCCTCGAGGGTACACTGAACGTAGTAGCGGCTGACCGAATGCGAGCGCATGCTGGCGAGCGCAAATCCACGCTCGTGACTGGTGTAAATCAGCTCATCATCGAGCGGCCGCGTGCGCGACAGAATCCCCAGCCAGCCAAACGGATACACCCGCTCAAACAGCCTGATACGGTCAGCGGGGACGCTAGCCCGGCACACGCCGTGAAAACCATCGCAGCCCGCAATGTAGTCACACTCAAGCTCGTGCTCCACACCGTCTTTGCGGTAGCGAAGGCGCGGCCGGTCCGAACCGAAATCAATCGGCGTCACATCCTGTGCCTCATAGACGGAGAGCCCGCCCGACGCATCGCGTGCGTTCATCAGATCGCGCGTGACTTCGGTCTGGCCGTACACGGTGACACTTGCGCCCACCAGTTCGCGAAAATCGATCCGATGCAGGCGCGAATCGAACTGAAGCATCACGCCATCGTGCACCAGCCCCTCGCGCTGTACCCGCTCACCAACACCCGCCTTCTCAAGGAGTTCGACGGTACCGCGCTCAAGGACGCCAGCGCGGATCCGTGACAGCACGTAGTCGCGGCTCTGACGCTCGAGCACAACGCTTTCCACACCCGCCTGCTTGAGGAGCTGCGCCAGCAGGAGCCCAGACGGTCCCCCACCTACGATGCCCACCTGTGTTCTGGTCTTCATGATGTTCTCCGCGCGCCCGCACGATCCGGCGCTATCGACCACGCTTCGATTTTACTGGTCGGGCCGGTGGCTCGCCGGGCAGGCGCGTTGCGTGTAGTGTTGCGGCAGGATACCTGCCGATGCGCTTTGTTCCCCGCCTAGCCCGTAGTCTGCCGTTTTTTTACGGCTGGTTGATCATCGCTATCGCGTTCGCTTCGATGGCCCTCGCGGTGAACGCGCGCACGTCGTTCTCGCTCGTGTATCCGCCCATCCTCGATGAATTCGGCTGGGACCGCGCGGACACAGCCGGTGCATTCTCATTCGGCTTTCTCGTATCCGCGGCCCTGAGCCCGCTGCTCGGTAGGGCAATGGAACGCTTCGGACCAGTGCCGGTGATGGAGGCGGGCGCCCTTGCAAGTGGTTTCGGCATGCTGCTCGCGAGCCAGGCGTCCTCACTGTGGGAGTTCTATCTGAGCCTGGGTCTGCTGGTTGGGCTTGGCAGCGTCTGCCTGGGCTACACCGGGCATGGGCTTTTTTTGTCCGCCTGGTTTGAGCGCAGGCGTGGGCTCGCCATCTCGATCGCCTATGCCGGCGCTGGTGCGGGATCAATCCTGCTACTTCCGGTCATGCAGGAGTTGATCGACACCGCTGGCTGGCGACACGCCTGCCTCACCCTGGGCGTGCTCATTCTGGTCGTGCTGGTACCTCTCAATCTGCTGGTGAGAAGGCGACCCTCAGACCTTGGCCTGCAACCCGATGGCGATCCCGTCCAGGTCAGGGGCCTGCCCGGTGCCCGACGCACCCGCAGCGTCGACCCCGCCTGGACCAGCGTTGAGTGGACGCTGAGCTTGGCCATCCGCACGCGCCGCTTCTGGTGGATCGCGCTCGGTTATGCGAGTGCGCTCTTCGTCTGGTATGCGGTGCAGGTTCACCAGACCCGCTATCTGCTCGAGGTCGGCTTTGAGGCGACGGTGGCTGCCTGGGCACTTGGCGTGGTGAGTCTTGCCGGCGTACCCGGCCAGATTGCGCTGGGCTGGCTCTCAGATCGGGTGGGCCGCGAGCTTGTATGGGCCATTGGGTGCGCCGGCTTCGTCGTGTGCTGTCTGCTGCTGATCGCACTCGCCCACTGGCCGGTTCTCCCGCTTCTGGGCCTGATGGTGCTGGTACAGGGAATAATCGGATACGGGGTGACCTCGGTGTTCGGCGCCATTCCAGCGGACGTGTTCGAGAGCCCGCACTACGGCCCGATCTTCGGCACGCTCAGTCTGATCGCAATCACTGGCGGGGCGCTCGGCCCCTGGCTGACCGGGCTGATTCATGACGCAGCCGGCAGCTATCTGCCCGCCTTTGCGATGGGTGCAGTCGTGTCGGCACTCGCCGCGTTTGCCATCTGGCGCGCAGCGCCCGGCGCCGTGCGCGCGGTACCTGGCCGTTGCGTGCCTGAATCAAGCCCTGACCCACACACGGGGTCCGGAACAACGGGGCCGACGGGCCGTTAATTGGCTGGCCGCGATGGCCTCCTCAGGCCTGGGTCCTTCGCAGTCCAGGGCGCCAAACCGGCGGCGACCCTCAGCCTGCTGCGGCCGCTGGCTCCCTCCCTTACTCTGCGGTCGCCTCGACCGCTTGCGGCAGGGAATGCTGCTTCACACCGCCACGGAGCTTGCGCGTATGCTCCTCCAACTGGCGTCGCGCCGCGAGGAAAGCGTCTCGTAACGCGACGTTCACATCTTCGTGATGAGCATGGTTGGCGACGATGTTGGCGCCCGGCACTGACACGTCGACGCTCACGATGAAGTGTTCGCCGTGTGCCTTGTGGTGATGAGGCTTGTCGACCACCACACGGCAGCCTGTAACGTTGAGATGAAACCGTTCGAGCTTGTTGGTTTTCTCCCGGATCAGCTGCTCCAGCGCAGGCGAGACATCCATGCCGCGAAAATTGATCTGCAGGGTGGTACGCATCGGTCGTCCTTTCGCGCGCGCGGCGCAACGGGGAAAAACCTGTGGTAACGAGTCGTCCTCACAGCTATCCTACTGCGATTCCGTGCCTTGTGGGGAAGCCAGCAGACGGTCCTTTTTCGGCGCGAATCGTGCGATGATTGAAGGCTTGACACGCGTTAACGCGCGAGCCCCCGATCCCGTTCAGCGCACCCGGTTCAGCCAGTCCAGGCACGCGCTCAGCCCGGCCATCTCAACCGACCCAACTTCAGGCGCGCATCTCCACCAGCAGATCGTGCGCAGCCACAGTGTCACCTGGCCGCGCATGTACCGCCTTCACCACCCCTTCCCGTTCGGCGCGAATCTGCGTTTCCATCTTCATTGCTTCGATCGAGACTAGGGGGTCCCCCGGTTTGACCGCCTGCCCGGCTTTCACCGCAACCGTCACGATCATGCCCGGCATGGGTGCGGCCACCTGCGCAGGATTGGTCGCATCGGCCTGCGGACGCACCCGAACGCGGCCAACACCGCTACGTTCGACGCGCATCGTTCGTGGCTGACCGTTCAGCTCGAAAAACACCTTGACGACTCCCTCTTCTTCAGCCGGTGCCGTCCCGAGCAGCCGTACGATCAGCGACTTGCCCGGGTCCAGATCGATGTTGATTTCCTCGAGTTCGGCCATGCCGTAAAAATAGGTGGATGAGGGCAGTACGCTCAGATCGCCATAGCGCTTTCGGTTCGCGGCAAAATTGCTGAACACCTTCGGATACATGAGCCACGAGGACAGTTCACGCTCGCTGATCGCGTGTCCGGCAATCCGGTGAACCTGCACGCGCGCTGCATCCAGGTCGACTGGCGTGATCCGCTCGCCCGGCCGGAACGGTCTGGGCGGTTCAGCCACGATGGGCGTTGCAGTGTCGCACTTCAACACCTTGCGGGAAATTTCACGCGGAAATCCATCGGGAGGAAAGCCAAGCTCGCCCCGGAAGAGCGACACCACACTTTCCGGAAATGCGATCTCACGCTCGGGGTCGAGCACATCGGCCGCCGTCAGACCATTCACCACCATGAAGAGCGCCAT
>SYIM01000097.1 GCA_005798775.1 Burkholderiales bacterium
AGAGCGTGGTGCCCGGCACCAGGAACTCGCGCCAGGCGAGACCGAAGCGGTGGAAGCGCTCGCGAAACTCGTGGAACCCCGAACAGGACAGCGACACATGATCGATCGCCGCTGTGCCCGTGGGTGCGTGTCCGTCAGCGCCCAGAGCCGGCCCGCCCGCGTAAATGTGCATGATGGGCTGGCCGCCCGGGATGGGAGACGCCAGCCAGGCACCCGGATAACCAAAATCAGGGCGAAAAACATCTCGCAGCCCGATCACGTCGCAATAGAAAGCCCGAGTGGCCGCGAGATCACTGGTCTTGATTGCAATGTGAAACAGGCTATTGATCACCACAATGGCGGCTCGCTCAAAACGCGCTCGACCGCACGCGTTGCCATGACCGTGACCATCTCGGCGCGATACTCGGCGCCAGCGTGAATGTCGGCGTTGAGCCCTTCCGAGGGGATCCGGACGCCCGCAACCGACTCCGGCGCAAACTTTCCGCCCAGGGCACGCTCCATATCCGGAATGCGGAACACACCCGGACCCGCACCCGTGACAGCCACGCGTACGACACTGCCGAAGTCGGCCACATACACCCCCACGATCGCATAGCGCGATGCCGGATGCCGGTATTTCACGTAGGCGGCGCGCCTGGGCACCTTGAATTCAATGGCCGTGATGAGTTCGTCGGCTTCAAGCGCAGTCTGAAACATGCCGAGGAAGAACGCATCGGCTGCAATGCGCCGCCGGTCGGTGATCACCATGGCATCGAGCGCCAACACAGCCGAGGGGTAATCAGCGGCCGGGTCGTTGTTGGCGACCGACCCACCCATCGTACCCATATTGCGCACCATACGATCGGCAATGCCGCCCGCGAGCGCCGCAAGCGAGGGCAGCGCACGCTGAAGATCAGCGGAGCCCGCCACCTCGGCATGATGGGTCATGGCACCGATGGTAGCCGTGCGGCCATCGACCCGGATGCCAGACAGCGAGGCAACGGCGCCGAGATCGACCAGCTCTACGGGGTCGGCCAGGCGAAGTTTCATGCTGGCAACCAGGCTTTGCCCGCCCGCCAGCAAACGCGCTCCGGGCTGCGCCTGCAGTCTTTCCCGGGCCTGCTCAACCGACGTTGCGCGCTGATAATTGAATGAATACATGACTCAGGCTCCCGGCATGAGCGTGGCCGCTTTCTTCACCGCACGCACGATATTGTGATAGCCCGTGCAGCGGCATAAGTTACCGTCAAGCTGCTCGCGAATCTGGTCTTCGGTGGGATCGGGGATGCGCCGCAGCAGGTCGATTGCGCTCATCACCATCCCGGGCGTGCAGTAGCCGCACTGCAGGCCGTGTTCGAGATGAAACGCCTGTTGCATCGGGTGAAAGGTGCCATCCGCGGCCGCGATGCCTTCAATGGTGGTGACCTGCGCGCCCTCGGCCTGCATGGCCAGCATGTTGCAGCTTTTGACCGCACGGCCATTGACATGCACCGTGCACGCCCCGCACTGCGCCGTGTCACAACCGACATGCGTGCCGGTCAGTTTGAGCGTCTCGCGAAAAAACTGCACGAGCAATGTGCGCTCTTCAACATCATGGCTCACGGCTTTGCCGTTCACCGTCATAGATACCCTGACTGTCATGAGTGAGAAAACTCCCTTTGGATCAGAGGGCGAGCTCGCGCGCGCTCACCTCTCGCTGGAACACGTCAAGGCAACGCGCCTTGGCGCGCGTGAAAGCCTCCGACGTAAGCGTGGCAGGCGTGCGGGGTCGCGGAGCATCGAAGACCACGCGCTCGGCGATGCGCGTGGGTCGACGGGTCAGCATCAGTATCTCATCACCCAGATACACTGCCTCATCCAGGTCATGCGACACCAGAATCATGGTGGTGCCGGTTGCCTGAAAAATATCCTGCAGCTTGTCGCGCATGAAGAGCGTCATTTCATAGTCGAGCGCCGAAAACGGCTCATCCAGAAACAGCACCTCGGGGTGCACCGCCAGCGAACGCATGATGGACACCAGCTGCTGCTGACCGCCCGAAAGTTCATACGGGTAGCGGTTCAGGTCAAAGCGGATATCAAACGACTGCACCAGTTCGTCGGTCCGGGCATTGCATTCACCCCGCGACTTGCCTACGATCGCGAGCGGATAGCGGATGTTGTCGATGGCACGCTTCCAGGGAAAGAGCGCATCACGATAATTTTGGAACACATAGCCGATAACGGTCTGGCTCAGTGGCTTGCCATCGAACAGCACCTGACCGCCGTCCATGGGCAAAAGCCCCGCCACCATGTTGATCATGGTGGACTTGCCACAGCCATTCGGGCCAAACACCGAAGTGATTCGCCCTTTGGGAAAGTCGAGGTCGAAGTTGGTGTAAAGCGACTGACCCGCAAAGCTCTTGGTGAGCCCGCGGATAGTGATGTGCGTAGCTGGCGCAGCCAGCGGGCCAGATACTGCCTGGGAATCAGACAACACCGCGTTCATTTTCCACCCCAATGGACAAACCGCCGTTCGATCAGGATGAAGATCAGATTGAGTCCGTAACCCAGCACACCCGCCGAAAAGATCGTGGCGTACATTTCGGGCATGTTGAAGATGGACTGAGTGTTGATCACGCGCTGCCCGAGCCCGTCAGTTGAGCCAATGAACATTTCCGCAACGATCACGATCACCAACGAGAACGAGACCCCCGCGCGCATACCCACCAGCGTTTGGGGCAGCGACTCTAGAAACGTAACGCCCGCCATCACCCTAAGCGGAGAGGCGCCCATTACCCGCGCCGCCGCCTGGCGGGTCTTGCGGGCGTTCATTACCCCATAGGCGGTATTGAAAAGTATCAGCAGCCCGGCCCCGAACGCCGCCACGGCCACCTTGGTGCTCTCGCCCACACCAAGAATTACCAGGAACAACGGAAACAGCGCCGACGCGGGCGTGGAGCGGAAAAAATCGATCACAAACTCAAGCGACCGATAAAGACGCACTGACGAACCAAGAGCCAATCCCAGCGGCACGCAAACGCCCACCGCAATGACGAAAGCGAGCAGCGTCCGACGAATGGTAATGATCGTATCGGTCAATAGCGCCCCGCCAACAAACCCCTGCCAGATGGCGAGCCCCGACGCCTGCGGCGACGGGAGCAGCACCGGATCGACCAGTTCGAGGGCTGCGATCAGCGCCCATACAGCTATGAAGCCCACCGCGCCCACGGCGGGCGTGAGCGCGGAAACAAAGCGGGCACCTGACATTACGATGGCCTGGATGGGGTTTGTTGGAAAGACAGACGCAAACGAATCAGAACGTCTTCAGCATGGGACGGACATCAACCTTGGTCTTGACCAGACCGTAGGCGGTTGCCTGATCCACCAGATTTTGGAGGTCGGCAACTTCAGACGGTTTGAGATCCTTCACCATGTTGTAGTACGAGAGCGGCACTGTTGCAGTAATGCTGGGCGACACGTTCATGTGACTCGCGAGCAGATCACGCGCTTTGGGGTCGTTGTTACCATCATTGAGCGCTTTGGCCCAGGCACGCGCCAGGCGCTCGGCCACCTGCGGCCGTTCCTTCAGGAACTTCACGCTCATCACGCCCCCGGCCAGCACAGCACAGGCGTCGGTGCGTCCCAGCATGTATTTGGCGATCAGGCCAACATCCAGGCGACGCGCGAGCCCCTGCGCCACCATCATGCTGGTGACGGGTTCGAGTGTGTAACCGGCATCAAACTGCCCGCCTTTAATCGCTCCAATGTGAACCGCCATCTGCTGTTCCTGCATGGAGTAGTCTTTTTCATCCAAACCGACCGCCTTCAGCACCCCTTTGGCGACAAACAGGTTGCCAGGGCCGGGCGCCGAGAAGATGCGTTTACCCTTCAGCTCCTCAAGCTTGGTGATCTTGCTGTCCGGTGGCACCACGAAGGACTCGACCTGGTACTTCGCGTTCTGGCAGTTGATTGAAAAATACTGAAGCGTGTTCGGGCGAATGGCGTTGATATTGACGCCCTCAACTGACAACAGGTTTGAGGCAGTCTCAAGATCGCCCTTCACCAGTCCCTGCACGATCAGCTGATGGTTGGCAAGGGGAATGCCCTCTACCTCAAGATTCTCGGCGGCGAAATAGCCCCTTTCGCGAGCAATGAAGTAGGGCATGGCCGACGAGGCGATGAACAACCCCATCGTGACCTTGTCACGGGTTTGCGCATCGGCGGCGCTTGGAGCGAGCGATGAGCCGGCGGTGATCGCGAGGCCAATGGCCAGCGCGGTGAGCTTGCGGGACGTGACGAACATGGATGGGATCCTCCGATGTCAGGTGAACGAAAACTTGCAGCCGCGCACACTCGCACGACGGTCCGCGCCCGGTCAAGAACTTCGTGCATCAAACCGAAATTCCTGCAGAGCTTTTTGCCAAGCGGACCACCCGAGTCTACACTCGGCACCGGGCGGCATAAGATAAAGTGAAGCAATTCATGGGCCGGTTGATTCTGGCTGGAATTCGGCTCTGCGTTTACCGATTGGCGTTCGTTTATGGGGCTGATGCACCGCAAACGAACGAAAAATGTAACCGCCACCGTCTCGACTGGCGCGCATTGCACCAGTGGGGCGCAAGCTGTTGCAGTTGTATCGCGGCGTTATTCAGACATTGGAGTCCGGCATGCATCCAGAGGGAATCGGCGCATCAGTCCTGCGCCGCGAAGATCGGCGCTTTCTTACCGGCCGCGGCCAGTACGTCTCCGACCTGTCGTTTCACGACGAACTGCACTGCGCGTTCGTACGCTCGCCGCACGCGCATGCAAACATTCGTTCGGTCGACACCACCGAGGCGCTGGCTTGCCCCGGCGTTGTAGCGGTCTACACCGGCGCAGAGATGGAGGCCGATCGGGTCGGCACCATGATTCCGCTCTGGCGGATTCCCGGCGTAGGCGGCAGCGTCATGAAAGAGCCGCCCCGATGGGGCCTCTCGCGCGGCACGGCCCGTCACGTGGGTGAGGCGGTGGCTATGGTGGTGGCCGCCACCCGCAATCAGGCGCTGGACGCTGCCGAAAAGGTCGCGATCGACTGGGAACCGCTCCAGGCGGTCGCCGATGTTCGCGACGCCGCAGCACCGGGCGCAGTGCAGTTGCATCCCGAGGCGCCGGGCAATGTGTGCGTGCAGTTCGAGCGCGGCACGCGTGCGCCCGCGGACGAAGCCTTTTCCCGAGCCGCTCACACGGTAGCGGTCGATATCGTCAACCATCGAATCATCTGTGCCGCCATGGAGCCGCGGGCGGTCATCGCTCAGGCCTCGGCCACCCGCGGGCTCGACGGCCATGCCGTTACCCTCTGGTCGGCCACCCAGGTCCCGCACCACATCCGCAAGTTCGTGGCCGAACAGCTCGATCTCCCTGAAAACGCGGTCCGCGTGATCGCGCCCGACGTGGGCGGCGGCTTCGGCACGAAGGGCAAGCACTACCCCGAGGAAATCGTTCTGGCGTGGGCAGCGCGCAAGCTCGAGCGGCCACTCAAGTGGGTCTCCACGCGCAGTGAGGCCTTTGTGAGTGATTATCACGCCCGCGACCACGTGACCCGGGCCGAGCTCGCCCTCGATGCTGACGGCCGTTTCCTTGGCCTTCGGGTTTCTACCCTCGCCGCAGTGGGCGCCTATGTCTCCACCGTGGGCGCCGCCGTGCCGACCACGGTCTACACCGCAGTGCTGTCCGGCCCCTATCGCATCCCGGCCATTCACGCCGAAGTGCGTGCCATGTTTACCAACACCGTGCCCACTGACGCCTATCGCGGTGCCGGCCGCCCCGAAGCGTGTTTCGTCCTTGAGCGACTGGTGGAAGAGGCCGCACGTACGCTGCGAATCGACCGGATGGAGCTACGTCGGCGCAATTTTATCCCCGCGGCCGCCATGCCCTACTCCACCCCGGTCGGGCCCACCTACGACACGGGCGACTTCGTTCGGCTGTTCGACCGCGTGCTGGTCCTCGCCGACTACGCCGGGTTCGAGCAGCGCCGGCGCGACGCCCAAGCGCGCGGCCGGATCCGCGGATTTGGCATCTGCTATTTCGTTGAGAGCTCAGGCGTGGCCCCCTCAAAGTACGCTGGCATGTTCGGCGCACGCGCCGGCTTTTTCGATTCAGCCGACATCCGGGTGGGCTGCGACGGCAGCCTTCTGGTGATGTGCGGCACACACAGCCATGGTCAGGCGCATGCGACCACCTTTGCGCAGGTGCTTGCCGATCGTATCGGGGTACCGCTCTCCATGATCGAACTGGTGGAGGGCGACACCGGCCGCGTCCCCTACGGCACCGGTACCTTCGGGTCTCGCTCCATGGTCATTGCAGGGTCGGCCATCACCATGGCCGCCGACAAGCTGCTCGCCAAGGCGAAGAAGCTTGCCGCGCATCTGCTGGAGGCCGCAGAAATCGACGTTGAGCATCGCGTGGTGGATGGCCAGGGCGAATTCCGGGTAGCGGGCACGGATTCGGTGATCGGCTGGGCCGATGTTGCGCGCGCGATCACCTACGCGCACAACCTGCCGGCTGGCATGGAGCCGGTGCTGCATTCCAATGCTTTCTTTGACCCCCCCAATCTCACCTGGTCGAATGGCGCACAGGCCTGCGAAGTGGAGATTGATCCCGCCACCGGCATGACCACGCTCGAGTCGTACGTCGTGGTCGACGACATCGGAACCGTCATCAACCCCGTGGTGGTTGAAGGTCAGGTGCACGGCGCTATTGCGCAGGGCATCGGACAGGCCATGCTCGAACAGGCAGTCTATGACCGCGAAACAGGCCAGCTCTACACCGGCTCATTCATGGACTACGCCATGCCGCGTGCCGATGTGCTGCCCGATTTCATTTCCGAAACCGACGAATCGCAGCCCTGCACACACAACCCGCTGGGTGTAAAAGGCTGCGGCGAATCCGGCACTATCGGTGCGCCGGCCGCCATTACAAGCGCCATGCACGACGCGCTGGCACCTCTGGGGGTACGCAATCTGGAGATGCCGTTCACGCCTGAGAAGGTCTGGCGTGCGCTTCGCGAGGCTCGCCTCCCGAAGGCCGCCTGATGAGCCAGGCGGCCGACGATCATGCACACCTGCGCTCAGAAGTGGGTGGGCGACTGGCCGAGCTCAGCCGCTGGGCGGCTGGCCTTCGCCCTCAGCACTTACCGCCGCGGGTATTGTCGCAGGCGGTCCTGATTCTGGGGGACAACATCGCCGCCATGCTGTCGGCGGCCGACGAACCCGAGCTTCGCGCCTACCACGAGCAGCTGCTCGCAGGGGGCGGCGCAGGCGAGGCCACCCTCTTCCGGCGCGGAGCACCTAGGGTGACCCTCACCGACGCGGCCGTGGGTAACGGGCTCGCCAGCACCTGGAACGAGCTCGACGACGGTTACACCCGTACCGCTGTTCATCCCGGTGCGCTCAGTCAGCCGCTCATCCTTGCCGCGGCCGAGGCTGGCCGCCTGCCGCTGTCGGCAATGCTGCGCGCAACCATCGGCGCCTATGAAATAGGTACCCGCTTTGCGCGCGCCTGGCACGGCACGCTGCCGCGTCTGCATCCGCACGGCGTTTGGAACACTGTCTGCGCGGCGGCGGGTCTCGCGCTCATCCGCAACTACAGCGCCGAACAATTGCACCGCACTCTCACGACCGCAGCCAGCATGGCCTCCCCTGGGCCTTACAGTCATCCCATCGAAGGCGCTCTGGTACGAAACGCGTGGCCGGCGGCGGGATCATGGTTGGGGATCTTCGCCTGTGACCTGGCGCGGATCGGTATCGCCGGCACACCGGGCGGGCCCTATGACATCTTCACCCGGAGTCTGAGCGCGGCGGTGCGCACAGACGAACTGGTGGTCGGGCTGGGTTCTGAGTGGACCACCTGCGATGGCTATCACAAGCTCTATGGTGCTTGCCACCACTCGCACGCGGCCATGGAGGCGATCGAGTCAATCTTCACCCGTCGGCCCGAATTGCGCGGCGGCGCTCGCGTACGCGAGGTCACGGTGGAGGGCTCTGCGATGGCCATGAACTTCAATAACACCGCGCCTGACACCACGCTGGGCGCCAAATTCTCGATTCCGCATGCCATTGCTGCCACACTCGCCCACGGTGCGGCCGCACCCAACAACTTTCTGGATGCGAGCCTGCGTGACCCCGCTGTTCTCGCTCTCCGGCCTCGCGTACGCCTGTCGCAGCTCCCCGAGGTGAAGCCCTGGCCGCTTGACCGACCCGCACGCGTCACGCTTGAACTCGACGATGGCGAGCGCCTCACTGAATTCTGTGAGGCCGCACTCGGTAGCCCCGCGCGGCCGCTGGAGGCCGATCGGGTGCTCACCAAAATTCGTGAACTGTCATCGCGCGACGCACCGGGGCTCGAGCCCGCCGTGGTGACCTTGCGCGAGCATATCGAGGGCGGGACATCACCCGATACGTCACCCGCGCCGAGTGCAGACCGCTGGATTGCCAGTTTTTTTGCAGGGCCCTGATCCCGATCGCTGGCGGCGGTGGCGCATCACGCGACGCACGCAATATGATCGCCGCTCAGAGCGCGGGCCAACGCTCATGCCAGGGTTCGGTACGTTCCCACTGCGCGGCAAGCGCAAAGAGGCGCGCATCGTCGGCCCATCGACCAACCAGTTGTAGCCCGTTGGGTAGCCCCGCTGCAGACTGGCCGCAGGGGAGCGCCATGGCGGGCAGACCCGCTGCGTTGACAAAGCCCGTGAACACTGCGTGCCCGCGCGGCCCCACCCGAATCCCGGCAATCGAATCCGGGAAATCATGCTCCAACGGCCAGGGCCAGGCAGCGGTGGCAGGCGTGAGCAAGACATCATGGTGCGACAGACATTCACCGAGCGCTTGCCTAAGCTTCACCATCGATTCGAGCAGGGCTACGACCATCGTACCCGGCAAGGCGGCGCCAGCGTCGGCGTTGGCCTGTGCGACCGGAGACAGGAGCGCCCGATCAGCCGAGCGGGCCTCCAGCATGCGGGCCAGTCCGCATTGCGATAGCTGCATCCAGCGCTCGTTGATCTCGTCGGCAATATCCCACTGGCTGGCATGCTCAACCTGATGCCCCAGCGCAGCGAACCGGCCCGCGGCGCACTCGACCTGCGCCGCGATCAGCGGATCCACGGGTGCGCGACCCAAGGTTGGGATATGTAAAATTCGAAGGCGTCCCGGATCCGTCAAGGGTTCAAAGGGGCGATTCAGGAAGGCCTGTGACTCGGGGTCGTGCGGATGCGGTGTGGAAAGCGCACGAGCGAGCAGCATCACATCGGCAACCGTGCGGCCGATCGGTCCGCACACCTCGTAGTGGAGAAACAGCGGCGCAAGTCCACCGGCTCGGGCGAGACGCCCCACCGAGGGCTTGTAGCCCACCAGGCCGGTATACGCGGCCGGGCGTCGGGTGGACCCACCGCCGTCGGTGCCAAGGGCAAGCGGCCCAAGGCCGGCTGCGACCGCGGCCACCGCGCCCCCGCTCGAGCCGCCGGCAGTGAGCCGCAGATCCCAGGGGTTTCGCGTGACGCCGAACACCGTATTGTTGGTGTGGCCCACCATCGCGAATTCAGAGCAATTGGTTTTACCCAGAATGACTGCGCCAGCGGCCCGCAAGCGTGCCACCGGCAATTCGTCGGCAGCCGGGATATGGTGGGCGAATACCGGACTCCCCCAGGTGCAACGTAGCCCACCAACCTCCAGATTGTCTTTGATGGTGAGCGGTACCCCATCGAGCGGGCCCAGCGCGCGCCCGGCTCGCCAGCGCGACGTACTGGCGGCTGAGGCCGTACGCGCGCCAGCCGCATCGAGCGTGACGATCGCATTGATCTGGGGATTGACGGCTACGACCCGCTCGAGCACCGCTTCGAGCACGTCGGAAGGGGTCAGCGATCCGTTGGAAAACTGCGCGCCGAGTGCTTCAGCGCTCAATCGCCAGAGCGGGTTCTGATTCGCCGCGGGCACGGTCATTGGGCGAGCGCACGCGCGATCAGCGCAACCAGCCCGCCGC
>SYIM01000098.1 GCA_005798775.1 Burkholderiales bacterium
ACCACCGCCACCGCTACCACCGCCACCGCTACCACCGCCACCGCTACCACCGCCACCGCCGCGGCCATAACCACCGCCACCGCCGCCGCGGCCATAACCACCGCCGCCGCCACCACCACCACCGCCGAAGCCACCACGACGCGGCCCACCGCCGCCGCCGCCGCCGCCGCTCTGCTCGCGCGCTTCGTTGACGACCAGGCTACGGCCCTCAACAGAGAAGCCATTGAGCGCGCGAATTGCGGCCTGCGCGGCCTCGTTGTTGCCCATGGTGACGAAACCGAAACCGCGTGAGCGGCCCGTTTCGCGATCGGTGACGATTTTTGCGTCGGTTACGTCACCGTGCTGGCCGAACAACTCGGAGAGTTGCGCATCGGTCGCACGCCAGGGCAGATTGCCCACATAGATCTTGGTGCCCATCCTGGAAAAGTCCTCGAAACCCGTTGAAGAGGTCATTGCATTTCGAGGAGCACCGGAACCAGCAACCCGAGAAATGCAATCCTGAATGGCGGGCGGATGCCCGGCCATCTCAGTCACTCTGCCACAAACATCGGCGGTTGCACAGCAAGATGAAGCCCGTGCTCGGGTAAGCCCGATCGGCAAAGCGGATGCCACGCACTGCGTCGTTCCGAGATCCCATCAGGGCAGCCCGCGGCCACGAATCTGGGTAAGTAGCCCGGATTCGCTCGGCGGCGACTCGCGAGCAGCAGCCCTGCCCGCCCAGGCTGCGGGCCGCTGGCAGCGCCGCAGGACGGGAATTGGCAACGCAAGGCAGGAGCGTCGTATCGATGCCTCAAAATCCGTTTGTCGGACAAGGTTTCTAGAGATTTGCATCCGTGTAAATACTGTATAAAATAACAGTATGGAGGTTCCCCAATGCGTGATCTCACTGCCCGTCAGCAACAAATATTGTCTCTCATCCAACAGCACATCGCCGATACCGGTTTTCCGCCCACCCGGGCTGAAATCGCTACCCAACTGGGGTTTCGCTCACCCAACGCGGCCGAGGAACATCTCAAGGCGCTGGCGCGCAAGGGCATGATCGAACTCGCCTCAGGCTCCTCGCGCGGCATCCGTCTGCGCCGTCTGCCCGACTCCGAACTCGACGTCCCCCGCGCCGTACAAATCGCGCTCAGCCTGCCGCTGGTGGGTCGGGTCGCAGCGGGCAGCCCTATCCTCGCCCAGGAGCACGTCGAGGCCAGCTATGCCGTCGACCCCGCCCTGTTCGGTACCCGCCCCGATTATCTGCTGCGCGTACGCGGCATGAGTATGCGCGACGCCGGTATCCTCGACGGCGATCTGCGGGCGGTCAAGCGCACCCCAGAGGCCCGCAACGGCCAGATCGTGGTGGCGCGGGTCGGCGACGAAGTCACCGTCAAGCGCTGGCAACGCAAGGGTGCCACCATCCAGTTGCTAGCCGAAAACCCGCTATACCCACCTATTGTGCTCGACGCGCGCTCCGATACGGTTACCGTCGAAGGCATCGGGGTCGGCCTGCTCCGAACCGGCAAATCGCTTTAACGCTTCCAGCCTCTACGTCCGGAACATCCACCATGTCTGCACTGCCTGTTGCCTCGCCTGCCCTCGGCCATTCGCCGGCGCCACCCGCTCCAAAACTGCCCGGGCTCCCGGCAAACGTCTGGCGAGCCGGTCGGATCGACCCCATGCCGCCGGCCGGCGAATCCAGCGGCTTTGCCGCGCTCGACGCCGTTCTGCCCGGGGCTGGCTGGCCCACCGGCTGCCTCACTGAACTGCTGTGCCGGGAGGCAGGCATCGGCGAGCTCAGGCTGCTGGTGCCGCTGCTGCAGCGCCTCACCCAGCAGCGGCGTTTTGTCATTCTGCTTGCTCCACCCCATATCCCCTACGCGCCAGCGCTTGCCAGCTTCGGCATCCAGCTCGACTACCTCATCATCATCCAGGCTCCCAACGCCGCCGATCGGCTGTGGGCCGTCGAGCAGTCCCTGCGCAGCTCCGGCTTCGGCGCACTGCTCGCCTGGTTACCCCAGCAACGTACCCGGCCGGAGCATCTGCGCCGGTTGCAGGTTGCCGCGCAGTCCGCCGGGGGGCCGGTCTTTCTGTTTCGCGAACTCCCCGCTCAGTTCGAAGCCTCACCGGCACCGCTGCGCCTGATGCTGCTGCCGCGCCCCAATCCGCAGCTGTCGGTGCAGGTCCTCAAGCGGCGCGGGCCGGTCATTGCCCAACCGCTGGTCCTTGACCTGCCCCAACCCGTCAGTACCTTCACACTGCGCACTGCGCCCACGCACTCGTCCGACCCCGGCCTGCTCGCCTCAGCGCACAGCGCGCCAGACACCCGAGTTCATGCGGTGGCGCGGGCATCAACGCCTCGCATCCGTCAACTGCTTGCTCACTGAATTTGCTTGTCCACCCGGGCAGTCTGCCTTCTCTCCTTGCTGTCTTCTCTCCTTGCTGCCTGCCCGCCTGTCCTTGGCCGCCACCCGGACCGTACGTTCGGCATCGATTGCCCCCAGGTGTCAGCAGGTAACCAGGCTATGCCGTCCACACCATGCTCTGGCTCGCCGTTTTCCTGCCAACCTTCACGCTCGACTGCTGTCAGCGCGGTGTACCTTCATCTGAGGGACCGCTTGGCATCATCGAACAGGATCGGCTGGTAGCCATCAATGCGCTCGCAGCGGCTACCGGCGTGCAGCCGGGCCAAACCGTCTCCACTGTCTTCGCGCTGCTTCCTTCCCTTCAACTGCTCGAACGCAGTCGCACGCGTGAATCCGAGGCTTTGCAGGGCCTCGCTGCCTGGGCTCAGCAATTCACGCCCACCGTCTCGCTTCGACTCCCGGCTGAGGCTACTGATCCCGCCGGCCTGCTGCTCGACGTGGCGGGCAGCCTGCGCCTGTTCAATGGTCCCGATCGGCTGACCCGGCGAGTGCAGGCCGGGTTGGCTGAAAACGGTTTCCCCGCTCACACAGGTTCTGCCTGCACACCAACCGGTGCGTGGCTGCTGGCTCGCCATCGCCACGCTCTGCACGCCGATACGCCCAACCGACTGCGCGCCCTGCTGGCCCGACTACCGGTTCGACTGCTGGCCTGCGCGCAGCCGCATGAGGCTGCGCTCCAGGCAGTCGGTGTCCGTACAATCGAACAGCTCATGCAGTTACCGCGAGCTGGCCTTGCCAGGCGCTTCGGTCTCGAGTTGCTCGACGAACTCGATCGTGCCACCGGCCAGCGCCCCGATCCTCAACCGGTGTTCATGACCCCAGACAGCTTCGAAAGCCATCTCGATCTGCCGGCCCCGGTCGAAGACAGCGAGCGCCTGTTGTTTGGCGCGCGTCGGCTGCTGCTTCAGCTCTGCGGCTGGCTCGCTGGTCGCCAGGCAGGCGCGCGGCGACTTTCACTCAGGGCCGAGCATGAGCGCTGCCCAGCCACCCTGATCCACTTCGGCCCAGATCGCCCCAGCCGCGACCCCTCGCAACTCGGACTCCTGCTGGCGGAGGCGCTGCGACACACCAGGCTGGCTGCAGCCACCAGCAGTTTGAAACTGCAATGCCATGACGTGCACCACTACGCACCAGCCAGTACGGAGCTGTTTCCCGGTGCCGCGACCGCCCATGAACAAATCGACCGGCTGGTTGAACGCCTGAAAGCCAGGCTTGGAAACGAACAGGTCTCGCAGTTGTATCAGGTGGCCGAGCACCGCCCCGAATACGCCTGGCGCGCCGAACCCGTTCAGCGGCTACCCCTGTACACCCCCGAACCCGCACGCCCCCGCGCAGGACATCCAACCGTTTCCCCGCCCCGCCCCGCCCCGCAGTCACCAATCGCTTTGCGAGCAGCCCTGCAGCACAGCGCGGCTGCCCGCAAAGCCTGGCACGCCCAACGTGCCACAGGCAGCCTGCCAGCGCCCCTGCGCCCACTCTGGCTGATCGAGCCGCCTCTCGCGCTCTCCGAACGTAATAGCAGACCCTTCTGGGAAAGCCCTTTGTCGTTACTCGCAGGTCCCGAGCGCATTGAGTCGGGATGGTGGGACAACAAACTGGTCCTGCGCGACTATTTCATCGCTGAAGACACCTCACACCGCCTGGTCTGGATCTTCCGCGAACGCCTCAGTGCCTCCGGCGCCTGGTATCTGCATGGACGCTTTGGCTAGCCCTGCCGCCTCCGCTAACCCTGCCGCCTCGAATAGCCCTTACACCTGCTGACCTCTTGCCCGTCGCGCCGAACCCAACCGCTCGTTACGCGATCGGCCGTCAATACAGCGCAACGCGAGCAGTTGTGAATGCAATCGTTCCACCGGCATATCGGCCCCGCGATTCATTCAAGCGCCATAGCTGCCTAGCTCCATCCGCCGCAACGCGTCGCACAACCCGCACCATTCTTCAATGTCGCGCTGCGCCTCGGTCAGACCCAGCCCGCTTTCGGTCGCGACCCACGCCAGCTCGGCGCTGTCACCTACACGGCCCAGCATCTCGGCGTCATTAGTGGATTCGCACAGCTTCGCCGCAATTTCTCCCTCAAGCAGTCGAGAACGCGCGATCATCCGCGCGCGCAGATCGGTAAGCTGATATTCGCTCAATTTCATGCGCCGCCCCCAAGACAATCGTGTTCGAATTCCGTTCGGACGATGATAGGCAGCGCACTCGCTGTCGATCTTGACCGGCATCAAGCAGCAGGCCCGTGTGCGCACAACGGTACGATCGGGGCCAGCGTCGATCCGTGCGACCTGCGCATGCATCACCGCTCTGTATCCGGGCCCGCCACCAAAAACCCTCGCTTTTGGTTCGCATATGAACTAAAGTTTCATTTGTAAAACCACCACCTCTGCCTACAACTTACCGACGCCACCGCGCCACATGACTTCCCCCCTCCCGCCTGCAATCGAGTTCATTGGCGTCGACACGCGTTTCCGGGTGAAGGGGGCCGACACCGAACTGCTCGCCGCCACCCAGGTCACTTTCGACGTTGCCGAGGGAGAAGTGGTGTCGCTGATCGGTCCTTCAGGTTGCGGTAAAAGTACCCTGCTCAACCTTGGTGCAGGTCTCGCCCCGCCGAGCGCGGGCACCGTGCGGGTGGCGGGTACCCTCGTCAGTGGTCCGAATCCGCACGTTGCCTTCATGCTGCAGAAAGATCTGCTGATGCCCTGGCGCACGATCGCCCGAAATATTGAGTTCGGACTCGAGTTACGGGGGGTGGCGGCGCCGCGCCGCCGAGAAATCTCCACACAGCTCCTGCGCCAGTGCAGGCTCGAGGGCTTTGGCGAACACTATCCCAATCAGCTCTCGGGTGGCATGCGCCAGCGTG
>SYIM01000099.1 GCA_005798775.1 Burkholderiales bacterium
GACCGATGGCAAGCGTTTCGCCGGTGGGCTTGCGCGAGACTTTATAGGCGCCATGCGACGTACCGATGGCGATCGCGAGCGCATCCACCTGAGTCTGCCGAACGAAGTCGGCCGCCTGCTCGGGGTCGGTGAGCAGCTGCTCGCGGGTCATGGTTCCCTCGGCACCGTGGTCGTCTTCCTTGTCGCCCTTCATGGTTTCAAGAGACCCCAGACAGCCGAGCTCACCCTCAACGGTGATGCCGAGCGCATGCGCCATATCGACCACCTTGCGGGTGACCTCGACGTTGTAGTCGTAGCTCGCGATGGTTTTACCGTCTTCACGCAGCGACCCGTCCATCATGACCGATGAGAACCCCAGGTCGATCGCACCACGGCAGATGTCGGGCGACTGACCGTGATCCTGGTGCATGACCACAGGCACCTTGGGGTACGCCTCGATGGCAGCCTCGATGAGATGCCTCAGGAACGCCTCGCCCGCATATTTCCGGGCGCCGGCCGAGGCCTGCATGATCACCGGTGCATCGAGCTCGGCGGCGGCCGACATGATGGCCTGCACCTGCTCAAGGTTATTGACGTTGAACGCCGGGATTCCATAGCCATTCTCAGCAGCGTCATCGAGTAGCTGCCGCATCGAAACCAGGGGCATGGGGACGACTCCTTGGGCATTATTGAGGACATAACTCTGGATTATCGCCTAACTGCGTGTCTGGTGCTTCACGACGGCCACCCGACTCAAAGCGACGGTTCCTGCTCTCCGCCCACCTCGCAGCCCTGTAAAAAGACGAGGCGAAGTCGGTGTCTCTCATGCAGAATAGTCTCACCGGGCCGAGTCGCCCATTGCCCAGCCGAGGCCTTCGTGAGCAGACCCGTTCCCCGTGCCACCAAAATTGTTGCAACGCTTGGGCCCGCGTCGTCCTCGCCCGAAGTGCTCGAACGCATGATCCGCGCCGGCGTCGACGTCGTGCGGGTGAATTTCTCTCACGGCAGCGCATCCGCGCATACCGAAACCGTGACCCTGGTTCGGCGTATCGCCGAGCAGTGCGGCCGGGGAATCGGGGTGCTCGCAGACCTTCAGGGGCCGAAGATCCGCATCGGCAAATTTGCCGACGGCAAGGTGACCCTCGAGCCCGGCATGTCCTTCGCATTCGATACCGACTGCACGCTAGGCGACATCAGTCAGGTCGGGCTCGACTACAAGGAGCTCGTGGCCGACGTGCGGGCGGGCGATACCCTGCTTCTGAATGATGGCCGAATGGTGATGAAGGTCAACCGGGTTCACGCCAACCGCATCGAATGTACGGTTGTGGTGGGAGGCGTGCTGTCCGACCGCAAGGGTATCAACCGCCAGGGCGGCGGGTTGTCCGCGCCTGCGCTCACGGCGAAGGACATGGAGGACATTCGAACCGCCACGGCATTTGGGGCTGACTTCATCGCGGTTTCGTTCCCCAAGAACGCAGCCGACATGTATATGGCACGCGAACTCACGCGGGCGTCCGGTGGCAAGGCGCTCATGATCGCCAAGATCGAACGCTACGAGGCGATCGACAACCTGGAAGAAATCCTGAAAGCCTCCGACGGCATCATGGTGGCGCGTGGCGATCTGGCGGTTGAAGTGGGCGATGCCACGGTGCCGGCGCTTCAGAAAAAAATGATCCGGATGGCGCGCGAACATAACCGTCTCACCATCACTGCCACCCAGATGATGGAATCGATGATCGAAGCGCCTGTTCCCACCCGCGCTGAAGTCTCCGATGTGGCCAATGCAGTGCTCGATGGCACCGACGCGGTCATGCTGTCAGCCGAAACCGCAGCCGGGAAATATCCTGTTGAAACCATCGAGGCCATGGCGCGCGTCTGCTTCGAAGCCGACCGGTCGCAGAACACGCGACTCGATGGCGAGTTCCTCCACCGTACCTTCACCCGGATCGATCAGTCAATTGCGATGAGTGCGCTATTTGTCGCCTCGCATCTGAAGGTGAAGGCGATCGCTGCGCTCACGCAGTCGGGTTCCACCGCACTCTGGGCCTCCCGCCTCGATTCCGGTGTGCCCGTCTATGCGCTCACCCCCGAAGAGGCCAGTCGCCGCCGCATGTGCCTGTATCGCGAGGTGCATCCGCTCATGATGCGTTATGAGTCGGTCGATCGTGAACTGCTTCTGCGCGAAGCGGAGGAGTTGCTTCTGCGCGAGGGCGTGGTGGAAAAGGGCGACCTGCTGGTGATCACGATCGGCGAGCCGATTGGGAAATCTGGCGGCACCAACACCATGAAGATTGTGCGGGTGGGCGAACACTGACCCTGGGTACGCGAACGCCTGGTCGTGTGAAGTGTGGACAAACAGAAAGTCACCCCGTCGCACGTGAAAAATGCTTCGGGTGCCCGACGATGGTCGCCGGCCGAAAAATCGCAGGCCTGAGCGCAAATGGGCAAGTGCGTAGCGCGGTCAGGCCGCGTGTCGCGCCGCGAGCGCCACCACCGCAGGCAGGCTCCGTCCTTCAAGGAACTCGAGGAACGCGCCCCCGCCGGTGGAGATGTAATCCACCCGGTCGGTGATGCCGAACTTCGCGATGGCGGCGAGTGTGTCGCCCCCTCCCGCAATCGAGAAAGCGTTCGAGTCGGCAATCGCCCGCGCGATGACTTGGGTACCGTGCGCGAAGTTTTCAAACTCGAACACCCCGACGGGTCCGTTCCAGACAATGGTGCCCGCCCGCCTTAGTCGCTCTGCCAGGGTGGCCGCGGTATCAGGACCAATATCGAGAATCATGTCGGCATCGGCCACATCGATTACCCGCCTGATAGTGGCCGGCGCATCGGCTGCGAAGGTGGGCGCGCAGACCACATCAACCGGAATAGGTACCTGCGCACCGCGCGAGGCCATCAGGTCAATGATGCTGCGCGCTTCATCAAGCAGATCGCGCTCGGCAAGTGATTTTCCGATCGGTAACCCAGCCGCCAGCATGAAGGTATTGGCAATCCCGCCCCCCACAATCAGCTGATCGACACGCGCGGCGAGCGATTTCAGGATGGTGAGCTTCGTAGACACCTTGGAGCCGGCAACGATCGCCACCAGCGGTCGCCGGGGGGCGCCGAGGGCACGCCCCAGTGCGTCGAGTTCTGCTGCAAGGAGCGGCCCCGCGCAGGCGACCGGCGAAAACCGCGCCATGCCATGTGTCGTGGCTTCAGCACGATGCGCGGTGCCAAAGGCGTCATTGACGTAAACGTCGCAGAGCGAAGCCATCTTGCGGGCGAGCGCCTCGTCATCTTTTTTCTCACCTTTGTTGCAGCGGCAATTTTCCAGGAGCAGCAGTTCACCCGGCTGTACCGTGAATCCACCCTCTACCCAGTTGGCCTTGAGCGGCACCGGGCGGCCGAGCAGTTCGGACATGCGCGCTGCAATCGGGGCAAGCGAATCTTCGGGTTTCAACTTGCCTTCGGTCGGACGCCCCAGATGCGAGGTGACCATGACTGCAGCGCCGGCCTCCAGGCAGTGCCGGATCGCAGGCAGCGAAGCCCGGATCCGCGTGTCATCGGTGATGGCCAGCGAACCGTTCTGCGGAACGTTCAGATCGGCACGGATGAAGACCCGCTTGCCGGCAAGATCCAGATCGGTGAGGCGCCTGAACTGCATGGCTCAGCGCGCGTTCATCAGCGCGACGGTGGTGTCGAGCATCCGGTTGGAGAAGCCCCATTCGTTGTCGTA
>SYIM01000100.1 GCA_005798775.1 Burkholderiales bacterium
CTCCCAGCTGAGCTACCGCCCCACAGCTTTGAAATAATATCATGGAGGTCTTCGCTCAAGGCGACGTCTACTTTCTTGCCCGCGCCGCCACCAGGACACACACCCATGACACCCAGCCAGGAAGCCGACTACATCACCAGCGAATACAACCCACGGCTGTCGATTCCGAACGTGCCGGAGATCTTTGCTCGCTGGGTGGCGGCGGGCGCGGCAGCTCGCGCGGCCTCGCCTCGGGCGAAGCTTGATCTGGCTTACGGCCAGGCCGAGGGCGAGCGCCTGGATCTGTTTCCGGCCGCAGAACCCGGGGCGCCGCTACTCGTTTTCATCCACGGCGGCTACTGGCGTGCCATGGACAAGTCCGACTTCTCCTGGGTGGCACCCGCATTCGCCGAGCGCGGCATCAGCGTCGCGCTACCCAATTACACACTCGTACCCAAGATCTCGATCGAGGAGATCGTACGGCAGATCCTGCGCTCGCTCGCCTGGCTGTGGCGACACGGCAAGCGCCTGGGCTTTGATCCGAATCGGATCGTGGTGAGCGGCCACTCCGCGGGCGGTCACCTCACGGGCATGGCGCTCGCGGCTCGCTGGCCTCAGTGGGAGGCCGACCTACCGAAGGACCTGGTCAAGGCGGGCCTGGCCATGAGCGCGCTCTTCGATCTTCGACCGCTCATCAAATCGCCCTTTTTCAATAACGACTTCAAGCTCGACGATGCGCAAGCCCGAAAGCTGAGCCCCGCTCTGATGACGCCCGCCACACGCGCACCGATCATGAATACGGTGGGTGGCGACGAGAGCAGCGAGTTTCATCGGCAGAACGGATTGGTCCGCGAGCGCTGGCCCCGAGCGTTCGCAGGCGACATTGCCATGCCTGGCTACAACCACCTCACGCTCTGCGACGCGCTCGCCGAACCCGGAAACCCGCTGTTTGAAGCCGCGGCCAGACTGTGCCTGGAGACCGGCAACCCGCGCTGACGAGCACGCCTGCCGCCTGCCAACCAAACGCCTGAGCCCCGCGCCCCACACGGCAACAGCGACCGAACCGATGCGGCCCCTCAGCCCTGCCCTGCTGATCCGTTCATCGCCTCGAGCACACGCAGGAGCGACGACGTATCGTCTCGCCCCCAGCCCTGCCCCACCAGCGCATTAAGCTGCTGCGAAGTGACCGCTGCCGCCGGCAGCGACAACCCGAGCGCCTGCGTCATCTCGACGATGAGCGCGAAGTCTTTCTGATGCAGGCGCGCCTCGATGCCCGCCGAAAAATCGCGACCGGCCATTTTCGGACCCATCAGGTCAAGCATGCGGCTGCCAGCAAAGCCCGCCTGCAGCGCCTTGAGCACCTGCGCCAGGTCCGCACCATTGCGCTTGGCAAACAGCATAGCCTCGGCAATGCCCTGAATGTTCACCACCTGCACCAGCTGATTGCAGGCCTTGGCCACCTGACCATCGCCATGGCCACCGATGTGCGTGATCGTCCGGCCCAGACACTGCAGTAACGGCCGTACCGCCTCAAGCGTTGCCGCCTCGCCACCCACCATCATCGACAGCGTCGCTTCACGCGCGCCCTTCTCGCCGCCCGAGACCGGGCAGTCGAGCATCCAGACCTGCTGCCGCGCAAGACGCTCGGCCATGGCGCGCGTGGCCACCGCCGAAATGGTGGAGAAATCAATGACCGTCGCACCCGGCGCAAGACCTGCCGCCGCACCGCCTTCGCCAAAGAGCACTTGCTCAACATCTTCAGTGCGGGTGACGTTGACGCAAAACACCTGAGCACCCTGGGCCGCTTCAGTCGCGCTGCTCCGCAGGAGCGCACCCCGCGCAACCAGCTGCTCGGCCGCCTGCGCACGCCTGGCAAACACCTGTACCCGATAGCCCGCATTGAGCAGATGCCCGATCATCGGCGAGCCCATGGCACCGATACCGACAAAGCCGATGACCGACTTCACAGATTGAAATATTTGGGTAACCACAGCGTGATGGCAGGAAAGGCGATAAGCAGCGCAAGCCGCAGGATGTCGGCGAACAAGAAAGGCATCACGCCCCGCCAGATGGAAGTGGTTGGCACATCGGGCAGCAGGCTGCTGATCACGAAGATATTCATGCCAACCGGCGGACTGATCATACCGATTTCCACGACGCACACGATCAGTACGCCGAACCAGATCGGATCAAGCCCAAGGTGCACGATCAGCGGAAAGAAGATCGGCACTGTGAGAAGGATCATCGACAACTCTTCCATAGCCGTGCCGAGGATCACGTAGATCGCGCATATCGCCACCACCACCATCATGGGGTGCACATTGAACTGTGAAACAAAGGTCTGCAGATCCTGCGGGAGCGAAGTGAAGTTCACGAAGTTGGCAAAGATCGAGGCGCCGATGAGAATCGTGAACAGCATGGCAGTCATCTGCGCCGATTCGGTGAGAACCTCGAGCAGGATCTTCGGTGTGAGTCGCCCGCGCGACAGCGCAAACACAAAACCGCCCATCGCCCCCACGCCTGCCGCCTCGGTCGGGGTGAAGAGGCCGCCATACATGCCACCCATCACAATGATGAATAGAACGATCACACCCCAGATGTGGCGAAGGGCCAACAGCCGCCCCGCCCAGCTGGTGCGCTCCCCCGGAGGACCCAGCGACGGATTGCGTCGCACGCAGTTCCAGGCCGTGCCCAGATAGAACAGCGTGGCGATTGCTCCCGGAATCACACCGGCCGCAAACAGCGCGCCGATGCTCTGCTCGGTCATGATGCCGTAGATCACCATGATCACGGACGGCGGAATGAGAATGCCGAGCGTTCCACCTGCTGCGATGGTGCCGGCTGCAAACGCCTTGTCGTAGCCGAAGCGCCGCATCTCGGGCATGGCCACCCGCGCCATGGTGGCCGCCGTAGCAATGGACGAACCGCAGATGGCGCCAAACCCTGCGCACGCCAACACGGTGGACATGGCCAAGCCCCCGCGGCGATGACCAATGAACGAGTAGGCGGCTTGATACAACTCGGTTGACATGCCGGCACGCGTGACGAGGTTGCCCATCAACACGAAAAGGGGCACTACCGACAACGTGTAGCTCGCCACATCCATGATCTCGGTGGCCGCTGACGAAAACGCAGCCGGCACCGAACGCATGAGTGCGATACCCACAACGCCCACCGCCGCCATGGAGAAGGCGATGGGAACCCGCAGCGCCATCAGCGCAAACATGGCGGCAAACCCGAGCAGCGCTTCGATCAAAGCGTGTTTCCAGCCGAGCCAGGCTCGGTCTGCGACAGATTGCGATATGCGCTGACAGCCACCACCACGTGCATGACTGCAGTGCAGAGCAGCATCACCGAGACCGCCTGTATGAATGGCCCGGTGGGAATCTGAAGCTGTGCGGTGGTGTCGCCATCTTCAAACACCCGCGCGGCACGCCCGTGAATGAGCCATGCAGCGCCCAGCACCAGGAGCGAACAACAGGTGTTTGAGATGACCCGTTGCCAGCGCTGAAGCGGCGCGGGCAACAAGGGGTCCAGCAGATCGAAAATGACATGCTCGCCCGCCATTGACACGAGCGGCATGGCGATGAAGATCGTACCGAGCATGCAGAGCTCGGTGAGCTCGACGCTGCCCGTGATGGAAGCATTCAGCAGCTTTCGCCCCACCACATCGGCGAAGGTGAGCAGCATCATGAGAAACAGCGCAATCGCTGCACCGGCGCCCAACAGCTTTTTGAAAGCGTTCATCAGAAATGGCACGGGCCGACTGACAACAGTCGGCCCGCAGCAGGTTTGTGATCTGCGTTACTGGAGCTTTGCGATTTCAGCGCGGAATTCGCGAATGACCTGGTCGCCATCTGCCAGGCCCTTCGCCTTGGCATCGGCCACCCACTTGCGCTCGAGCGCGTCGGTCTTGGACTTGACCTGATCCACGAAAGCCTTGTTCGCGACCGTGTGCTGCACGTTGTTCGCCTGCATGAAAGCGGCGCCCAGGCGGTCGGCCTTGTCCCAGGCACGACCAAAGAGCCGCGCTGCATACTCACCGGACAGCTTGGTAATGGCGGCCTGGTCGGCAGGCGAAATCTTTTTCCAGGCTCCTTCGTTCATGACGAAAGCGAAACTGGTGTTGTAAAGACCGCCAGAGAATGTGGTCCGATGCTTGACCAGCTTTTCGAGCTTGAATGACTCTACCGACTCGGCTGGGAAGAACACGCCATCCATCACGCCTGAGGAAAGAAGTTCGTACGACTGGGGCGCCGGACGCAGCGTGACGTTGATGCCCATGATCTTGCCGATTTCATTGACCATGCCGCCGCCGACGCGGAACTTGAGTCCGTCCAGGTCGGCAAGCGAGTTCACCGCGCGCTTGGTGTTGATGATCATGCCGGGGCCGTGAGTGAACACCGCGATGACGCGCATTCCCTTGTGCTCGCCAGCCTTGCTCAGGTGGCGTTCGTAAAGGCGCTGGTACGCCACTGAAGTGGACTCAGCGGAATCGCCCAGAAAGGGGAGTTCGGCGACCTGGGTGAGCACATAGCGGCCCGGTGTGTAGCCATGAACAGAGAAGGACACATCAGTCAGACCGTCGCGCACTGCGTCGAACGTTCCAGGCGGCGCGGTAACCGGCTTGGCGAGCGCGTTACAGCGAACCCGCCCAGCGGTCGCTTCCGTCGCCTGCGCACACCAGTCCGCCTGCGTGACAGTAAGCGCGTGGGTAGGAGGCACCCAGGTGGAGGTAGTGAGCGTGACTTGCGCCGGTGCCGCGGCAGCGAAAACGAGCGATCCGGCAGCAAGAACATGGCGGGCTGAGAACATCAGTTGTCTCCCTTAGGTTGATCTAACGGGCTGAGTCATTGACGCAACCCCAATGAATTATATGTCCGAGGGGAGTATCGAAAAAAAAAAAGCGCACGTCGCTGTGCGCTTTAATGGCAGCGGTGCTGCCTCTCCTCCTCCTCGATACACCTGAGGATTCTGGTTCGCGGGAACCAGACCCAACAGGACGAGATGCTCCACGAAATTCCTGACGATTACAAGTTATTGCAGGTTCCCTGAGCCACCAGAAATGCGCTGCATTGCATCAAACCAGACCACCTTCCTGACGGGAAAAATCATGCTGCTTTGCAGCATATTAGCTTGCCCTACTAGGGTAAACCCCGCCCAAAAAAGATCGAAACACTCATGCAAATCCGCCGAACCCGACGCTCAGCGGGTTCGATCGACCCACTTGAGAAGACCCACTGCCACCACGAAGGCCACGATGCTCGGAATGCTCACGGCAACCAAGGGCGACCAGGTGTTGAGCAGGCCCAGATGGCTGAAGAGGCCATTGAGAAAGTGGAAGGCCACGCCAAGCATGATACCCGCGAAAACCTTGTAGCCAATACCGCCCGCTCTGCTCTGCAGATACGCAAAGGGAAGTGCAAGTGCCATCATGACGATGACTGCAAGCGGATACACCACCTTCTTCCAGAAAGCGATGTCGTGCAGCTCGGTGTTCTGCTGATTTTCCCTGAGATGCCGGATGTAGTTGAAGAGGTTGATCGCGGACATGCGCTCGGGCATCACCATGAGCACCGATAGCAGTGCGGGCGTGAGTTCCGATGTCCACGTGCGGCTCGCCACCGATACGCGTTCGGTGCGGAGATGCGGTATTGGCTCCTGCGACTCAACGGTCTGATAGAGCGTGGTCGTCACGCCAGTGAGTTCCCAGGCGCCCGGCCCGAAGAATTGGCCCTTCTCGGCCTTGACCACCTCAGATAAGCGCATCTGCTGATCAAACTCGAGAATACGAACACGACGCAGCGTTGCATCGGGCATCAGTTCGCCGACGTTCACGAAGCGAATTCTCTGCACATCGCCGGCGGTATCGCGCAAGGAGTCGCGGATCCACAGCCCAGAGCGCAGCTGACCGCCCACCGCACTGCCAAGCGACGAGAGCCGCAGCTCCTGAGCGAGTCGTTCGGCAGGCGGCGCTAATGCTTCGCCCACCAACGCGGTAAACACTGCCAGCCAGGCCCCCAGACGAATCAATTCTCCCAGTGCTCGCGTTCGACTGAGCCCCGAGGCGCGCATGGCCGTGAATTCGGAGTGCGCCGCCAGCTGGGCAAGGGCGTAGACGCTACCGATCAGCGCAGCGATCGGCATCACCTCATAGGTGCGTGAAGGCAGAGTGAGGAGCACATAGATGGCGGCCGCAGCGAGACTGTAGCCCGCGCGCCCCACATCATCGAGCTCATTGATGAAATCGAAAAATGCAAAGAGCGCCAGAAAAGCGATCAGCACAAATACGACCGCCGTGGCGATTTCGCGTGCCAGATAACGCCCGATTGTGGAGCCGCCCAGGATCATGGCGTCAGGCCGCTCCAGCGGCTGACCGCGACAACACGCGCCTGAGCCAGCGGCGAGGCAGCCAGATCCGCCGCCAGAAGAGAAATACGATCACCACCGCGAGCGCTGCGTGTACCACCCATACCCCTACCGAGAAGGGCACCCGGCCCTGCCCGATCCAGGCGCTCACCACCGACAGCATGTTGTTGTAGACCACGTAGATGAGGAGCGCGAGGATCAGGTTGATTGATCGCCCCAGCCGCGGATTGACCGCCGAGAGCGGGATCGCAAGCAGCGCCATCAGAAACGCCGACACTGGCAGGCTGATCCGCCAGTTGAGTTCAGCCAGATTGATACGACTGGGGTCAGCGAGAAGTTCAACCATGCTCATGGTTCGGGCACCGGCCCCTGACCCCGACACATCAGCCCGCCCCTCCAGCAGCAGCCCGTAGCGCTCGAACTCCATCAATCTGAGGCTTCCCGACCCGGGCTCGCCGTCGTACCGACGCCCCTTTTCCAGCACCAGGTAGCGGTCGCCATTGGGCATGACCTCGATCTGGCCGCGCTGCGACACCACAATCACCTCTCTCTGCAGGTCGATCTGCGATACAAAGACATTACGCACCTCGGTGTTTTCGTCGTTCAGTGACTCCACATAAAATACCCGACCGGCGGCGGCGGATTCGCGAAACTGCCCTGCCGAGACTCGCGAAATATCTCCCCGCTGCGAGAACCGGCTCTGATGTTCGTTTGACTGTTTCGTAGCCCAAGGGCCGCCCACAAAAGCAACCAGCCCAACCAGTAGCGCGACCGGCGCCACAAAGCTCAGCACCGGACCTACCCAGTTGACCAGGCTGCGCCCGCTCGAAAACCAGATGACCATTTCGGAGTCACGGTAGGCCCGGGTGAGCGCCATCAGCACCGACACGTAGACGGTGAGCACCAGCAGCACCGGCAGCAGGTTGATTGCCCCGAAGGCAATCATGGGCAGCACGCTGGCGGTATCGGTCAGTCCGTTGGCGGCGCGTCCCAGCCAGCGGATCAGTGAGGTGGTGACCATCACCGTAAAAAGCGTGGCAAAGACGACGCCGGCCAGGTTCGACAGGTCGCGCCGCAACGCTGTCTTGAAAAGCATCGCGCGAACCCCTCGCTATAATCGATCGGTTGAGAGCAAAGGCCGAGGAAGACCCAATGCAATTTAGCACAAAGACCCTGTCCACCGACCGTCTGAAAACCGGTTGCGCAATTGTGCCGGTCGTGGTCGGCGAACCCTTAGCGGGCGATGCCCGCGCAATTGATCAGGCCCAGGGCGGGCGCCTTGCCACAGTCATCGCCCGCGGTGATCTGCAGAAAAAGGCGGGCTCCTCGGTCCTGCTTCACCTTGAAGGCGCGCTGCAGCGGGTGCTCCTCGTGTCGGTGGGCAGCAGCGCCGAGGTCACGGAAAAGAGCTATACCGATGCGGTGGCCGCGATCTGGCGGGTGCTCGGCAACGCCGCCGCCGACGAGGTCGTATCCCTGCTCCACGAGGCGGCAGTCATTCAACGCCCGCTCGAGTGGAAGCTGCACACCCAAGTTATGGCGGGCCGCGAAGCCGCCTATCGTTTCGAGTCCATGAAGAGCCGCAAGGACTCTCCTCCCCGGCGGCCAAGGCAAGTGGTTTTCGCCGTACCCCGCGCTCAGCAGGCCGCTGCTTCGCAGGCCGTGGCGCGCGCTCAGGCGCTTGCCAACGGCATGGACTTCACCCGCGACCTTGGTAACCTGCCGCCCAACGTCTGTACCCCCACCTATCTCGCCGATCAGGCCAAGAAACTCGCCCGCGAGTTCAGTCTCAAGATCGAAGTTCTCGACACCCGGCAGATGCAGGCGCTCAAGATGGGGGCGCTCCTCGCCGTGGCGCAGGGCTCCGAGCAGCCGCCTAAATTCATCGTCGTGCATTACAACGGCGCATCAAGCCGCCAGCAGCCGGTGGCGCTGGTCGGGAAAGGCA
>SYIM01000011.1 GCA_005798775.1 Burkholderiales bacterium
CGAGGGCACCACCGGCATTCAGGCGCTCGATCTGCTGGGGCGCAAGGTGTTGCTCGCCACGCGTGGCGCCTGCGTGCGCGATTTCACCCGCGGGATGATTGCGCAGGCAAGGCCGCATCTGCTCGGGCGCGGCGCGGCGGGTCGGCAGTCGCGCGAACTGGTGAAGCGGGCGCTGCAGTGGAACTGGCTCACCCTTCGACTCATGGTGCGTGCCAAGGCCGACCGCGAAACCGTGGGCGCCGCCAGTGTCGATTACCTGATGGCATCGGGCTACATCATGATGGCTCACTTCTGGGCGCTGCAGGCGCGTTGCGCCGAGCGTCTGCTGGCAAGGGGTTCGGGTCAGCAGCCAAGTGCCTTCTACCAGGCGAAACTGGATTGCGCCGAGTTCTATTTTGAGCGCTTGCTGCCGCGTGCTGACGCGCATGTCCGGACGGCGCTTGCGCCGACCCATACGCTCATGAAGATGGATCGGGCGTATTTCCGGATCGATTGAACGGCAGTATTGAACGGCAGTCGACTATCGATGCGCGGTCTTACGACATCTGTAGCGTACGGATTTCGCTATCCTTTCGGTCAGATCAGCTTGCGGCCGGTGCGCGCGAGGCGATGAGTGCGAGCGAGCCGCGCGGCCGCCGCGCTGTCTCGCTGGCTTTTGACTCAATCCATGTCTGATGGAACAACGAATGAATCTTCAGGGAATCGACGAGGTCACTTACAGCGCCACCGATCTGGCGCGCTGCCGCCAGTTTTTTTCCGACTGGGGCCTCACGCTGGTGGGCGATGACGCCAGTCGCCTGGTGTTTGAGACGCTCAATGGGTGCCGCGTCATCGTGGTGGCCTCGGATACGCCTGGACTCCCGGCCGGGATCGAACCTGACCCCACCGTGCGCGAAGTGGTCTGGGCGGTTGAGAGCGCAGCTGTGCTCCAGAACTTTCGGGAGCGTCTCCGGGGTGCCCCGGGCTTCGTTGATACCGGCGATCGCGTGGGCTGTACCGACCCCAGCGGGCTGGCGGTTCGCGTTCAGGTCACGCGCAAGCGTCCGGTGGAGGTGGCGTGCGCCCGCACCAACACCTGGAATGAGCGCAGCCGTATCGATCAGGCGAGCCCTGCCTATGAACGGGCTGCGCCGATCGAAGTGGGCCATGTGGTGTTCTTCGTGGCCGATCTCGCAGCGGTCACGTCGTTTTATATCGAGCGCTTCGCGTTCGTGCTGTCGGACAGTTATCCCGGCCGGGGATCATTTCTTCGCTGCGCGCCGTGCGCTGGCCACCACGACCTGTTTCTGCTTCAGCTGCCCCACGGTCGCGCCGGCCTCAACCATGTGGCGTTCACGGTACGCGACGTGCATGAGGTCTTTGGGGGCGGCATGCATATGTCGCGCCGTGGTTGGGAAACTGAACTCGGCCCAGGGCGTCACCCAATCTCCTCGGCGATCTTTTGGTATTTCCGCAGCCCCGGCGGTGGCCTGGTCGAATACAACACCGACGAAGACGAATTGACCGATGCCTGGGCGCCGCGAGAATTCACCCCCGGCCCCACGGCGTTTGCCGAGTGGGCGATCTCCGGTGGCATCGACGGCACCACGCGTCGACAGAAAGACGCAGAGGCACCCACTGCAAAATTTGCGACCGAGCGAGCGGGGCAGAAACCGTCTTCCTGATTCCCGGAAAGCTCCGCAATAGGCGGGGCCGCTTGGGGCCTGGGGTTGCACAGAGCGTTCCCAGGCCCGCGCCATCACTGCGCGGTATCAGTCGGCGCTGATCTTCAGTTCACGTGCGAGCGTGCCGTAGCGCTCGTTGTCGGCTTTAACGAAGCCCGCCAACACTGCGGCGGGTCCGCCTAGCGGCTCCACCCCGGCGGTGGAGAGGCGGCTACGGACATCGGGCATCGCGATCACGGCGTTGATTTCAGCGTTCAGCTGATCAATGGTGGCCTGGGGTGTGGAGAGCGGCGCAAACACACCATACCAGGCATTGACTTCCACGCCCGGCACGCCCTGCTCGGTGGCGGTCGGGACATCGGGCAGCAGATCGGAGCGCTTGGCCTCGGTGACCGCAAGCGGCACCAGCTTGCCCGATTTGATGTGGGGCACGGCGCCCCCCAGTCCCACGAACAGGAGCTTGACCTCGCCACCCAGTGCCGCATTAATTGAGGGCGCTACGCCTTTGTAGGGCACGTGCAGCAGATCAACCTTGGCCGCGCGCTTCATCATTTCGCCGGCGAAGTGCATCGGTGAACCGTTGCCGGCGCTGCCGTAGGGGAGGCCCGGTGATTTGCGCACGGCGTCGAGTGCGTCCTGAAGCCGGCTTGCGCCGAGTGAGGGGTGAGCGACAAGCACCAGCGGGGTGGTGGCCGGCGCAATGACCGGCACCAGGTCGCGCGCCACCGTCACGCCACCGCCAGCACCCGCGGGCAGCACATGAGGGGAAATGACCACCGTGTTGGGTGTGAAGAGAAGGGTGTGGCCATCCGCGGCCGCCTTGGCTACGAAGCCCGCACCGATCAACGCACCGGCGCCCGGCCGGTTCTCGACAATGACGGGCTTGCCCAACCGCGTGGTGAGTTTCTCGCCCACCGCCCGCGCGGCAAGATCAGGGCCGCCGCCCGGCGGAAAGGGCACGACCAGCGTGATGTTGCGCGATGGGAATGCGGCTGGCGCGGTCTGCGCGCCCGCATGCTGCGCGGCCGCCAGGCTGAGCCCCAGCGCTGCTGCGACGAGCGCGCGTCGCGAATCGATGGAAGGGATCAAACGGGTCATGCTGTCTCCTGCTGGGTTGAAGCGTCAATCAGATTGTTATTGAAGGGGGTATTCCAGGCGTCGTAACCATAAACCCAGTCGGCGTTGCCGGGGCCGCGCATCCACTGGTTGCCGCGCGAGCCGATCTGGATTCGGGCGGTTCGTTCGCGCCGGGTGGTCTCATAGCTGAGCAGGGCCGACTCGATTGATGGGCCAGTGCTGGCGTCGGTAGTCTGTGAGAGCGGTGCGAGCGCGCGGCCCAGCACGATGGCGTCCTCGATCGCCATGCCCGCACCTTGTGCCATGAAGGGAAGCATGGGGTGGCAGGCATCGCCCAGTAGCGTGACCCGCCCTACGCTCCAGCGCGCGAGCGGCTCGCGCTCGTAGAGCGCGCTTTTCATGACGCTATCGCAGGCCTCCAGGAGCTTCCGGGCATCGGGATGAAAATCGCGGTAGACCTCGCGCAGTTCGTTCACATCGCCCGCGGTGGTCCAGGACTCTTCGGTCCAGCTGGGTTGGCCAGTGGTTGCAAAGACAAAGGTTTCGCGCCCCTGGCTGAGCGGGAAAGTGACGATCTGGACATCGGGCGAGGGCCCCCACCATTTGGTGAAGGACTCAATCTCGGGGACGTCACGCACGCGTTCGGTGGGCACCGCCGAACGGTAGGACACCACCCCAGTAAAGCGCGGCGACTCTTCACCGAAAAGCGCTGCGCGTACCCGCGAGTGAATGCCGTCTGCGCCCACCAGCAGGTCATGGCGGGCGCTGTCGCCGTCTTCAAATTCCAGTGTGACGCCGGAATCGTTCTGGGTCAGCGAACGGATGCGCTTGCCAAAGCGCACCGTGCCGGCGGTGACCTCAGCGGCGAGCGCCGCCAGCAGGTCGGCCCGGTGAATGGTGACCTGGGGGGCGCCGTACTGGTCCTGGGCCACGTTACCCATGCCCAGCCGTGAGGTCTCGCGGCTGGTATCCCAGTCGCGGCTGATGCGGAAGGTGGGTTGCGCACCCTCTCGGCGGATGCGCTCGCTGATCGGGCGCTGAAAACCGTCGAGTGCCCGCACCACATTGGGGGTGAGGTTCACGTCGGCGCCAACGCGCATCCATTGCAGGGCCTGCTCATAGACGGTCACGCGGTGGCCGCTGCGTTGTAGCGCGATGGCGGCGGTCAGGCCGCCGACGCCGCCTCCCGCAATGCTGATGTCGAGTGCATTCATGATGGGGGTGTGTCAGGCGAAGACTGTCAGAAGGTTCCGGGATACGAGCCACCATCGAGCAGCACGTTCTGGCCGTTGATGTAACCCGCATGCAGGCTGCAGAGAAATGCGCAGGTGCGTCCGAACTCGTCGGGTGTGCCGAACCGGCGGGCCGGATGTCGGGCGATCCGGTCGTTACGCACGGCATCGACGGGCCGTCCTTCGCGCCGGGCCTGGGCGACAAAATTGCTCGCAAGCCGCGCGGTATCGAAGGTGCCCGGGAGTAAATTGTTGATGGTGACCCCATGGGCGGCCACGCTGCGTGCAAGTCCGGCAACAAAGCCGGTAAGACCGCTGCGTGCGCCGTTCGATAGCCCGAGCGGTTCGAGTGGCGATTTCACCGCGCTGGAAGTGATGTTGATGATACGCCCGAAGCCTTGAGCCATCATTGGGTCGACGGTGGCCCGGATGAGTTCGATGGGGGCGAGCATGTTGGCATCCAGGGCCGCCAGCCAGCTGTCGCGCGCCCAGTCACGAAAATTGCCTGGCGGGGGCCCGCCCGCGTTGGTGACCACAATATCGAAGCGGGGGTGGGCGTCGAGAATAGCCGCGCGTCCGGGGTCGGTGGTGACGTCTGCGACCACCTGCGACACGGCGCCGCCCCCGAGTTCAGCCAGTCGCGCGGCTGCATCGGCGAGGGTCTGCGCCGTGCGGGCAACCATCACCACATCGACACCTTCTTCGACCAGCGCCTGGGCGCAGGCAAAACCCAATCCGGCGCTTGCGCCGCAGACCAGGGCCTTGCGGCCAGCGATTCCGAGATCCATGGGGCTGCTCCTTAGTCGACCGGCAGGGGCTCAGCGGGCCCAGGGGAGGGGCGATTCATTGAGCCCCCAGTAGAAGCTCTTCTGTGCGCAGTATTCGAGGATGCCGCGCCGGCCTTTTTCGCGGCCAACACCGCTCTGTTTCACGCCTCCGAAAGGCGTGCTGATCGAAAACAGCTTGTAGGTATTGATCCAGACGGTACCGGTTTCCAAAGCTCGCCCAATCCGCGAGGCGGTTTTGTAGTCGCGCGTCCAGATGCCCGAGGCGAGCCCGTAGACGCTGTCGTTACACTGCGCGATTAGGTTGGCTTCGTCGCGCCATGGCAGCAGTGCGAGCACCGGTCCGAAGATTTCTTCCTGACACAGCCGCGCCTCGTTGGGCAACCCCTCGAACACGGTGGGCAGGTAGTAGCTGCCGCGCTCGTATTGAGGACCGGATGGCCGCATGCCACCAGTAAGCAGCGTCCCGCCTTCGGTACGGCCCAATTCGACAAAGCGTTCGACAGTGTCGCGGTGCGCGTGGCTCACCAGAGGCCCCATTTGCGTGGTGGCGAGGCTGGGGTCGCCCACCCGAAGCGTACGCGCGCCCGCGAGCAGTTTTTCGCGGAAAGCCGGATAAACGCTCTCGTGGACGAAGGCGCGCGAGCCTGCAATGCAGGACTCGCCCGAGCTGCTGAAGATGCCAAACAGCACGCCCATCACCGCATGGTCGAGATCGGCGTCGGCACAGACAATCGTGGGCGACTTGCCACCCAGTTCGAGTGATACCGGCATCAGCTTGTCGGCGGCCAGTCGCGCGATGCCGCGGCCGACTTCAGTGCCGCCAGTGAAGGCAATGCGCCGGACGAGCGGGTGACGCACGAGGGCATCGCCTACGATGGATCCCTTGCCGGGCACGACGCTCAGAATGCCGTCGGGGAGACCCGCCTGCTGCGCGATCCGTGCGAGTTCAATGGCCATGCGCGGCGTGATCTCGGCGGGTTTCACCACCATGGCGCAGCCAGCGGCGAGCGCGGGGGCTATTTTCTGGGCTTCGCTCGCAATCGGGGAGTTCCAGGGCGTGATGGCGCCCACGACGCCTAGCGGTTCGTGCACGCTCATGGTGAGGAAGTCGCCGCGAGCGGGCGTCAGCTCGTCTTCCCAGGTTTCGCAGGCGGCAGCGAAAAACTGGAAAGTGCCGGCGGCGCTGGCCACCAGCGCACGGGTTTCACCCACTGGTTTCCCATTGTCCAGGCGCTGCAGCTGGGCCAGCTCCTCGGCGCGGGCCCGGATGCCATCGGCAATACGATGCAGGATGGCGGCCCGCTCGTGGCGCTTGAGGCCGGCCCAGTCCGGGCGTTGGCGGGCCTGCTCGGCGGCTTGAACCGCCTGATCAACATCGACCGCCGTGGCGGCGTGGAGGGAGCCCGCGACGCTCCCGTCGTGTGGATAGAAGGTCTCGTAACGAGGGCCCTGCGCATGACGCCATTCGCCTGCGAAGAACGTCTGTATGATATTGTCGTTCATGACGGGTCAATCCTTTTCCTGATTAGGAACCTGTCTCAGCATGCTCACCCCCTGATGCCTTTTTTCGACAGCGGCTTGGTTTTCGCCACATCGACGATGAGGCTGGCGATGAGGTTGCGCAGGTCGAACCGTTGATTGAATCGGTATGCAAAAGCGTCGAGATAGGACTGGGCGTATTTGCGGAACTTCAGCGCCTTGAAGGCGCCCGACATCATGGTCTTCAGATTGCCGAGCACGGTGTTGACCCATTTGAACACCGGCAGATCACGGGGCTTGAGAGCGCCCAC
>SYIM01000101.1 GCA_005798775.1 Burkholderiales bacterium
CTCGCGCTCCACGGTCGGCACCATGACCGAGATCAACGATCACCTGAAGCTGTTGCTCGCGCGCACCGCGCGGCTGCACTGTCGCTGCTGCAGTCAGGCCGTGCAACGCGACAGCGCCGCCGATGTCGTGAACAGCGTGCTCAGGCGCGCCACCGAGGCGGGTGACCCACGGCTTCTGGTCTGTTTTGAGGTGAGGATACCGGCGAACTTCACCGAGTCAGAAGTCGAGCAGCACCTTCAGGCCCAGGGCTACACCCGCGTTCACCACCGCAGCCCCGCGCGCGACGACAGCAGCCGCACGGTGCTGGGGGTGGTGCAGGACCGGTTTCGCGCCAGCACCGTCGAGCGGAGCCGCCTGGGCGAGGCGATCGAAGCGGCCATGCGTCAGGGCCAGGGTCGGCTATCCATCCACGTGCTCGACGATGCCGGTCACGACGCCGCGGTGTGGCGCTACAGCAGCGGCCTCCACTGCGCCGATTGCGACATCAGCTATTCAGAGCCCCTGCCCAGCCTGTTCTCGTTTAACTCGCCGCTGGGCGCGTGCGACACCTGTCGTGGCTTTGGCCGGGTGATCGGCATCGATCTTGGCCTGGTCATTCCGGATGAAAGCCGCACCCTCGCCGACGGCGCAGTACGGCCCTGGCAGACCGAAAGCTTCAAGGACTGTCAACGCGATCTCGCCAGGTTCGCCCCGCGCGCGGGGGTACCGCTAGACCAGCGTTGGCGCGATCTGTCTGCTGAACATCAGCGCTGGGTGATTGAGGGGGGCGACGACTGGACCGGTAACTGGCAGAAGCAGTGGTACGGCATCAACCGCTTCTTCGAATGGCTGGAGAGCAAGTCCTACAAGATGCATATCAGGGTACTGCTCTCCAAATATCGGTCCTACACCGCCTGCAAGGTCTGCCAGGGCGCGCGCCTCAAACCCGAAGCACTCTGGTGGCGGGTGGGCGATCGAGCACTCGCCGATCGCGCGCTCGAGGCTCGCGATGACCGGGGTGCCTGGCAGCGTTTTCGGCCGGTGGGGGTTGACTGGTCAGCCGATCTGCTGGGCCGCACGCCTGGCCTGTCGCTGCACGACCTCATGCTGCTGCCTATTGAACGGATTCGCGAGTTCTTCGACGGAATCGCTGCGCAAACCCGCCTTTCACGCAGCGGCGCCGACGCACGCGAGGAGGCGCTCGCCCAGCTGCTTATCGAGATCCGCGCGCGGCTCGCCTATCTGTGTGACGTCGGGCTGGGCTACCTCACGCTCGACCGTCAGTCGCGCACGCTCTCAGGCGGCGAAGTGCAACGCATCAACCTCACAACCGCGCTGGGCACCTCGCTTGTCAATACGCTGTTCGTGCTCGACGAACCCTCGATCGGACTCCATCCGCGAGACATGCACCGCGTGAATGCGGTCATGAGTCGTCTGCGCGATGCGGGCAACTCGCTGGTGGTGGTCGAGCATGATCCGGCAGTCATGTTTGCGGCCGATCGGATCATCGACATCGGCCCTGGTCCGGGCGAGCGCGGCGGCACCATTGTCTTTAATGGTCCGCCCGCGCAACTCCGTACCGCCAATACGCTCACTGGTGACTACCTCGCCGGCCGGCGGCAGGTCGTCACCGGCCGCACCATGCCGGTGGCCGACGGCACGCCCAAGCTCATCATTGAGGGCGCGCGAGAACATAATCTGCGAGGGATCGATGTCAGCATCCCTCTTGAGCGCTTCGTTTGCATCACCGGCGTGTCGGGCAGCGGCAAATCCACCCTGATGCAGAACGTGCTGCTACCCGCGCTGATGAAAGCAAAGGGCAAGGCCACCGAAACGCCTGGCGCCTTCAGCCGCCTGCTGGGCGACGACTGGATCGCGGATGTGGTGTTTGTCGACCAATCGCCGATCGGCAAGACCGCCCGTTCGAGTCCGGTCAGTTATGTCGGCGCCTACGACTCCATTCGAAAACGCCTCGCCGGTGCGCCCCTTGCGCGCGAACGTCACTACAAACCGGGTACCTTCAGTTTCAACTCCGGAGACGGCCGCTGCCCGGCGTGCGGCGGAAACGGCTTCGAGCATGTGGAGATGCAGTTTCTGTCGGATGTGTATCTGCGCTGCGCAGACTGCGACGGCAAACGCTTCCGAAGCGAAACGCTGGAGGTTCGAATCAGCGGCGCGACCAGCGCGCGCCGCGCTGACGGGTCACCGTTTGCCGCAGCATCGGCCGCCGATATCCTGGACATGACCGTTACGGAGGCGCTCGCATTCTTCGCCGACGACCCCGAGGTGCGCTCCCGGTTGCAACCGCTATCCGACGTCGGGCTCGATTATCTGCGACTGGGCCAACCGGTGCCCACGCTGTCGGGAGGCGAGGCGCAACGCCTGAAACTTGCGGGCCATCTCGCCGAGGCGGCCAGCCAGGGGCTCACCGAGCCTGCTTCGCCAGGTTGGCGCGCAGCGCGTTCGGGCCGTCGCGGCACGCTCTTCATGTTCGATGAGCCCACCACCGGGCTTCATTTCGATGATGTCGCGCGATTGTTGCGAGCGCTGCGCAAGCTGCTGCTCGCCGGCCACTCCCTGCTGGTGATCGAGCATAACCTCGACGTGGTGCGCGCCGCCGACTGGGTCATCGATCTTGGCCCTGATGGCGGCGAACGCGGTGGTCGCCTGGTGGCCGCATGTTCGCCCGAAGCGCTTGCGCAGCATGCCGGGTCAGCCACCGGGCGGGCGCTCGCCGACTATCTCCAGCAATTACAGCGGCTAAGCGAGTCCGACGCGGTGTCGGTCGACTCGCCACCGACCCTTCCCGCGACGACGCTCGCGTCCATACCGCTATCCGCTTCTGCGCCTCTGGCGCCTCCCGCGACCATCGTCGCGTCAGCGCCCCCCTCCCGGCCAGGCGGGGGCTTGTTGGCAGCCGAACCTGCCAACGCGTCGGGCTTTGCCGCCGAAGGCCTGCCGCTGCAAAGCGCGCTGCGCGATCGTGGCCGGCATTCCATCCTGGTGCACCACGCCCGCGAGCACAACCTGAAGAACATTGACGTCGAGATTCCGCGTAACCAGCTAACCGTGATCACTGGCGTATCGGGCTCGGGAAAATCCACGCTCGCGTTTGATGTGATTTTTGGTGAGGGGCAGCGTCGCTACCTCGAATCGCTCAATGCCTACGCCAGACAGTTTGTGCAACCGGCCACCCGGCCCGATGTGGATGCGCTTTACGGCATCCCGCCCACCGTGGCGATCGAGCAGCGTACCAGCCGTGGCGGCCGCAAGAGCACAGTGGCCACGCTCACCGAGATCTACCATTTCCTGCGCCTGCTTTACGTGAAGCTCGGTATCCAGCACTGTCCGGATTGCGGCGTCAGCATCGAACCGCAATCGGCCGACGCCATCCTTGCGCGCCTGATGACAGAGCTTCGGGGCCGCCACGTCGGCCTCCTCGCGCCGCTGGTGGTCGCGCGAAAAGGCGTCTACACCGATCTGGCGAAATGGGCAGGTGCGCGCGGCTACACGCATCTGCGGGTCGATGGCCGATTCCTGCCCACCCGCGGTTTCCCGCGAATCGACCGCTTTGTCGAGCATGATATCGAGCTGCCAGTCGCCTCGCTACGGATCGATCCCCGAAATGAAGCACAGCTTCGTGACGCACTCGCCACCGCGCTCGACCTGGGCAAGGGCCGGGTCATGGTGATCGACTCGCTCGAGGCGCTGGAGGCGGCCCACCTGGCTGACGACCACGCCGCGTTCGAGCGCGAGGCGGCGCTCGTCAAGCCGCGTCTTTTTTCCACACGGCGCGCCTGTCCCTCTTGCGCGGCGAGCTTTGCTGAGCCCGACCCAAGAATGTTTTCCTTCAACTCGCGGATTGGCTGGTGCGCTGCATGCATTGGCACCGGGATCAAGTTGCCTTATGTACCGCAGGTCGATGAACGTCATCGCTCGGGCGAGGACAACAGCACCGATTCGGTGGGGGCGCTCGCCGAAAAGCTCGTCGATCAGATCGCAGCCGAGGCACGGGCAGCCGCGGCCCGTGACGACAGTACCGAGATCTCAGCCGGCGCTGACCACAGCCCTGGCGAAGAGCCCTGCGTTCGCTGCGAGGGCCGACGCCTCAATGTCACCGCGCTCGCGGTGAAGCTTGCCGGGATGTCGATTGCCGAACTGACCGCAATGCCGGTCGGCGACTGCTCACGCTGGCTGCGGCAGGTGGAGTTCTCTGGCCGCGCTGCCGAGATCGCACGCGACGTACTCACCGAGATTCGATCACGCCTCGATTTTCTGTCCGATGTGGGCCTGGGCTATCTAGCGCTGGACCGCGCGGCACCTACACTGTCGGGCGGCGAGGCGCAACGCATCAGGCTCGCCGCCCAGCTCGGCTCCAATCTGCCGGGCGTGTGCTACGTGCTCGACGAACCCACCATCGGCCTTCACCCGCGAGACAACCGGGTGCTGCTCGACACGCTACAGGTACTCCGCGCCAAGGGGAACACCCTGCTTGTGGTGGAGCACGACGAAGACACCATCCGCCGCGCCGACCATGTGATCGA
>SYIM01000102.1 GCA_005798775.1 Burkholderiales bacterium
GCAAGCAGCGCAGCGTTCACAACACCTATTTCACGCTGCCGGTCATCATCGCCATGCTGTCCAACCACTATGGCTGGCTATATCAGGGCGCGCATAACTGGATCGTGCTGGTTCTCATGATGTTGGGCGGCGCCCTGATCCGCCACAGTTTTGCCGCGCGCCACAAGGCGCATGTTCAGGGCCGCCGCACGCCCTGGGAGCATGCAATCGTCGGAACCTTGGTGATTGTCGGCGTGATGGTGGGGCTCGCGCCACGCAAGGCCGCCGAGGCCGATGCCGCAAGCGCCACGCCTGCCACCTTCGCAGCAGTGCAGGCGATTGTGGCCGAGCGCTGCGTGGCTTGTCACAACGCGCAACTACAAAGCAAGAACGTGGCGCTCCATACCCCGGCCCTGATTCGCCAGCATGCGCAGACTGTCTATCAGCAGACTGCGGTGCTGAGGCTCATGCCCATGAACAACGCCACGCAGATCACTGACCCCGAACGCTCGGTCATTCGCCGCTGGTTTGAAGCTGGCGCCAAGGCCGAGTAGAGGCACTTCCCCCATTTCCGTTTTTTTCAAGCGAGCTGTAACCCATGGGACGACTGAGCACCCACGTTCTTGATACCGCGCACGGCTGCCCGGCTGCCGGCATGCGAGTGAGCCTGCAGCGTATTCATGCTGACGGTCGCGCCAATCCAGTGGCCAGCATCACCCTGAATGCCGACGGCCGAAACGATGGCGGGCCGCTGCTCGATGCCAACAGCATGGCGGTGGGTCGCTGGCGGCTCGTGTTCGAGGCAGGCGCCTACTTCAGGTCCCGCGGCGTCGCGCTACCCGATCCCCCATTTGTTGATCAGGTACAGATCGACTTCGGCATTGCGGATGCGGCGGGTCACTACCACGTTCCCCTGCTGGTGAGCCCCTGGAGCTGGAGCACCTACCGCGGATCCTGAAACCATGTCCAGCCCATTACGCACGCTGCCCCTCGCGGGCCTGAAGGTGGTGGAGTTCACCCACAGGGTGATGGGCCCGACCTGCGGCCTGGTACTGGCCGACCTGGGTGCGGACGTTATCAAGGTCGAACCCATTGAGGGGGACCGGACCCGCACCCTGCTGGGCTCGGGCGCCGGGTTCTTCCCGATGTTCAACCGTAACAAGAAAAGCATCCGGATCAATCTTCAGCATCCCGAGGGGGCTGCCGCCGCGCGTGACCTCTGTCTCACGGCCGACGTGGTGATTGAAAACTTCAAACCCGGGGCGATGGCCCGCTACGGGCTCGACTACGACAGCCTCGCCGCGCGCGAACCGCGGATCATCCACGTGAGCCTGAAGGGGTTCCTGCCAGGGCCGTACGAGCATCGCACCGCGCTCGATGACGTGGTGCAGATGAGGGGGGGACTTGCCTACATGACGGGCCGTCCCGGCGATCCGCTCCGCGCGGGCACCAGCGTGAACGACATCATGGGCGGCATGTTCGGGGCAATCGGGGTGATGGGTGCACTCATTCAGCGCGGCATCAGCGGCCGGGGACAGTCGGTGCAGGCCTCGCTCTTTGAGAACAATGTGTTTCTGGTCGGCCAGCACATGCTGCAGCACGCCATCACCGGCGTCGCAGCCGAGCCGATGCCCAACCGGATCTCGGCGTGGGCCGTGTACGACGTATTCACGGTTCGCGATGGCGAGCAGATTTTCCTTGCGGCGGTGAGCGACCCACAATGGAAAACATTCTGTGAGGCATTCGGATTTCATGACCTGCTGTCGGATCCGGCGCTTGCCAACAACAACCTGCGGGTGGGAATGCGGCCCACGCTGATCCCCGAGCTGAAAATGCGACTGGCAGCTTTCAGCGCGGCCGAACTCGCCGCTCTGTTCGAGCGCGAAGGCCTCCCCTACGCACCCATCATGCGCCCTGAGCAGTTGTTTGACGATCCCCACCTGCAGGCGACCGGTGGACTGGCTGAGGTACGCCTCACAGACGGCCCTGGCGCGGGCGGCACCGCTCAGGCTGCGCTCCTGCCACTCACGCTCGCAGGCGATCGTCTGGGTGTCCGGCTGCAACCGCCCTTCCAGGGCGAGCATACCGAGGCACTTCTCGCCGGACTCGGCTACCCGCCGGAAAGAATCTCGGCCCTCCAGGCATCCGGCGCGGTCCGCTGAACGGACCTGGCACTGGCCGCCTGTCGCGTTCGGTGCTGCAATGAATCCGTCGCTACCCTCCCCGGAGCGCTCTGCGATGACCGTTCATGACGCCCGTCGCCGCCTGATCGCAGCCACTGCCAGCCTGCCGCTCACCGCCACGCGGGTCTCGCGATGGATGGGCCCCGGTGCCCTCGCCTTGCCGCTGACCGCGATCGCGCCGGGCGCTGCAGCCCAGAGCGGTGCCTGGCCCAATCGACCGGTTCGTCTGCTGGTGGGCAGCCCCGCGGGATCAGGCACCGACCTGGTGGCACGTGCCGTCGCCGCGCGGATGGGTGAGCCCCTTGGCCAACCGCTCGTCACAGAAAATCGCATGGGCGCAGGCGGGCAGATCGCCAATGAGGTGATCTCCAAGGCCACGCCCGATGGCTACATGCTGCTTGCGCTTTCCAGCGCGCACGCGAGCCAGGCCGCCACGCTCAAATCTCTGCCCTGCGACCCGATTGACGGGCTGCGCTGGGTATCCACCGTGGGCGTATACCCGCTCATCATTGCCACCGCCGCCGATTCATCGATCCGCGATCTCGATGACCTGATCCGCCGCGCGCGTCAGTCACCCGGGAGCATCAGCTATTCCACCTCCGGCATCGGGAGTGCGCTACACCTGATCGGCGAGTGGCTGGGCGCGGCTACCGGGACACAGCTCACCCACGTGCCCAATCCGGCAGGCGGCGGTTTCGGCTACACCGACCTGATCGCGGGCCGCATTCAACTGATGATCAACATCCCCGGCCTGATCGTGCCCAATATCCGCGCGGGCAAGCTGCGCGCGATCGCAGTCAGTTCGCCCAAACGCTATGACGTGCTGCCCGATGTGCCCACGCTGTCGGAAATTGCGCCGGGGCTGGAAATCATTTCCTGGCTGGGCATCGTCGCGCCGCCCGCCACCCCACCCGATATCGTGACGAAAATCAACGCAGCCGTGCGAAGCGCCATTGCCCAGCCAGAACTCCAGGAGCAGCTGCGCAAAGCGGGTGTGACCCCGCAGGCCAAGAGCCCCGACGAATTCCGGACGGTGGTGGCAGAAAGCATCGATCTGTATCGCAAGATTGCCCGCTCGCGCGGCATCGAGCTGCAGCGGCGCGCCGTCGCGGTCGTTCCGCGCGCGCAACTTTGGAAAACGCCGGGTCAGCCGAGCGCGGGCAGGCTCGCCTCGAGTCGTGCATTGGCCTCGGACAACCGGGCACGTAGCTCGGCAGTCCACTCACTCTTCAGGCGGAAGCCAGGCTGGGCGCGAGCGTGCCGCTCCACATCAAGAAGAATCTGCGCGTCGGGCGCAGTGACATCCCAGGGCACGCGGATAGGCTGCGGAATATGCCAGGGTGTATCGATAAAGAGCTCGAGCCGGTTATTGTCCGGGTCGCCGAAATACACCGAGATCGAATCGCCATGAGCGAGCGGTCCAAGCGTCGGGCCCTCGAGCGTCACCAGATCGCCGGCCTGCTTCACGCGCGCGTAGAGCCGTTTGAGCGTGGCAAGGTCATCAACCCGAAATGAAATCTGCTGCACGTTACCCGTGCTGCCGGGGGCTCTCCCCGAGCCAATGGCGAGTTGATGATGCTCATCAACACTACGGGTGAGGAAAGCAAACTCGCCATTTGCGATCGGGCCCCGATCGGTCACCACGAAGCCGAGATAGGTGGTGTAGAACTGCACCGCACGCACGACATCGCTTACAAATATGCCGCAGTGGCTGAAACGAATGTTCATGGGCGGCCCGGCTCAGTCGAGTTGAATGCCGGTTGAGCGGATGAGTTTGTCCCAGCGCGCAAGCTCGCGATCCATGAAGGGCTGCTGCTCGGCTGCGGCGATATTCATGGGCATGCCACCTATTCCCTGAATGCGCGCGATGTACTCGGGCGAGCGCACCAGCGTGCTGATCGCCTCACGCAGCCTTTCAACCACCTGAGGAGGCGTCGCCGAAGGCGCAAAGACCGCCATCCAGCTGCCGGCTTCGAAGTCGAGCAGCCCGGTTTCGATGAGGGTGGGCGTATCGGGCAGTTGCGGCGAGCGCTGGGTACTGCTCACGCCAAGCGCCTTCAGCCGCCCCGCCTGAATGAAGCCCCGGGCGGCTGAAATATTCTCCATTGTGAAGTGGACCCTGCCAGCGATCATGTCCTGATGCGCGGGTGCTGCACCTTTGTAATGCACGGTCTCCATATTGAGGCCGAGTTGCTTCAGAACAATTTCGCCCCAGATGTGCTGGGCGGTACCCACCCCTGCGGTGGCAAAGTTGTACTTGCCAGGGTTGTCGCGCACCAGACTGACAAACTCGCGCAGGTTATTAACCGGTAGCGAGGCCGCCACCAGAAACACTGTGGGATAGGTGGCGAGGAACCCCACTGGCACGAAATCTTTCTTCACGTCATAGGGAAGCTTGCGAAACAGCGCCGGGTTCAACGCGATATTGCTCACGCCGCCCAGCATGAGGGTGTAGCCATCGGGCGCCGAGCGCGCCACATGCTCAGTGCCAGTGATGGTGCCGGCCCCGGGGCGGTTTTCCACCACCATATTGACCTTCTGGTCCTCGGTGAGCCGCTGCGCGACCTGCCGGCCCAGAATATCGAAGCCACCGCCGGCCGCTGTCGGAATCACCAGGCGAATCGGTCTTGACGGGAACTCTGACTGCGCAGACGCATGGCCTGCCAGTCCCAGCATGAGCACCGCGGTGGCTGCCATCAGAGTGAATTTCGCGCTTGGACGGATCATGGACATTGAATCCCCCTGCCTAGTCGTTCAGGTTTGTAGCGGCATTCTGTGGAAGTCCAGGCAATCGGGCAAGCTTCGAGCGATGTAGCCCCACCTCATTCGAAACCCGGACCGGGTGGCCGAGACTGGATAGCGCCCGCCGCCCGAAGTCGTTGCATAATCGCCCGACGCGCGTTCCATGCGCCCGCAATGCCTGCCAATCGATCTGGCGGTCCGTCGTAGCCGCCCAGGAAGGAGACAGACCCGTGATGTTCAAAACAGCCGCAGCGGCCGCCCTGGCAGCCTGTATCAGCCTCTCTGGCGCGCACGCGCAGGAATGGGTGGCCAACAAGCCGATCCGATTCGTGGTTCCCCAGGTCACCGGTGGCGGGGCCGACGCCATCGGGCGCGCCATCGCAAAGGGCATTTCAGACCACATCGGCCAGCCCCTGGTGGTGGAAAACCGGCCAGGCGCCAACGGTGGTGTGGGGGTCGAGTCGCTCATGCGGGCGCCCGCAGACGGCTACAGTCTGCTGCTGGTTTTCACCTCGCTGATGGCGCTCAACCCGGCGGTATATGCGAAGCTGCCCTACGATCCGCTCAAGGATTTCACCCCGCTCGCCGGCATGTGCGAGGTGCCACTGGTGATGATGGCCAGTAACGCGGTCAACGCCCGTGATGCGGCCGAGCTGGTGAAGCTTGATCGGTCACAGCCCGGCAAGATTGACGCGGCCTCCAGCGGCAACGGCGCCTTCTCGCATCTGCTGATCGAGATGATGAACGCGAAGACTGGAACCCGCTTCACGCACATCCCGTTCAAAGGCGAGGCGCCGGCCGTACAGCATCTGATGGGTGACCACGGCCCGATCATCTATATCGGCACCCCAGCGCTCGCCATTGCCCATCAAAACTCGGGACGGCTCAAGCTTCTCGCCGTCACCACGCAGAAGCGCATGCCGCAACTTCCCGAGGTACGCACGCTCGCCGAGCAGGGCTTCAGCGAATTTAATGAAAGCTTCTGGTACGGCGTAGTGGTGTCTTCCGCCACCCCGCCCAACATTGCCGCCGTGCTCCAGCGCTATGCGCAGCAGGCTGCCAATCAGCCTGCCGTACAGGAACAACTCGGCCGCCACGGCTGCGGTCCGCTACCACTCAGCGCCGCTGACTTCGACAAGCGTATTCGCTCCGATCACGCCAAATACACCGGCATCGCACGCGCTGTCGGTATGAAAGTGGACTGACCCAACATGAAACCGCAACTCAAGCATGTCGGCATCTATGTGAATGACATCGACCGGATGGAGCAGTTTTACACCCGGGTTTTTGATCTGAAGGTGACCGATCGCGGACGCGTTCCCCGGCTGGACAATCGTCAAATCGTGTTCATGAGTGGCGCGGTCGACGCCCACCACCAGATGGTGCTGCTGGCGGGCAAAGACCCGGCAAGCGGGCCCAGCGTGGTGTTTCAGTTTTCGTTTTACCTGGAAACGCTGTCCGAACTGCGCGCCATTCGTGACCGGTTGCAAGCCGAGGGCGCCACCGACATCAAAGCGATCTGTCACGGCAATGCCTGGTCGGTCTATGCGCAGGACCCCGAAGGCAACGGCCTGGAAGCGTATCTCGACACCCCCTGGCATGTGCCGCAGCCCCATGGCGTGCCTTTCGATATGTCGCAGAGCGATGAGACCATCATGGCGCAGACCCTAGAGCATGTGACGGCAACGCCCGGATTTCGCCACCGCGACGAATGGATGCGCGAACAGGCGCAGTTGCTGAAGGCTTGACCTATCCCTTCCCTCACCGCACGGAGTTCTTCCTCTCATGAAACTCGTCTGCTACCGACATGGCGGCGCCACCCACTACGGCGCGGTCAAAGACAACGGCAAAGTTGTTGACCTGGGCACGCGCCTGGGTGCGCAATACCCCGACATCGTTTCGTTCATCGCGGGAGATGGGCAGGCAATCGCCCGCCAGGTGGTCGCCACCGAACCGGGCGATTTCGATTACAACGCGCTCGATCTGATGCCGGTCGTTCCCAACCCCGGAAAGATACTTTGCGTGGGTCTCAACTATCACGACCATGTTGACGAGGCGAACCGTGTCGTTGGCAACCGCAAGGTCCCCGACCGCCCGATGATCTTCGGTCGCTGGCCCGAGTCACTCGCCTCACACGGCAAGCCCATCACCCGCCCGCGCATCTCGCACATGTTCGACTGGGAAGCCGAAATGCTCGTGGTGATGGGACGCGAAACCGGCCGTTATGTGAAGGCTGAAGACGCTCTCCAGTATGTGTTCGGCTACTCGTGCTTTAACGAGTCATGCATGCGCGACTACCAGCGTCACTCAAGCCAGATCACCCCGGGCAAGAACTTTGAGAATACCGGTGCAAGCGGCCCCTGGTTGGTCACCGCCGACGAGATTCCCGATCCGATGAATCTTGAGATCACGATGCGTCTTAACGGCGAGGTGATGCAGCACGCCAATACCAGTCAGATGATCTTCTCGGTTCAGAAAATCATCGAATACGTCACTGAGTGGACCCCGCTCAAGCCAGGCGATCTGATCGTAAGCGGCACTATGGGCGGCGTAGGCTTTGCGCGAACCCCTCCGGTTTTCATGAAGCCGGGCGATATCGCTGAGGTAGAGATCGAGAGAATCGGCGTGCTGCGCAACACGATCGAGGATGAGGATCCGAAACTTGGTCCGCGCTAAGCCATACCGTCGATGACTTCAATCGGCTGGCGGTTCGACCACAGCTATGCCCGCCTGCCCGAGGCAATGTTTGCCCGGGCGGTGCCGGCACGCGCTCGCGCCCCAAGGCTGGTGCTGTTCAACGATGCGCTCGCAGCCTCCCTGGGCTTGGACGCCAACGCGGCCAACCCGGAGGCTCTCGCGGCGATGCTTGCGGGCAATACCCTGCCCGAGGGTTCGCTGCCCATCGCGCAGGCCTATGCCGGCCACCAGTTTGGACATTTCGCCATGCTGGGCGACGGCCGCGCGCTGCTGGTGGGCGAGCATCTGTGCCCGGATGGTCGGCGGGTGGACCGCCAGTTCAAGGGCTCGGGCCCCCCCCCGTTTTCACGTCGCGGCGATGGCCGGGCGGCACTTGGCCCCATGC
>SYIM01000012.1 GCA_005798775.1 Burkholderiales bacterium
GTGCCGCTGATCGTCGACAACACGGTTCCCAGCCCCTATCTCTGCCGTCCGTTCGAGCATGGTGCTGATATCGTCGTCCACTCGCTCACCAAGTATCTGGGCGGACATGGAAACAGCGTAGGCGGTGCCATTGTTGATTCGGGTAAATTTCCCTGGGCCGAGCACAAAGATCGGTTCCGCCGCCTGAATGAACCCGATGTGTCCTACCACGGCGTGGTGTACACCGAAGCACTGGGGCCGGCCGCCTACATCGGGCGCGCCCGCGTCGTGCCACTTCGAAACATGGGCGCAGCCATTTCGCCGATGAATGCCTTCCTCATTCTCCAGGGCATTGAAACGCTGGCGCTCCGTATGGATCGAATTTGCGCCAATGCGCAGGCCATTGCAGAGCACCTCAAGAAGCATCCGCGAGTGGCGTGGGTCAACTATGCAGGCTTGTCCGATCACCCCGAACACGGACTGATTCAGAAGTATATGGGTGGGAAAGCGTCCGGCATCATTTCCTTCGGGCTTCGCAGCAATGACACAGACCCGCGGGCGGCAGGCGCCCGCTTCCTCGATTCGCTGAAACTGTTCACCCGGCTGGTCAACATCGGTGATGCGAAGTCGCTCGCCACACACCCGGCATCGACCACACATCGGCAACTGAGCGCGGAGGAAATGGGCAAGGCCGGCGTGAGCGAAGACCTGGTTCGCTTGTCGGTGGGAATCGAGCATATTGATGACCTGCTCGCCGATCTGGAGCAGGCGCTAGCCGCCATCTGAGGCGAGGGAAACCCACAAATCGGAGGTCGAAATACTGGCGGGCCGCCTGGCAACGGACGCCTGGCCACCACCTGCCTGTCATCAGGGCGCGCTCGGCTCAATTACCACCAGCAGCGCGCCCTTTTGAACCTGTCCGCCGGAGGCCACCTCGACCTGACGCAGCTTGCCGGCGAAAGGGGCAATCACCTGGTGTTCGATCTTCATGGCCTCGAGCGTGACCAGTACCGTTCCCTCGGCAACCGAATCGCCGGTTTTGTACAGCACCCGAGAAACCCGCGCATTCATTGGCGAGCGAACCTCTCCGGTCGAAGCGCCGAGATCGGTGGCTACCGCGGTGATCATGGTGGGTTCGAGGCTGCAGTCGCGCACGTACAGCGTGAGCCGATCGGTTGCGAGCCAGAGATCCCCCTGCCCGCGCCACCAGCGAAGGCTCAAAAACTGATCTGCCACCTGAATGTGGGCGTCGTGACGGTCTGCGCGCAGGATGATGCAATTGAGCGACTGGGTCCCCGAGATCACATTGAAGCGACCAGCCGACTGGCGCTCGACCGTGTACGCTGAGCGGCGACCATTCGCTTGGAGCAACAACGGCACGGGCAGCAGGGGTAAAAGTGTTGCCCCTGATAATTCATCGGGCGCCAGCTGGCTCAGGCACGCGGCAGCAGTGACCAGCGCCTCGCTGGCAGAATCATGGGGAGATACAAGCGCGGTGGCGTGTGCCTCGACAAAGCTTGTATCGGCATCGCCCGCCACAAATACCGGATGCTCGAGGCAGCGAATGAGAAAGTCACGATTGGTGACCACGCCGAACGCCTGCAGCTGGGCGAGCGCGGCCACCATCTTGCGACGCGCGGACTCCCGATCAGGCCCATGGGCCACCAGCTTGGCGATCATCGAATCAAATCGAGGTGAAATGTGCGCACCGTCGTGAAGGGCATGCTCCACCCGGACAGCCGATGGAGGCCGCCAACATAACAGTTCGCCAGACTGCGGCAGGAACGCGCAAGCGGGGTCTTCCGCGCACAGCCGAACCTCAATTGCGTGCCCCAGAGGTGAGAGCGTACCGAGCTCTGGGTCTGATGTGAGCGGACGGCCCGCAGCGATATGAAACTGCCACTGCACCAAGTCGACACCGTAGACCGCCTCGGTCACAGGATGCTCCACCTGCAGGCGTGTATTCACCTCCATGAATAACAGTCGCCCGTCGGGTGCAAGCAGATACTCAAGGGTTCCGGCCCCTTCGTAGCCCAGCAAACGGATGGCCTCCGAGGCGGCCATTCCCGCGTCGCGGCGGCGGACCGTGTCGATCGCGAGACATGGCGACTCTTCGATCAATTTTTGGTGCCGACGCTGCACTGAACAGTCGCGCTCGCCAAGGCTGACCACGTTACCGTAGGCATCAGCAAGAATCTGAATTTCCACATGCCGCGCTTGATCGACGGCCTGCTCGAGCACTACCGCTGAGCTACCAAAGGCTGCCAGGGCTTCGGTGCGAGCCGCGGATAGCGCCGCATCGAAGTCGGTCAACCGATCGACTCGACGCATGCCACGGCCCCCTCCCCCCGCGCAGGCCTTGATCATCAGTGGCACACCGATTCGCACTGCTTCCTGCCGTAGCGTGAGGTCGGATTGGTCGTCACCGTCGTATCCCGGGATGACGGGGAGCCCGAGCGAAGCCATGGCACGCCGGGCCGTGGCTTTATCGCCCATCAGGCCAATAGCAGCTGGCGAAGGGCCGACAAAACAAAGGCCCGCGTCGATGCAGCGCTGGGCAAATCCGGCGTTCTCGGCCAGGAACCCATAGCCCGGATGAACAGCCTGCGCGCCCGCACGAAGCGCAGCCGTAACCAGGGCGTCGGCGTCCAGGTAGCCCTGTGCCGAGTCGATCCGGATCGCCTGATCGGCCTGTCCCACATGCGCAGAGGCAGCATCGTCGGTCGTATAGACCGCCACGGAATACAACCCGAGTTCCCGGGCGGCGCGGATGATGCGAAGCGCAATCTCACCGCGGTTGGCAACCAATACGCGGGTGAATCGTCTGTTGGGCATCGAAGGTGGCTGCGGGTTCACGACCGCGCCACCGAAAATTGGATCGGCCTGAGTGAGCGCCCTTCGGCCTCGTGCACGATGGCGAGCACGAACGCGAGCACGTCGCGCGTATCGCGGGGATCGATCACCCCATCATCGAGCAACAGGGCGCTGGTGGCAAAGACGCTGGTTTGCGATTCAAAGCGCTCCACGATCGTCTGGCTCATCGCGTCGAGTCGGTCGGTGTCGACCTGACCCTTCCGGCGCATGGCGGCCTCGGTCACGATTCGCATGGTGCCGGCCGCCTGCTCGGCGCCCATTACCGCTGTGCGTGCGCACGGCCAGCTGAAATGAAATCGCGGCGAGAATCCCCGCCCGCACATCCCGTAGTTGCCGGCGCCAAATGAGGCGCCACAGGTAATCGTGATCTGTGGCACGGTTGCATTGGCGACCGCCTGCACCATTCGAGACCCGTGTTTGACGATACCCGCCTGCTCCACCTGTCGGCCCACCATGAAACCGGTGGTGTTCACAAGGTAGACGATGGGTGTGCCACTCTGGCAGCAGACCTGAATGAAATGAGCGGCCTTGGATGCCCCCGCTTCATCGATCGGGCCATTGTTGGTGATGATTCCGATCGCCATCCCATTCAGCCTCGCGTGACCGCAAAGGGTAGCGGGGCCATAGCGTTCGCTAAACGTCAGGAATTCCGAGCCGTCCACGATCCGCGCGATCACCTCCCGCATGTCCACTGGCCGGCGGCCGTCCGCCGGAATCATGCCAAGCAAATGCTCAGCGCTGTAGCGGGGAGGCTCCACCGGAAGCCCAGCCGACTCAGCCGGCACCGCAACCGCACCGTGCGCCGCACCACGGCGATCTGGCGGGCGGAAGGCGTCTGGGAACGCAGCGATAACCTCACGTGCAATTCGTATTGCGTCGCGATCATCCTCGGCCAGGTGGTCGCCAAGCCCCGATACGGTGGCGTGCATGAGCGCACCCCCCAGATCTTCTTCGGTGGCGATTTCGCCGGTGGCCGCCCGCAACAGTGGTGGTCCTGCCAGAAACACACGGCTACGGTCGCGAACCAGAATGATGACGTCAGACAGACCCGTCTGGTAAGCCCCGCCAGCGGTCGACGACCCATGCGTGACCGTGATCACAGGAAGTCCTGCCGCTGAAAGACGGGCCAAATTGCGAAACAATTCCCCGCCGCGGACAAAATCTTCCACTCGGTAATCGAGCAGGTTCGCGCCAGCGCTTTCAAGGAGCTGCAGATAAGGCAGCCGGTTTTCGAGGGCAATGGCCTGAAGCCGCAGGAGCTTATCCAGCCCAACCGGCTGAAGCGCGCCAGCGTCGATGCCCGCATCCGACGCCACCACCACGCAGCGGACACCGCACACCATTCCAATCCCGGCGATCAATCCCGCACCAGCCACTGACCGCTCGGGGTCGGGCTTGTCACGGCAATACCCTGCCAGGCTACAGAGCTCTAAAAATGCGGCGCCGGGGTCGAGAAGCAGCCCGACCCGTTCGCGCGGAAGAAGCTGACCCCGTTGCGCGAACCGCTCTCGGGATGCGGCCGAGCGGTCGCGCGTTTGCCTCTCGATCGCACGAACCCGCTCGAGAAGCGCAAGCGTCGACTGAGCGTCCGACTCAAACTGCGCGGACGATACCGCCAGTGTTGAGGATAGAAGCGTCATGCCCCGCCTGACTGCCCTGCGCTCGATTCGCGTCGGCGCGACTTACTCGACCACAGCACCAGAGGCCTTGATCACCGGCGTCCAGCGCTCGATTTCCGTCTTAAGCATGGCCGTCATCTGCTCGGGGCCTACGCCCATGATCACGTAGCCCAGCTCGGTCATGCGTTTGACGAAATCGGGCGAGCGGGTGCCCTTGATGGCTTCAGTACTGATCTTTGCGATCACATCAGCCGGCGTTCCTGCAGGCGCTGCCAGACCGAACCACACGCCAGCCTCGTAGCCGTTCACGCCCGCTTCGGCAATAGTGGGCAGGTCCGGCAAGGCCGGGTCACGTTTGGCACCCGTCGTGGCCAGCGCACGAAGCTTGCCGGAGCGGATGTGCGGCAGCGCCGAGGGGATATTGTCAAACATCACCTGCACCTGCCCACCCAGCAGATCGGTGATCGCCGGTGCGCTACCCTTGTAGGGCACATGGATCATCCGTGTGCCCGTGAGGTGCATGAACATTTCCCCCGACATGTGAATGCTGGTCCCCGAACCACTGGAAGCAAAGGTCACTTTGCCGGGGTTGGGCTTGAGGAGAGCGAGCAGTTCAGCCACATTGGTCGCCTTGACCGACGGGTGCACAACCAGCACGTTGGAGAGTGACACCAAAGCCGCAACCGACGTGAGGTCCTTGTTGGGATCAAACGGCATTTTGCGGTAAAGCACCGGGTTGATGCCGTTAATGCCGCTGGTTGTCATGAGCAGGGTGTAGCCATCGGGGGCGGACCGAGCCACCTCAACACCGCCGATATTGCCGCCCGCACCCGGTTTATTCTCCACGCTCACCGGCTGACCGATCGTCTTGCTGAGTTCGGCTGCGATCGCCCGCGACGCAATGTCCACCGCACCACCCGGTGGAAACGGGCAGACCAGCCGAATCGGTTTGGCGGGAAATGTTTGCGCCTGCGCGGCTAAAGCGGTGATTGATAACAGCGCGCACGCAAGGTAACGGAGCCAGGCCATGGGTGATTTCTCCTGTTGGGGGCGGAGCTCGATCATAAGTAATCTGATCGCGATTGAACAACCGACGTTTGCCGGGTGAGGAGATCCCGGCAAGGCCTTCCAGGTTCGACTACAGTCTCGGCTGCGCGAACTGACCGCAGAAGTCGGCGAGCCCTCCCCTGCCTCCATCCTTTCATCAATCGGTCATTTTGTATGCGTTGCCGCAGGACCTTACTGCTCGCAAGCGTGGCTTTCGCGCTGACCGGATGCGCGGGCTCAGGCCGGGTTACCGTCGTCCCCAGGCGAGAACCGCCTGCCCTGCCCACGGCATGGCAGGCTCCGATCGCGCATGGCGGCTCGGTCACCGAACTCTCCGCCTGGTGGGCACAGGTGGGCGATGACACGCTGCCCGAGTTGATCGCGCTCGCTCAGGCGGCCAGCCCTTCGCTCTCCGCGGCGCAGACACGGCTTGAGCGGGCACGGGCCGAGCAGACCGCTGGCCAGGCCGCGCTCGGCCCGACGCTCGAGGCGTCCGCGAACGTAAACCGGGGCAACACGCAATACCCATTGCCACTATCGCGGACCGCCGGGGCGTCGCTTGGGGCGAGTTGGGAAGCCGACCTGTTCGGTCGCAATCGGTTCGCAGCGCAGGCCGCACAGGCTCGCGCTGATGGCGCCGAGGCGCTGTGGCATGACGCCCGCGTCGTGATCGCCGCCGAAACCGCAGTTCAATACCTGAGCCTGCGTTACTGCGAGGCCGTGCTTGAGCAAGCGTCAGCCGACCTTCGAGCGCTGGAGGCGCTCACCCGCCTCGCGCGCCTGAGTGCGGAGGCGGGCCTGCAGACGCCGGCCGCCGCCGACGGCGCTGCGGCTCGGCAGGCGGGTGCAAGCGCGCGCCTCTTCGCACAGCAGGCGGCGTGCGACCTTGACGTGAAAGCGATCGTTGCTCTGACAGCTCTCGCCGAACCCGATCTTCGACAGCGTCTCGCCCGCCGTGCCGGGCGGGATCTCGATGTTCCACGAGCGATGATCGTGCGCAGTCTGCCAGCGCAGGTGGTGGCGCAGCGCCCCGATGTGCTCGCCGCAGAACACGAGGTACTGGCCGCTGTGAGTCTGGTGGGCGAGGCACAAACCCTGCACCTGCCGCGGCTTTCCCTGGGAGGATCAATCGGCGCATTCAGTGTGCGGGGCGGGCCTCTCGCCTCAGACCTCAGCACCTGGTCGATCGGCCCAATTCGCCTGCAGGTGCCTGTGTTCGACGGCGGCGTGGCGCAAGCCCGCGTCAAGGCGGCGCAGGCTGAGTTCGATCACGCGGTCAGGCAATTCGAGGCCAGAGCCCGCCAGGCGATCCGGGAAGTGGAGGAAGCGTTGGTGCAGACGCACTTCACTTCTCAGCGACTCGCCCAGGTTCGCAGCGCGCGCCTTGCGCTTGAGCGCTCACTACGTGCCACCGAACAACGTGTGGCCGCTGGGCTTGACTCCCGGCAGTCGCTCGAAGAAGCGCGACGAACGGTAATTGATATTCGAATCAATGAACTGGCGACCGTGCGCGAGGGCCTTATCGCGGGCGTTTCGCTTTATCGCGCAGCGGGTGGCGGATGGAACATTCCATGAAGCAAGTCTTTTTAATCGGTGATCGATCCATGATCACGCGAATTTGCCAACTGCGTACGACCCGCTTTCTGGTTGTGTTCATCACACTCGCCGCAATCGGTCCGATAACGGGCTTGCCTGGCACTTGCAGCGCCGCTCAGACAGCCACGCCCAGGCCAGCGCTCAGCGTATCGGCGATCACGCCAACACGCGAGACGCTCGCCCTCCGCCTGCCCGCCAACGGCAGCATCGCCGCCTGGGATGAAGCCCCGATCGGAACAGAAACCGTGAGCCTGCGCCTGGTAGAGGTCCGGGCATCGGTGGGCGACATGGTCCGACGAGGCGATCTGCTGGCTGTGTTTGCGTCAGCCACCCTGGAAGCCGACCTTGCCCAGGCGGAAGCCGTCGTCCGAGAACTCGAAGCGCAGTGGGCAGAGGCTCGAGACAACGCCGAGCGCGCACGAACGCTACGCGGCACCGAGGCGCTGAGCGCCACGCAACTCGCCCAGTACCTGTCCGCTGAGCAGATCACCGTTGCGCGTCTTCAAGGCGCGCGGGCGCAGGAACAGGGCGTACGCGCCCGATTGGCGCAAACCCGCATCGTCGCACCGGATAGCGGAATCGTCAGCGCCCGCCCGGCGAGCGTCGGTTCGGTCCCTCAGCCTGGACAGGAGCTGTTTCGCCTGATCCGCCAGGGTCGGCTGGAATGGCGCGCCGAGGTCACATCGGACGAACTGCTGCGAATCAATCCTGGCGCGCCAGCCCAGCTCGACCTGCCCGGCGGCATCACGATCAGCGGCCGGGTGAGGATGCTGGCGCCGCTGGTGGACCTGCAGACACGTAATGCAGTGGTCCATGTTGATGTTCCCGCCATGAACAGCCCGGATGGCGCCCGGCTTCGCCCCGGCATGTTTGTTCGCGGTCGATTCCTGCTTGGTGAGATCAGCACGTTGGTGGTGCCGCAGTCCGCCATCGCCATGCGCGACGGGTTCAGCTATGTGTTTCGAATTGAGCCCGATCAACGCGTGACGCAGCTGCGGATTCAGACAGGAAGAATCACAGCCGAGCGGGTGGAGATCGTGTCGGGGCTGAAGGGTGACGAGACTCTGGTCGCGACTGGCGCCGGATTTCTGAACGACGGCGATCAGGTCCGCGTAGTTCCTGCCCCCGCTGGTCGGCGTTGAGAAGGGACCCGCCCATGTTCAACCTATCTGCCTGGTCGATCCGAAACCCGATACCGGCGATTCTGCTCTTCGTTCTGCTCTGTTTCGCAGGCGCAGTGGCTTTCCGCGCGATGAAGGTCCAGAACTTTCCCGATATCGATCTGCCCACCGTTGTGGTGAAGGCCGCTCTGCCTGGCGCCTCGCCCTCCTCCCTCGAGACCGACGTCGCGAGAAAGATCGAAAACGCGATCGCTTCGGTGCAGGGGGTGCGGCATATCACTACCCGGATTCAGGATGGCGCACTATCGCTCACCGTCGAATTCCGCCTTGAAAAGCCGGTTCAGGAAGCGCTCGATGACGTTCGATCGGCTGTGCAGCGAGTGCGCTCGGACCTGCCCTCCGATCTGCGTGAACCGGTTGTCCAAAAGCTCGATATCGCCGGACAACCGGTACTGGCTTACGCGGTGAGCTCCGGCCGCATGGACGATCAGGCCCTTAGCTGGTTTATTGACAACGAACTATCGCGAGCGCTCCTCGCGGTGCCGGGTGTGGGTTCCGTCAATCGAGTCGGTGGTGTCGATCGCGAGGTACGCGTGGCACTCGACCTTGTCCGCCTCCAGGCGTTGGGTTTGAGCGCAGCAGAGGTGTCGCGTCAGTTGCGGCAGGTTCAGCAGGAGAGCGCTGGCGGCCGCGCCGATGTAGGCAGTGCCGAGCAGCCTATCCGAACTCTTGGCGTGGTGAAGAACGCAACCGAACTGGCGGCGATCGACATTACCGTCGGCCCCGGCCCTGGGTCAGTGCAAGGGTCTTCAACCGGAACGGCGGGAGTCAGCGGCGCCCGGCGAAGCCTGCGACTCGACCAGATTGCAACCATTACCGACACGCACGCCGACCCGCGCTCGGCCGCCCTCCTTGATGGCAAGCCCGTGGTGGGATTTGAAGTGTCACGCAGCCGCGGCGAGAGCGAAGTGGCGGTGGGCAAGGCGGTTCGGGCAGCGCTGGAACGCCTGTCGCGCGACCACCCCCACATCCGACTCACCGAGGCCTTCGATTTCGTCACACCGGTTCAGGACGAATACGACGCATCGTTGATTCTTTTGTACGAGGGCGCGATCCTGGCTGTGCTGGTGGTGTGGCTGTTTCTGCGGGATATCCGCGCCACGCTGGTGTCGGCAGTAGCCCTGCCGCTCTCGGTCATCCCAGCCTTCACCGGCATGGCGTGGCTTGGATTTTCGGTGAATGTTGTCACCCTGCTTGCGCTTTCGCTGGTAATCGGCATCCTGGTTGATGATGCAATCGTGGAAGTCGAGAACATCGTTCGACATCTGCGGATGGGCAAGACGCCCTATCAGGCTGCGATGGAGGCTGCGGACGAAATCGGCCTGGCCGTCATTGCGACCACCTTCACGCTGATCGCAGTATTTTTGCCGACCGCTTTCATGAGCGGTATCGCGGGTAAATTCTTCAAGCAGTTTGGCTGGACCGCGTCGCTTGCGGTGTTGGCATCCCTCGTAGTGGCGCGCATGCTCACCCCCATGATGGCCGCCTACCTCCTGCGGCCAATCGTGTCTCAGGGCCGCGACCATGAGCCCCGCTGGATTCGCGGCTACCTCGCTACCGCCCAATGGTGCCTGCGCCACAAGTTCCTCACGCTGGTGGGTTCCCTCGCATTTTTTGCGGGCTCCATTGCGCTGATTCCGCTGCTTCCGAAGGGATTCCTTCCGGCTGATGACAATTCGCAAACGCAGGTCACGATTGAATTACAACCCGGCTCGACACTGGCGCAGACGCTGGCCGTGGCCGAGCAGGCGCGTACCCGTCTGGTGAGTCGAATCCCCGAAGTGAGAAGCGTCTACACCACCGTCGGTGCGGGCTCAGCAGGCGCTGATCCCTTTGCCGCTGGCGCACTTCCGGAAGTACGCCGCGCCACCCTCACCATTCAGCTCAAGCCCCGAGGCGAGCGCGAACGTAAACAACCTATCGAAGCACGGATCCGCGCTGAAGTCGAAACGCTGCCTGGGGCCCGGCTCAAGGTCGGACTGGGCAGTTCGGGCGAGAAATACGTGCTGGTGCTGAGCTCTGGAGACGCCAACGCGCTGCAAGCTGCGGCCCAGCAGCTTGAGCGCGATCTGCGTACCATCCCTGGTCTGGGAAGCGTGGTCTCGAGCGCGAGCGTCGTGCGTCCGGAAATCCGGGTTCGTACTGACTTTGCCCGGGCAGCCGACCTGGGCGTGACGAGCGCAGCCATCGGCGAGACACTGCGGATAGCCACGCTCGGCGACTACGATGCGGCGCTTCCAAAGCTGAACCTCCCTGAAAGACAGGTACCCATCGTGGTTCGCCTCGACGATCAGGCCCGCAGCGACCTGTCGCTTCTTGAGCGCCTCACCGTTCCGGGCGCGATCGGGCCGGTAATACTGTCGCAGGTGGCAAGCGTTGAGCTGACCGGCGGGCCAGCGGTGATCGATCGCTACGATCGGGCGCGCAACGTCAGCTTTGAAATCGAACTGTCCGGCGTTCCGTTGGGAGAGGTCACTGCGGCCGTTCAGAAGCTGCCCGCCATCCTGTCGCTGCCCGCCGGTGTGCGGATGGTGGAAGTGGGCGACGCCGAGGTGATGGGAGAGCTGTTTGCAAGTTTCGGGTTTGCCATGCTCACTGGTCTGCTGTGCATTTACGCGGTGCTGGTACTGCTGTTTCGAGACTTCCTGCACCCTGTCACGATCCTGGCCGCTTTGCCGCTTTCACTGGGTGGCGCCTTCGTAGGCCTGCTGGTGGCTAACCAGAGCTTCTCGATGCCATCGCTGATCGGCCTCATCATGTTGATGGGCGTCGCCACCAAAAATTCGATCCTGCTGGTTGAGTATGCGATTGTCGCGCGACGCGGCCACGATGGCGCAGATGGGCGACCTCCCCTCGCTGCCATGCCGCGCCTGGAAGCACTGATCGATGCCTGCCGGAAGCGAGCACGCCCGATCGTGATGACCACCATCGCCATGGGCGCAGGCATGGTGCCGATCGCAATGCAGTGGGGAAGTGGAGACGGCAGTTTTCGCTCCCCTATGGCGATTGCCGTGATCGGTGGCCTCATCACCTCCACGGTGCTCAGCTTGCTGGTCATCCCAGTGGTGTTTCTGCTGATCGATGATCTCTCACAGATCATCATGCGTTGGTTCGGCCGCCTGCCGACCCCGTTGCCCACCCAATCGCCGCGCGTTCCCTGAGCCATGCTCGCTCTGAAACTCTCGCTGGTCGCGCTCAGTATGCTGTCGGCCACCTGGGCGGCGCGCAGGTTCGGTCACCGCGCAGGGGGCCTGATCGCCGGCTTTCCGCTGATCATGGCTCCTCTGATCGGGTTGCTGCTGCTTGATCTGCCCGGTTCACGTGTAGCCGAGATCTGTTGGGCCACGCTCGCCAATTTCACTGCCTGCGTCGGGTTCATCGTGGCGATGGGCCTGGCGGTCATGCGGTTCAACTGGTGGCAATCAATCCTGGTCGCGAGCGCAGCCTTCTTCGCGCTCACTGCTGTCACTGTTTTGCTCCCTGTGCCACGCTACGTCACGGTCGCGCTCGGGCTGCTGTCGATCGGTGTCGGTCCTTGGCTCATTCCAGCGGGCCACCCACCGGAGGGTGGCGTTCGGGTACCGCCTCTGGAGCTTGTTTTCCGTCTGGGCGCCGCACTCGCAATGGCCGCGGGCGTGCTACTCCTGGCTGCAGACACTCCGCCGCTGGTGAGTGCGATGCTGCTCACTTACCCCATCAACGGTTCGGTCCTGCCAGCCTTCACCCGCGCGCTTTGTGGCGGCCCCGCCGCCCGCAGCGTACTGACTGGCTTTGGCATCGGACTACGCGGCGTCGGTCTTTTTCTCTTCGCCACGGCCCTGAGCCTTGAGACAGTCGAGAGCCGCTGGCTCGGATACGCGATTGGCATAGGCTGTGCGATGGCTTACGCCTTGTGGTTATGGCGAGCTGGTCGCCGGTAACCCCGAGGCATTGGACAAATCGCCTCGCGCCCGAGACATGACCCGTTCGGGGAGCGCGTCCACGCTCTCTCCGGCCCATGCCACGAATGCGTCGGGACGCACCAGTACAAGCGTGGCGCCATAGGCCTTGCTGGCGGCCGCAGACGTGTCGCGAATGACCGATAGCGGGAGCCCGCTTTTTGTTGCCGCTGCCACAGCCGCGCTCACCCACTGTCCGATCAACTCCGATTGATGCAGGTCATCGGGCTCACCCAGAACCAGGAGCGAGTACCCAGGCCCGAGCTTATCGAACAGGTCTGCACCATCGGCGCCCAATTGCGGCGCAAGGTGGTGCCCGGGTCGCGCGGTGAACTGATGCGTCCCCGCCGCGCTACAGCCTCCGTTCGCCGGGCCCAATACGATAGTCGAGCCTTCATAGTGCGGCTCGAACCCTTGAATCTCTGCCGGGCTCCCGGCTGCGCGCTCCGCCCAGGCCGCATCGAAATCAGCCTGATCCCGGACCGGATCATGGTCGTGTAGAAACTGTCGGTCGACCTCAATGAAGTTGCGAATGAAGTCGCGCGCGGTGGATTCGAATACCGGGCGCCGCTCAAGATCGTAGGAGTCGAGCAACCCTGGACCCGCCCAGCCTTCGAGCACGGCGGCCAGCTTCCAGCCCAGGTTCCGGGCATCTTCAAAGCCAGTGTTGATCCCGTAGCCGCCATACGGTGGGTGACTGTGTGCCGCGTCACCAGCGACCAGCACCCGGCCTGCTCGATACTGATTGGCCACTTCGAAGCGCAGATCCCAGAAACCGATGTGATCGAAACTGCAGTCAAACGGCGCGCCAACCACTGATTCCAGATACTGATGGAAGTTGAAATTATCTCGGGTGGTGCCTGCCGGAACTGGGGAATGAAAGAACCAGATCTCACCGGTGTCAACGCGCCCGAAGAACTGCCAGTAGCCTTTCAACTCAGGATGCAATACGTTGAAGAATGACTTGCCCCGGTAGCGGGCAATCAGGTCATTCAGTGACTTCGACCGGAAAACCAGGAGCACCATCCGGGTTTCGTGGTCATCACGTGTCTGGGTGATGCCTGCACGCTCTCGTACCACCGAACGGGCGCCGTCGCACCCGACAACCCAAGGCGCTGCCAGCGTTTGCCGCTTGCCGCCAGCGGATTCGATCTCGACCTCAACCCCGGTGTCGTGCTGAGCGAGGTCGCGCACTGTCCAGCCGGTGAGGAGCGTGATTTCGGGCAACTGAGAAGCGCGTGCGCGCAGTACCGCTTCGGTGGCGTACTGCGGCAGTCGGGTGTTGTCGCACGCATAGTAGGGGCGCACGATCACCCGCTGATACCAATCATAATGCCATGCGGAGAGCAGCATGCCGTAGGCGGTCAGACCGCCGATGCCAAACGACACCGGAATGGGCGATGCATCACGGATCGCTTGCTCCACGCCCCAGGCTCGGAAATGTTCCATGGTGCGCTGCGTGAGGTTCTGGCCCTTTGGAATCGGCGGAATCTGCACATGGCGTTCAATCACGGTGCTTCGCATGCCGCGCAAGGCGAGTTCGATTGCGAGACCGATACCAACCGGACCACCGCCGGCGATCAACACTTGCGAGGGCTTCGTTGAATGTGAAGTCATGACCGACATGAGTGGGCGATAGCAATCTGTTGATGGTAGCGCAGACCATCCCTTCGCGAGCCTTGTCCGGATCATCACTCGTGCGGCACGCTCGGCAGACCGCGCGCTGAGCGCAGCTTAATAGTGTGCACGCGAATGTTCACCGCTCAAAAATTCGGTCATTTGAGACCACGTTGGCGGTGGACGGGGTGAGCACCGCGGTCAGTTGCCCTGGATGCCGTTATCGCGGGCCAGTTGCCGCCAGAAGGGGATTTCCCGTGCAATCAACTGCGCGAAGGCTACTGGCTCGAGCGTAGCCGGCACACTGCCTTTTGCGAGGATTTTTGCGCGTACATCGGGAAGCTGATTGATCGAAACAATTTCGCGGTGCAAACGGTTGATGATCTCGGAAGGAGTACCTGCTGGTGCGAGAAGCCCGATCCAGAGCGACAGGGTAAGGTCGATACCCAGTTCGCGCAGGGTTGGAACCTCGGGTAGTCCTGGCATGCGGTCGGGTGAAGTCACAGCCAAAGCCCGCAGCTTGCCAGTCTGCAGACCGGTAATTGCCGGCCCGGAGTCTGCCAGCGCCATGGTCACCTCACCGCCCATCACCGCCTGCACCGACTGGTTCGCCCCCTTGTAGGGTACGTGCGCAAACCGGGCCCCAGTGAGTTTGTTGAACAGCTCACTCGCCAGTTGAAACGACGCTGAACTTGCTGCGTAGTTGCTCTTGTCGGGCTGGGCCTGCGACTGAGCAACCAGCGCCTTCACCGTGGTCGCCGGGTTGGTGGCGTTTACCAGCAACACGAGCGGCGAGTCACTCATGGTCGAAATCGGTGCCAGATCCTGCGGGCCGTAAGGCAGCTTGTCGTTCAATGCGTGATTGAAAACCACTGGCCCGGGCGCACCCATCATCAGCGTATAGCCATCGGGTTTAGCGCGCGCAACCTGGGTGCTGCCCACCACCGCCCCCACGCTGGGACGGTTTTCAACGACCACCGGCTGGCGCAGTCGCTCGGAAAGCTTCTCTGCAAGCAGCCGCGCCATGAAATCCACGCCACCACCAGCGGCGTAGCCAACAACCAAGGTCACTGGCCGGCTTGGCCAGTCCGCAGTTGCGGTCTGAGCCCGCGCGGCCCCCGACATGAACGAAGTCAACAGGGTGAACGTAACGGCGGCTGCAACAGGTAGAGCATGGCGCTGCGCAGCGGATGCGCGGGTGAAGCGGGTTGCGACAACAGCGGGTTTTATGATGGGCATCACAGCCTCCGGAATAGGCAGTCGGTTATTGCAGACCAATCTGGACGTTCAGCACTGCAGAGCGTCCGGAATCAAGTGCAGCCAGGCAGCGGGCGATCGCGGGCTCAACTTCGGCGGGCTCCATTAACAGTTCACCGTAGGCACCGAAGGCCTCACCCACCTTTTCGAAGCGACGGGTAGCACCCTGCAGCCGTGCGTGATACTCGTTTTCGGCAGACGATGCGCCGTCGGGATACACCCGTAGCACCGCTTCTTTTACCGCTTGCCAGCCGCCGTTATCCAGAATGACAGTAAAGATTGGCAAACCATAACGTTGCGCCGTGGCATAGACCGAACTGGGCGTCCCGAGGTGAAACGCACCGTCACCAAGCACATGAACCGCACGAACGTGGGGCCGGGCGAGCTTCACGCCCAGCGCCATGCTGCCGCTGTAGCCCAGCCCGCCGCCAGCACCGCCGATGAAGCTATGCGGCTCGGTACGGATGATCTGGTTAAGTACAGCAGGCGAATTCCGAACCGCTTCGTTGATCACGACATCAACAGGCGCCAATGCCCGCGACAGCGCCGCGCACACATGGGCTGCGGAAAGCGCACCGGTCTCGCCGGGTTTGGCCGCCGCGCGCGTCAATGCCTCGGCCCGGGCGGCTGCCGCTGTGTCGAGCTCACGCATCCGCCGCTCGACGCGGGCGCGAAAACCATCATTGGAACGGGAGCGAACCAGAGCGCTGACCTGTCGCAGTACCGTGGCAACATCAGCCTGCATGCGCAGATCGGTCGCGAACCCCCACATGGGAAAGTCCTGTTTCATTGGATCCACATCGACATGCGCCCACCAGGTACCGGCCTCGGGCTGCACAAAGCGCGGTAGCCACGGCACATCAATATCAACCAGCAGACCCACATCTGCCCCGGGCAGTACCGCTGCTGGATCAAAGCCCGCAAAACACGGCGATTGACGCGAGATGCCCAGAGCGCTGGGCATGTAATCAACCACGCGAATTCCACATAGTCGAGCCAGTTCCTCAATCGCCACCACGGCCTCGGCACGACGACCGGCGTAGGACGTGATCAGGATCGGGTGCTCGGCTGCGATCAGCCGGTCGGCGATCAATGCCGCCCGCGCGTCGTCAACCCCACCCAGCCGGGCCGGTCCAAAGCGGACTGCGTCGAAATGCTGGTTTGGCGGCACAGCAGGCGACTCAGCCAGCACCTCGCGGGGTAGCGTCATGTAAACCGGACCCGGCGGATCGGACTGCATGACGCTGTGCGCGCGCCTTAGCGCCTCGCGCGCCACGACTGCGGTCGGCAGGTTGTATTCCCACTTGACGTAGGGCCGCACCAGGCTGCCGATATCAAACGGATCCTGGATGAAGTGCACGTAGTTGTCCCGCGACCCGGGGAGCTCACCGCGCAAGGTGTAAGGCGCTTTGCCCGCCATCAGCAAGGCGGGAAGCCGCGCGCGCTGCAGGTTGTGCGCACCCATCGAAGCATTGGCAGTACCCGAATCGACATGAACCAGCACGCCCTGCCCCTCGCCAGTGACTGCCGCATAGCCCGCCGCCATATGAACCGCCACATTTTCATGCGGGCAAAGAACCACCTCGGGTAACGGGCGTCCCGCCGCACGGAACCGCGCCATTTCCTCGATCAGGCTCACATGATCGGTGCCCATATTTGCAAACAGGCAGCGAATACCCAGGTCGGTCAGCCCTTCCAGAAAATGTGCGGCCCCTGTAGCAGGCGCGGGGGCCGACCTCAGATCGGAGGGTGAAGCCGATGGCCGCGCTGAGGCGGCGGCAGAACTCGGGGCATTCATGACGGTCTCCGAATCGGAAAATAACGGAGCGCGACTCTATCGCGTCCGAGCGCTGAAGGCGAGGCGCACCAGAATTTGACAGGGCAATTGTCCTTCGGAGAGAGTAGCAACCCACGCCCCCGAATAGCGCCCATGTCTCTCCGCGAACACTTCCTGCTCGACCCTGAGCTCACTTTTCTGAATCATGGCTCGTTTGGCGCCTGCCCGCGCGAGGTGCTCGAGGCACAGTGGCGCTGGCAACTTGAGATGGAGCGTAATCCTGTCGATTTTCTCGGCCGTCGCTCAGCAGAACTGCTTTTTCGCGCGCGCTCCGTGCTTGCCGCCGAGTTGACGACCCGCCCCGATGATCTGGTGTTTCTGCCGAACGCCACCACCGGCGTCAACATGGTTGCGCAATCCCTCGCCTTGTCACCGGGTGACGAGGTGCTGGCAACCGACCTGGAATACGGAGCCTGCGAGGCCGCGTGGGAGCGGATATGTGCAAGGCACGGTGCGCACTACCGTCGGGTCACGATTCCGCTCCCCTTCAACAGGGAGCAGGTCGTTGAACGGATGATGGCAGCTGTCACCCCGCGCACCCGGCTGATCTTCGCGAGCCACATCACCTCGACCACCGCGCTCATCCTGCCCGTGGCTGATTTGTGCGCGGCGGCACGCAAGCGCGGCATTCTCACCCTGATCGACGGCGCCCATGCACCAGGACAGATCCCATTGTCACTCGAGGCGACCGGCGCTGATTTCTATGTCGGTAACTGCCACAAGTGGCTGTGTGCACCCAAGGGCGCAGGTTTTTTGCATGCCGCGCCCGCAAGGCAGGGCTGCCTGGACGCCTCAGTCATCAGCTGGGGCTATGCCGGGCACACCGGCGGCCACACCGGCTTCGAAGCCTATCTAGGCCGTACGCCTTTCGAGCAGCGTCTGCAGTGGCAGGGCACCCGTGAGCTCTCGGCCTGGCTTGCGGTGCCCGAGGCGATTGCCTTTCTGCAACGGCACCGGTGGGCAGACGTTCGAACCCGCTGCCATCAGCTTGCCTTGCAGGCGCTCACCGCCATCACTGACCGGCATGCCCTCCCCCCCATCGCCCAGGATGATGACTGGGCTCAGATGGTGGCTATTCCGGTACCGGTTGCTGATCCCGAGCGGCTTCGCGCCAAGCTGTTTCATCAATACCGTATCGAAGTGCCGGTGACCAGCCATGCAGGCCAGGTCTTTGTCAGACTATCGGTGCAGGGCTATAACACCGAAGAAGACGTTTCGACCCTGGTCGCAGCGCTATGTTCATTGGATCTCTGGTCTCATCATGACAACCCATCCGCTTGACACCCCCTGCCTGATTTTGGAGCGCGATACCGTTGCCGCCAACGCACAGCGAATGGCGGACCAACTTGCGCGATTCAACGTACCGTTGCGACTTCATGTGAAGACAGCAAAGTCACTTGAAGTTGCCAGCCTGGTGCTGAATGGCACGAAATCGCCCATTACCGTTTCAACGCTGAAGGAGGCAGAACAGTTTTTCGACGCTGGGTATACCGATATTCTTTATGCGGTCGGGTTTGCTCCCCACAAACGCGCCCGCGCGCAAGCACTGGCTGAGCGCGGTGCACGCCTTACCCTGCTGGTTGATAGCATCGACGGCGCCAGGGCCGTGAGCGGCTTTCCCGCGCTGATTGAAATCGATACCGATGGTCATCGCGCGGGCGTCAGTCCCGATGGTCGTGAACTCCTGATCGCTATCGCGAGCACGCTTCACGATCACGATGCGGTGTGCGCCGGCGTTCTCACCCACGCTGGCGGCTCCTATCAGGGACGCTCCCACGAACAGATTGCCCAGATCGCCGAGGCTGAGCGCTCAGGTGCAGTGCGCGCCGCCAAGACACTCCGTGCAGCGGGATTTCCTGCATCAACCGTGAGTATCGGCTCCACACCCACGGCGCTCTTTACCGATTGCCTGGACGGCGTCACCGAGGTTCGGGCAGGCGTCTTCGTGTTCTTTGATCTGGTGATGGCAGGCATCAATGTGTGCCAAACCAGCGATATCGCGTTATCGGTGCTCACCACCGTGATTGGCCATCAGTCAGACAAGGGCTGGGCGCTGATCGACGCCGGATGGATGGCGACATCGCGCGACCGTGGCACGGCGCGCCAGTCCGTCGACCAGGGCTACGGGCTGGTCTGCGACTCAAGCGGCATGCTGATTCCAGATCTGATCGTGGCCGATGCCAACCAGGAACACGGCATCATTGCGCACCGACACGGCGGGCCCCTTCCAGCACTTCCGGTTGGGGCACGGCTACGTATTTTGCCTAACCACGCCTGTGCAACGGCGGCGCAACATGACCGTTATTACGTGGTCGATGCGCAGGGTCAGGTCACCGCAACCTGGGCGCGATTCTCCGGCTGGTAACAGGCAGTTGAAGGCGTCGTGCCAGGATTGATAGATCAACCCGACCCGAGGACTCCTCATGCGTATCTGTTGATTCGAACCCAACCGACTGGGCGTCGTGGAAGGTGATCAGATTGCCGATGTCACCGATGCCTTATCCGTGCTCCCGTCCCACCGCTACCCATTTCCGGGGCACGACCTCCTGATTGCCAACCTCACCGCAGTGCGCGCCCGCATCAACCAGTTACTGCCCACCGCGCAGCGCGTGGCGCTCGCTTCGGTCCGGCTGGAATCCCCGGTCGCCAACCCAGGGAAGATCGTCAATGCACCGATCAACTATCAGGCGTACGTCGATGAGTCACACCAGGATAAGGACCTGCAGCAGGGCATTGGCGGTCGGCCCACCAGTTTTATTGGTGATTGGGGCCTGTTTCTGAAGGCCAACAGTGCGCTGGTCGGCTGCGGCGCCGAGATTCAGTTGCGACACCCCAAGCGACGCAATGATCATGAGGTCGAATTGGCGCTGGTGATTGGGAGAACTGCGCGCTCGGTGAAACGCGAAGACGCTCTCAGCTATATCGCCGGTTACGCCATCGGACTCGACATGACAGTTCGCGGCCCCGAAGACCGCAGTTTCCGAAAATCTCCCGACACCTACGCGGTGCTGGGCCCGTGGCTGGTCACCGCCGACGAACTCGGCGACCCGGGTCATTTGAGCCTGGAACTCTCGGTGAACGACGACATCCGACAGCGCTCCAACACCCGGCTGCTGGTCTACGACGTGCCCAAGCTTATTGAATATGCCTCAGCCTGGTACACGCTACACCCGGGAGACGTGATTCTGACCGGCACGCCGGAGGGCGTGGGCCCGGTGAAGCCAGGGGACACCCTCTTCGCCCGGATCGAGAAGATCGGTGAATTCAGGATGCGGGTGGCCGATCAATACGCCGCATAGCAGGCACCATGCGTCGTGAGTGCTTCATCACGACGTTTTTTTCGATGGTGGGCGGCCCGCCGCCCTAGCGAACGGCAATCGCCTCGACCTCGACCAGGAACTTCGGATGCGCAAGCGCCGATACAACCAGCAGCGTTGAGGCGGGACGATGCGTACCCAAATGGCGGGCGCGAATACGGGCAAAGCTGGCGAAGTCCTCGGCTCGCGTGATAAACGACATGAGTTTCACAACATTGGCAATACTCATGTCCGCTTCCCTCAGGATGGCATGGAGATTGTTCCAGACCTGTTCGGCCTGCGCCTCCAGCGAGTCGGGAATGGCGCCCGCCTGGTCGATTGCCACCTGTCCTGAAATAAACAGCAGGTTTTCCGGACGATGGAGCAACACGCCGTGGCTGTAGGTGCCATTGGGTGCGGGGATGGTGGCAGGATTGACAGACTGCATGCAGGGACCTCCGTCCAGGTGAGTGTGGTGGAACGCTCAGGGATGCCAGCTAGACGCTGCCTTCGTAACGGGCCTCGATCCGCCGAACCAGAAGTTGTTTTCGGTCGTGGGGCAACGCATCGTTGTGAAGAAAATTTTTCAACCTGCTCGCCGGTAAGCTTCTACGACCTGACGGAATGGGCCGGGAAGCGCAGCTTGATCGCCTCGAGCACGCTCGAGTTCGATGTGACGACCGGCACACCAAATGCCTGCTCGAGAAGCGGCATGGCTTCGACCGCACGAAAATTGGTGCACGACGCAAACAGGCAGTCAAAGAACTGGCCACGCAAGCGCTCACGCGCGAACTCGACGATTTGTTCGGGCGTGGGATCGGCAAGCGCGACGTTGTCGGTAATTCCCATGCCGTGCGCGCACACCACGCCGGTATGCGTTGCCACAGCAGCAGCCACCGACTGCGTGAGGTCCTCGTTGTAGGGCGTGATGATCGCAACCTTGGCCGCCTTCCTGCGCTGGAGGGCCTCAGACACCGACGAGACCACTCCGATCGTTGGACACCCTGCCAGTTCACCAAGCGAACTGCACACCTGGGTGTCGTAGGCAAGCCCAAATAACGATCCGGCCGAAGTGCAACCAAAGACCAGCACATCAGGGTTGAGCGTGCCCAGATCTTTCGCGGCCGCCGGCGCGTGGTGCTCGATCATGGCGAGTTCGCAGGCCCGCGTGGTTTCCACCAGGAACATGCGGTCGGCGTGTACTGTGAAGCGATCCTTGGGCAGGCCTGCATGCAGGTCATTTTCCATGACGGTATTGGATGAAGGCACAAGCAGCGCAACACGGGTGCGGCGCTGACTTGGGAGGGGTTTCATGGGCGACACCTCGGCTAAATGATGAAAGACGAATCGAAGAGACTTGCAATTGGAAGCGCTTCAAACGATAGCCCCATAGGCACTGCGGGGTCGATTCTGCAGCACGCCCGCAAGCTCGCGGAGCGGCTCTTCGAGTGCCCCCGCATTTGGCGCGCCGCCCAGGCTGACGCGAAGCGCGTACGGAGCCTCCGAACCCTCCATCAGGAAATGGGCCGCGGGCGATACCAGGATGCCGCGGCGGGAAAGCTCGGCGGCGACGTCAGCGGGCCGGGATGGCCCGGTGCCGACCCACAGGTGATAAGACGCTGAGTCATGGGCTGTGTGAATGCTGTTGGCCGGAAGCAAACTGTGCGCGAGCATCACTCGCTTGCGCGCCTCGGCCTGGTGGCGTGCTACGCAGAGGGTCAGCCCCCCTGTCTGGATCATATCGGTTGCCAGTGCGGCCTGGAGTGACGACTCGGTCCAGCCAAGCGACAGCAATGCCGCATGTGCGCTGGAAACCAAAGCGGGCGGCAGGAGACTGTAGCCCAACCGCAAACCCGGCGCCACACATTTCGACAGGCTGGTGACGCAGACGGTTCCCTCCGGCCACAGCGCTGCAAGCGGCGGAAAACCATCGGCCGCGAGTAATCCATAGATGTCGTCTTCAATGATGGGAACCGAAGCACCGCGCGCAAGCCTCGCCAGGTCGGCACGGCGACGCTCGCTCAGCACAGACGACGTGGGATTATGGCTACTCGGCGTACATACAACCGCCTTGATACGCCCCTCGCGAACCCGCGATCGAAGCTGCGATACCACCATGCCATCAGCGTCTGAGTCGATTCCGACAAGCTTAAGTTGAAGCATGTCGCCGATGCGGCGCAGGCCGCTGTAATTCAGTCGCTCGCAGGCCACGCTGTCACCCGGACGGGTCAGCGCCATCAGCGCCACGAGAAGCCCCTGATGAGCCCCTTGCGTGACCAGCACCCGTTCGGACTGAGCCCTGAGGCCTCGCAAGCCAAACAGCGTAGCGCCAGCGCTTCGGTTAGCAGCGCTGCCGCTCACCGGCGCATAGTCAATGAGGCGAGAGAGCGTATTCAGCTGCGTCGTTCGCCGAAACGAAGCGGACACCAGTTCTGCGGATACTGCCGCCGGTGGAATATTGAGCGAGAGGTCGCCCCACCGGTCCGCGGTGCCTTCGCCCAGCGCCGAGGCCACATAGGTGCCACTCCCGGAGCGCGCTGTGACGATGCCGCGCCGCGCGGCCTCGGCGACCGCCTTGGTGACCGTAGCGACGGTGGTCCCGAACAGGACAGCGAGCTCGCGCTGCGGCGGAATCTGCGCCCCAGACTCCAATGCCCCTTGCCTGACACCGTTCTCCAGCGCCTGGACCAGGCCGAGATATTTGGGCGTTCCCGCCAC